>CAYWMN010000297.1:0-4368 GCA_964459065.1 uncultured Acidobacteriota bacterium | reverse complement strand
GCTGCCGCGCGAAGAACTTCTGAAGCTGATGGCCGCAAGCGACGTGTTTATCTTTCCCAGCCTGCGCGACGGCGGAGGCGCCGTGGTGATTGAAGCCATGGCCGCCGGAATCCCGGTGGTCTGCCTGGACCACGCCGGTCCGGCCCTGCACGTTGCCGAAGGCTGCGGCATCAAAGTCCCGCCGAAAAATCCCGCCCAGGTGGTGGATGAGATGGCCGCGGCGCTGGAGCGGCTCTACGCCCAGCCGGAGTTGCGCCGGCAGATGGGACGGGCGGCGCGCGAGCGCGTGGAGCAGGTCTACCACTGGGACAAGCAGGGAGAACGCTTGCTGGGGATCTACCAGGATGCCTTAAACAGGCGCCACCAAGCTGCGCCGGCGCAAAAAGCGCAGCCGGAGAGGTTTGTTGCCGAGAAGGTTTGATCCCCAATTCGGAGCCTATCGACCCCCGGCGCCGCGCCGCAGGCTGAAGCCGGCCATCCTGCTGGGACTGGTCTTGTGGTTCGTGCTCTGGAGCGGGTACGACACGGGGATCGGCCTCGTCCTTTCTCCCGGCTTCCCGGCTTCCCCCATGCAGTTGATCCAGGGGATTCGCGCTTTTTTCCCCATTATTGCCGGATGGATTGCGCTGCTGGTGATCCTGGCAAGAAGGGGCCTGAAGACGCAGGCGGTGGCGGGTCCGCTGGGATTGCTGGGAATGTTTGCGGCGGTCGGGCTGGTTTCATCAGGCCTGCTATCCCGCTACCCCCTGCGCGCGACGTATTGGGGGGCCATGTACGGAGCGATCGTGCTGGTTCTGATGCTGATCTCGTCAGACGCCGATGCGATGGAATCTCTGGCCCGCATCATCGAGCTCAATTGGTTTATCGACATCTTCATCATGCTCGGATTGCTTGCGGCCATTCCCTCATTTGGCGGAGCCGCGGTTGCGCACACGCAGGGCAGTCCGCTGGGCGTTATGGTCTACAACGGCAACGTGGGAGCGCACGGCACCATCGCGGGCATGGCCAGCACCCGCAACACGGGTTTTGCCCGGTACGCGGGCGTGGCGGGCGTAGTGGCCCTGGCGCGGCTTTGGCAGGGGAAAAAGTGGCATAAGATCCTCTGGGTGGGGACGCTTGCCATCGCGCTGCTGATTCTGTTGATGGCGCAGGCGCGCACGGAAACGATCAGCTTTATCGCCGCTGCAATGGTTATCCTCCTGCTGCACAAGCGCCGGCGCACCGTGCTGCTGGGGCTTGGAACCCTGGGCGCGGCTCTTCTGGCTTTGGAGGGTTTTTTTCGCGGCCTTTGGGATTTTGGGACCCGGAACGGACACTTTGATCCGACGCTTACGGGGCGCACCGGCCAATGGATGCAGGGCCTGGCGGCGGTCGGGCAATCGCCGTGGGTGGGACTGGGCTTCCAGGCCGACCGGTACTATCTGCAGGGCATCCAGCTGGAAAACTCCTTTTTCCACGCTTTGATCGAGAGCGGCGTGTTGGGGACGCTGGCCTATGTGGCGGCTTTCGCGCTGGCGTGGATTCTTCTTATTCAGCTCTACCTGTCACGCTCGTCCACCGCTTTGCCCGACGAAATTCCTGCGATTCTGATGTTTTTCACGGTTTTTTCGGTTACCGAATCGATTGCCTACTACAGCGCCGCGTTCCTCCTGCTGGCGCCGGTGCTGGC
The DNA here is from genome assembly GCA_964459065.1 of uncultured Acidobacteriota bacterium. Taxonomy (GTDB): domain Bacteria; phylum Acidobacteriota; class Terriglobia; order UBA7540; family UBA7540; genus JAMCXS01. The sequence goes on along the minus strand of CAYWMN010000297.1, from coordinate 2,699 downwards.
CTACATCCAGGTGGCGGCTTGGCGGGAAAAAGCGCTGAGGGCGAAAGCGAGCTACCGGCGGGCCGAGGCGTTCAGGCTGGGCCGGGCGGCCCTGGCCGCGGAGCGCCCGAACAGCGCGGGAACGCCGAACGTGGGTTTGAGTTGAAGGCCGATTGCTTCAGAGTTTTGACGGCAGCCGCGGGCCGCCGGGAACGACAAGGCTGCTTGCCGGGATTGTTTCGCGGGCTTCGCGGAGGGCGTGAGGTCTGCGGCCGGGGAGAGCGTTGCAGACTGTGAATATGGTTGACAAATTAGTAATCATGTATAAGCATGTACTTTTGAATGCTGTTCCAGCGTGAAGGTGCGTGCGTGAAGGAGGAAGCAAAAGTGAAAAGCATTCACTGGAGTTTACTCGTATTTTTTATGGCGTTCGCGGGACTGAAGCCAGCCCTGGCCAGTCCGCTGCCCATCGGTTCGATTGTTGGAAGCCAGAACGCTGTTCTGGACGGCCAACAAGCCTTGCCGAACACGACGGTGCTGAGCGGCGATACCCTGCGGGTCGACGACGGCGTTGCGATGGTAGCGCTCGGCCAGGGAAGCCGCATGGTGGTTGGGCAAGACAGCGACGCATCCTTTCTGCAGCAAGCCGAGGGCGTTACCGTGTCTTTGAACCGCGGACGGGTGTCGGTTTACCAGCCGGCGGCGGGCAACGGTTTTCGGGTCAAGGCGGGGAATGTGACCATTGCGCCGGTGCAAGGGTATCCAACGCTTGGGGACGTGGCGATGGCCGACGGGCTCCTGCTGGTGACGGCCAAGCATGGTGCGCTGCAAATTGAAAAGGACGGAACCACTCAAAAGGTCCTTGCCGGCAAGACGATTACCATCGACACCAGGGCTGCGAGGGCTCCTATGCCTGTTCCCCCATCCAACCGGCACCTGAAGCATCTTCGCATTGGGGCCGGCGCACTGCTGGTGGCGGGAATCGTCGCCGAAGTTGGCGGCGCAACCACAGCGATCATCCTGGCCAGCCGCACTCCCAAGGCCGCTTCGGCCATCACTCCCTGAGACTGCGGAATCCCGCACGGACTGGGAGGGTCGTGCAGCGAATTGATGCCCGGCGAGCGCAGCGCTGGGAATGCCATTCAAATCATCCGGCCGTGAGCCGTTCTCCGGGCGCCTGCTGAAAAACAGAAGGCTGCTTGCCGGGCGCGTTGCATGAGGTGAAAGAAGAACCCCATAAGAACTTGTTGGAAGTTGGTTTGGAAAACCTGGCGCGGCAGGATTTTTTGCATTTCAGGCGCGCGGCCGGGCAGGGCAGCACCCTGCTGCAGCAACATCTGCTACGCGGACCCAAGCAAAGAAATGACTGATCAATGGATCATCAAGCTCTTTGGTTCCCAACAGGGGTGGACTGCCCGTTTTCGCAAAATTTCTGCGATGCTGGCTGGACTGTTTGGGGTCTTGGTCCTTCTCGCCGGCGGGTTCCATCTTTCACAGTTTATCCTGCCTGATATTCCAATTTCAGACGGCGGCTGTTTTATGATGCTGGCGCTGTGTCTTTGGTTTCAGGCTGCCAAGCCCGACTCGAAGTCCCGTCATCAGTTTTATCAGCACGCCACCTCGGCGCTGGGGTTGGCAACCGTTTCTGTTGCCCTGTTTTTCTTCCTGCGGAGTCTTGCCATAACCGAGGCCTCTGGGATGCTGACAGCTTCTTCAGGCCTCAAAAATCCAGTCGGGACGCCGCATTTGGCGGCGCTCGACTTCATCCTGTTGGGAGCCGCGTTTGGGCTTCCCGACGATGATAAACACGACCAAGCTCTTTCCACCCAGCTTCTGGCCGGGGGCAGCTTTGTGCTCAGCCTGTTAGGCTTGCTGGCCTTCTCCTTCAGCCGCAGCACGATCAGTGCCGGGGCTCTGGTGGAAACCCTGCTTCTGATTGCGCTTTCGCTGGGGGTGTTTTTTCTGCACCCTGACCGCGGCGTCGTGGCGGAAATTTTCACGGGTCTTTCCGGCGGGGTGATGGCGCGGCGCCTGCTGCCCATCGCCATTGTGATTCCGGTCGTCCTCGACTGGTGGAGGTATGAAGCTCAGAAGGAGGGGCTTCTCAATTCTGAAACCGGCACCATGCTGATGGTGATGATGGCGATCATTCTGCTGCTCTACGAAATGATCGTGACGGCGCAACGGCTGAACCGGGCCGACGAAAGCCGGCGGCGGACCGAAGAGGCGCTGGCGGATGCCAACGAAACCCTGGAAACCAAGGTGGCGGAGCGCTCAGCGGAGTTGAACGAGGCCAATCGCCGGCTGCGCGCAGAACTTGCGGAACGCATGGCGGCAGAAGAGAAGTTGCGTAAAACGGAACGCCACCTTCGCGTGATTCTGGATCAAATTCCGGCTGTTGTCTGGACAACGGACCGCGGCCTCCGCATTCTTTCCGCTTCCGGAACGGCACTGGCCGCGGCAAATCTCCACGCTGAAGATCTGATCGGAAAGACCGTGCCTGAGTTTCGAGGCGCCATGGATGAAGACGCAACCCTTGCCACTGCGCATCGCGCGGTGCTGGACGGGCAACCCCGCGCGAATGAAATTGAACTCGCGGGTCGCAGCTTCTCGGCCCATCTGGAGCCGCTGCAAGACCGTGAGGGAAACATATCCGGCGTTATCGGAGTGGCGATTGATGTGACCGAAGAAAAGAAGGCGCAGCAATCGGCCGCAAAGCT
>CAYWMN010000296.1:0-4383 GCA_964459065.1 uncultured Acidobacteriota bacterium | reverse complement strand
CGGAATTTGAATCACCTTATTCCCACAGTCGGGAATCAGCGGTTCCGGGATCTTACCAGGTTTTGCTATCGCGCTGGGGCATTCATGCTGAACTCACCGCGACAGCCCGCACCGGCCTTGCACGATTTACTTTTCCGGCCGGGAAAACGGCAAATATCCTTGTTCCCATCAGCCAGACGCTCAATCAGACCGTGGCGGCAAGCGTTCGGGTAGCGGGAAGCCATAAAATCACCGGCTACGTGGTGAACCGGATTTGGGGCAGTGCAACGTACAAAGTCTATTTCGTCATGGTCTTCAGCCGTCCTTTTTCTTCCTTTGGTACCTGGAAAGGAAACAAACTCGGCGGGCCCGGCAAAATTTCCGCGGGCGGTCGCTCTGCCACACAAACCCGCCTGCGTCAATGGATCGGCGCCTATGTGCGCTGGCCGGCATCGCCGCACTCGCAAACCGTCGTTGCCAAAGTGGGGATTTCCTATGTGGATCTTGCCGGAGCGGAAAACAACCTGAAAACCGAGGCGGCGGGGAAAAGCTTCAACCAGGTGCGCCGTGATGCCTGGTCAGCGTGGAATCAAGCGCTCGGCGTGATTGAAGTCACCGGAGGCACTGCACGCAGCCGGCGTCTGTTTTACACCGCGCTTTACCACAGTTTTTTGATGCCCAGCACCTACAGCGACGCGGACGGGCGATATACCGGCTTTGCAAGCACGAAGGTTTACCGGGTGGCTCCGGGCCACCAGGTCTACTGCAATTTTTCAGGCTGGGACATCTACCGGAGCGAAATGCCACTTCTGGCGTTGGCCGATCCTCATCGTGCGGAAGACATGGCGCGGTCCATCGTGTTGATGTACAAGCAAGGAGGATGGATTGGACGCTGGCCGTTTATCAACCGTTACACCAACGACATGGCCGGCAGCCCGCTGACCGTGGTGCTGTGCATGGACTGGTTGGACGGCCTGCATGGGTTTGACATCAATTCAGCCTGGCAGGGAATGCTGCGGGATGCTACTGAAGCTCCGCCCCCAGGCCACCGCTACCGGGGCGAGCCCGGAATCAAGTGGATCAACCAGCTCCACTATGTTCCCAATGATCAAGTTCAGCACGGCTCGGTTTCGCAAATCCAGGAAGACTGCATTGCTTACGCATCGCTCTATGACCTGGCCGTGAAGCTCCACAGGACTCAAGCCGCGAAGATGCTATACCGGCGCGCCCTCTATTATCGCAACGTCTTTAATCATCGGGACCGATACTTCCGTCCTCGTAATTCGGACGGGAAGTGGGTGCCTGGATTTAACCCCGCCTACCCGCCCGGTGAAAGGCCCGGTTCCGGATTCATTGAGGGTTCGGGCTGGCATTACCAGTGGCTGGCCCCGGCCGACCTGGCGTGGCTGGTCCATGCGGTGGGCGTGAAATTGTTCAACCAGCGCCTAACAGCATTCTTTAATTATCCCAAGCCGGGATACTATGCCCAGTATTACAATCCTTACGATGAAACGGACCTGGAAGCGCCGTTTGAGTTCAATTTTTCCGGTGAGCCCTGGAAAAGCCAGCGTGTGGTGCGGCGCGTCTTGAGGGAGAATTACACTACGGCCCCGGGTGGCATACCGGGTAACGACGATTGCGGAGAGATGTCCTCATGGGCGGTGATGAGCATGATGGGAATCTACACGGTTGACCCTGCAAGTCTCGCCTACGAGCTGGTGAGCCCGGTCTTCAGCAAGATCGTGATCCATCTGCACGCACCGTATCAGGGGAAGACTTTCAGGATAGAAGCGTCAGAGGACCCGGAGCACAAGCCCTATATTCAAGGGGTCAAGCTCGACGGTCGCGATCACCCTGAGAACTGGATCAATTACCACCGGATTACGGCGGGAGGCAACTTGCGGATCACGCTTGGTCCTAAGCCGAACAAGTCTTGGGGCTCAGCGCCGAAGGATGCTCCTCCCTCGCTTAGCCATCGGGCTCGGGCGACGAGTCCGTAACGGGGTTTGAAGCTTTCTTCCTGATGATGGGCATTGCTCTTACGACCTAGTTTCATATGCCAGAGGCTGCTTGCCCTCCGGCTCTGCCGTATGGAAGAGCGGCAAAACAGTTTCTTCATGGCCTGGCATGTCTTATTGTTTCGTGGAAAAGAATCTTTTCGGGGCTAAGCGGCCTGCAAGGGATGATCGCACATCCTGGCCAGACTGACGGAGTTATTCGTGGGAGTTCACGCCCACTGATAATATATTGGAGATGACATTCGGTTTCAGATTTTGGACTGGGGCGGCATGTGTGCTGCAATCCGTCTGATCGAGTAAGGGCCGCCAGAGGTTGAAGACTTCCATTCAGAAGTTTGGAGGCGATGTGAACGTTTTATGGCGTAACGGCAAGGTTGCGATTCCTGTCCGGTTGCGGCCCGCGGCGTGGATCGCGGCAGTCATTCTTGTTTTCCTAATGAACTCCTCGGCAAACGCGCAATTGATGAACTACATCCGGCGTCCTGACCCGGCGTTCAAGTGGCGGCATGTTACAACCCAGCGCGTCGAGCGCGGCAGGATTTACAAGCTACACTTTGTTTCGCAAGTCTGGGAAGGCATTCGCTGGCAACACCAATTGCAGATTTATGAGCCCAACAACGTCCGGTACCCCAACATGACCCTGATCTGGGTGACCGGTGGAGGCGCCAGCAAGCACACCACCGACGAAGGCTTCAAGATGGCTGAGCATGCCGGAATGCGCGTGGCATTTCTGTACCAGATCCCCAACCAGCCGCTGTTCGGCGGCAAGAAAGAGGATGCGCTCATCGCTTATACCTTTGTGAAATATCTCCACACTGGGAATGCCAGCTGGCCGCTGCTGTTTCCCATGGTGAAGAGCGTTATCAAGGCCATGGATGTGATTCAGGCGTACGCCCCCCAGGCGTGGGGCAGCCCAGCCAAAAAGTTCATCATTTCAGGCGCTTCCAAACGCGGTTGGACAACCTGGTTAACGGCGGCCACGGGCGATCCGCGGGTGGTGGCCATCGCGCCGATGGCGATTGACACGCTCAGGATTCCGGCGCAACTAAAGCACCAACTGGCGGACTACGGACACCTCAGCCGGGAGATTGATGATTACGCCGACGCGGGCTTGTTGAAGCCATCCGTGTTCAAGTCTCCTGCGAGCCGCCGCCTTTGGCGATGGGTCGATCCTTACACCTACCGCCGCAAGCTGACGCTTCCCAAGCTGATCGTAAGGGGGGCAAATGATCCTTATTGGACGCAGGATGCATTGAACCTCTATTGGAGCCGTCTGCGGGGCGGCAAGTGGGTGCTCTATGTGCCGAACGCCGGGCATATGATGGCGCAGAAGGGAGACGAACACCTGCGGATGGATGACACCCTGGGCGCCTTCGCCCGCCATGTTGCTTCTTCCACGCCGATGCCCCACCCTCACTGGAAGTATGTGCGCGAAGTGGGACATATCCGCCTCGTCATCCACGCCGGCCATCCGTCGGAGTCGGCGCGCTTATGGATCGCGCACAGCAAGAACCTGGATTTCCGCCGATCGCATTGGACCTCGCGTCCTATGCATCAATCCGGCTCCACTTTTGTGACGGAGTGTCCGCTGCCGTTGACAGACAATGTGGCGATGTTCGGTGAAGTGACCTACAGCTTTGCCGGACTGCCTTATACCCTCTCAACCCAAGTGCGCATTGTGCGTGGAAAGTTGTTCCGTCGCAGGGCCTTGTCCGCCAAGGCCCATTGATTCCGGCTGGTGGCCTGTTAGGGCCTCGGCGTGGGATGCAATCGCGCCGAGTTGCATCTTGAAAAGCTTGGGTTGCCTCCGGCTTATTGAGAACAGGTTGGCAGCGGAAGAGCATCAAATTCCCGACTTGGTTCATTGGACATTTGGCCATCACTTTTTTGCAGGTGTGTGCCCCAATGAAGACATCCCTTCCCTGATGCAGCACCCGAATTTTGCCCGAGCGGATGAGTTCTCTCAGGGCTCGTGATTACAGGTTTCGTTCGCATTTGTCCGCAAAAAATATTAAAAAGGAAATGCTGGTTGAGGCTAATCCAAAATCGCGCGGTGTGCTCTTCGGAGGGGATGGATGGGCAAAGAAGGCGGCAAGGCTCCACGTGGCTCAATGAAGCGGCGAGATGCGCTGAAAGCGATCTCCGCCGTGCCGGCAGTTCTATTGCCGGCATCCTTAGAGATGGGACAGCCAGCGCGGGGTAAAGAAGCGCTGAGTTCGTCGCCTGCGCAGCCAGGCGATCACGAAGCCCGGTCTCCTGTCGATTACGTTGATCCCAACATTGGCGGCATTGGCCAATTGCTAACGGCCACCGCCCCCATCGTGCGGCTGCCCTACTCGATGATGAACGTGGCGCCGATCATTACTCCCGGAATTAAGGACAGGTA
>CAYWMN010000295.1:0-4387 GCA_964459065.1 uncultured Acidobacteriota bacterium | reverse complement strand
CTGCGGGCTGCGAATGCGGAGGAGGATGTCCGACTCGTCAAGAGACCAGAACTGCATCGAGATCTTCCGTTGCCGGCCTTTCCTGGTGATCTCCATTTCCATCGTGGCGGTGGTGGATTGGCTGACAAACAGCCGGGACACCCGGTCCACGATCTCCCGCGCCCGTTGATCGTTCGCGCACTGAGAGACCCGTCCCCAGCACAGCCAGGTCAGCCCCAGGCAGATCGCGACGATTGCTTTTTGCCATCGCATTAAGAGCTAGGTTATCTGGCAGGGGGGGCAAAAACAAGCGAAAAGGCGCATTCTGGCTGCGGTCAACAAGGTCACGCGGAATGACTTGTTTTGACCAGAGCAATGATCAAATCAGGACAGACAGTAAAAAGAAAGAGGGACAGAATCTAATTTTCCAAGGTTCTCACGGCAGGAGGAATTTCGTAAAGAACTTGGGGTTCCTCTACATTCTTGATGCAGGGAGGGTCTGATGAATCTAAATCTGATTCTAGTCGCCGTTGCTGTGATTCTGGTCATCGCAGTGCTTGGTTGGCTGTACCTGCAAAAACGCAGACAAACGACCGCAGCCCTTCAGCAAAGGTTTGGGCCCGAGTACGAACGGGCGGTGCGAGAGCATGGATCAGAGCGGAAAGCGGAAGCAAATTTAGAGGATCGCGAGAAGCGGGTTGACAAGCTCAGCATCCGTGACCTTGAACCGGCTGAACGGGAACGGTATTCAAAACAGTGGGCGTCCGTGCAGGCTCGTTTTGTCGATTCCCCAAAGGGGGCCGTCGTAGAAGCCGATGACCTGGTGTCCTCTTTAATGAAAACTCGTGGCTATCCCGTATCTGATTTCGCTCAACGGGCCGCCGACATTTCTGTCGACCATCCCCGTGTGGTGGAGAACTTCCGGTCTGCGCATGAGATTGCGCTGCGGGCTGGGAGAGAGGCGGCAACTACGGAAGATCTGAGAACGGCGATGATCCACTACCGCAGTCTATTTGAGGAGTTGGTACAGGGACCAATAACGGTTAATAGAAGAGAGGTTGCGTAATGGCTGAATTGAAGAGAAAAGAAGAGGAACTTGCCCCTGCCGGCCTGGCGGGCTACGGCGCTGCGAAAGGGCCGTTCGACGGGGCCAAGAATGGTGATGATTCCGCGATGGGGGAGCTTTACCGTCTGCATCGCCGCCGAATATGCAATCTGTGTATCCGGATGACAGGGAACCCCTCGGAAGCCGAAGATCTGACCCAGGATATCTTCCTGCAGGCCTTCAGGAAAGTTCACACCTTTCGAGGACAAGCAGCCTTCTCAACATGGCTCTATCGGTTGGGAGTCAACGTCGTTTTGATGCGGTTACGAAAGAAATCGTATCAGGGGGTGCCCCTCGATGAATTCGGACAGCCCAATGGAAAACCCATACACAAGATTGAGCTGGCCGACAAGACGGACCCCGCAGGGAAGATGGTAAACCGGATGTTCTTGCGAGTCGCGCTCGATCAGCTTTCGCCGGGCTTTAAACGGGTTATTGTTTTGCATGATCTCGAAGGGTATGCCCACCATGAAATTGCTGAATTGACGGGGCGGTCTGTTGGAAATTCAAAGTCCCAACTCCGCAAGGCACGGCGCCGCCTGCGGAAACTATTGGTCGAAGGCCCTCCGCAAAATCAGGCACCGCAAGAATCAGGTGGAGAACAGATGCGATTACGGACAATGGACGCATAGAAAAGCTCGGCGGGAATCCACCGCACAAGAGGCATGCCGTGGCTCGCGAAGTGCGATTTGTGGGTCGTTTGACTGATGTGTGCGCTTGTGAACCCCTCCATGGTCAATGTTGACCAGACATCCCAAGCCTGACCAGTTATCTTCTTGATGGGTCGTGATTGTCTGGGGCGCGCATCTACAGTTATCCAGGTGTTGCCAATGGGGACCACACATTAAAGCAACAAAATCCATCCGGGAAGAGGATCGCAAGCTAGGCCTCAAGTGAACTCAGTTGTCGCCCTATACGAAACCCACTCCCAAGCCGAGGAAGCCGTGAAGGAACTGCAAAGGTCTGGGTTTGACATGAAGAAGATGTCCATCGTCGGCAAGGACTATCATACCGACGAGCACGTGGTCGGGTACTACAATGCCGGCGACCGCATGAAGTACTGGGGGAAGCTTGGCGCCTTCTGGGGTGGCATTTAGGGGCTGTTTTTCGGTGCGGCGTTCTTCGCCATTCCAGGCATTGGCCCGGTCCTGGTAGCCGGCCCTCTCGTCGTGTGAATGGTTGGCGCTCTCGAGGGAGCTGTTGTGGTGGGCGGATTGAGCGCGCTCGGCGCGGGGTTGTACGGCATAGGCATTCCTAAGGACAGCGTTGTGAAATACGAGTTGGCACTTAAGTCTGACAAATTTCTTGTCCTGGCTCACGGCACGGCGGACGAGGTGGCCAAGGCGAAAGACATTATGCAATCGGCCCGTCCTGTAGAGGTTGGACTGCACGCAGCCGAACGCGCGCAATCCGCCGCGATCCGTGCAAGATGATCCTGCGTTAAAGTCTCGGTCTTGCAATGCCGATATTGTTCTCTCAAGTTCTCAGCTCATAATCGGAGCCGATGAGAGGGATGTGTGATATGAATTCGGGAAGAGTATTGCTCATCTGCGACGGCCTCTGGGATCTCCCATTTTACGGGGGGATCCTGTTGGCTCTCGGGTACGAGTTCGTCATGTGCAGTTCCTATGAAGAAGGAGCCCGCCGAGTCGCGACGGAAGACTTCGACTTCGCCATCGTCAACCAGGGAAGCGCGAGTTTTGAGGGACGATGCGTTCTGGAGCGAGCTGCAGAAATGCATCGGAATATTCCCGTCATCGTGGTGACGCGCTGCATGGACACACGCTGCTATCTGGAAGCGATGGACCTGGGCGCTGTGGACTACCTTGAAAGGCCGGAGCCGAGTGACCTCGGGTGGGTGCTGGAAACTGAGTTGCGCCGGCGCGACGCAGCTTGAGGGTCGTCAACCTTGTAAGGCATCTCGAATCATAAGGTTGCCTGCTCACCACTTATTGCCGAAGGGCTATTAAAAGCGATGAACCCAAAATGCCTCGATCATCCCATGATTGTGATTGTATCGCGCTCATCAATCGAAGCCGCTTCAAGCTGCACAATGCCAAGGAGAATAAAACGATATTAAGAAGTGTCACCCATCTAAAAGATTATGTGATCCAAGCCACGGATGGGGAGATTGGGAAGGTGGATCAGTTCTATTCCGACGATGAGACCTGGGCCATCCGCTACCTCGATGGCCGGCCTATTGGATTGAAGGATCTGGCAACCCGGCAGCCCTGCGGCGAGCCAAGGCTCATTGATGGTTAACCACCATACCCATCTGGCGGACAACTTGCTTCCCAGGGCGCAGGGAAGATATACGAATCAAAAGTCCTAACCATTGTAGCTGTACGCAAACTTTAGTTGGAGGTGCAAGATGTCTAAAATTGCAGTTGGTTTGTTTGAGAATCTAGGCCGGGCGGATGAAGTCGTTCACGATCTTGAGGCCGGTGGGTTGCCCCGGAACGACCTCCGCGTTCTAAGCGAGCCGTTGGACATGGGGGGCACCGGAGTTATGAGCACACCCCGCAACGACTTCCAGGTGGACTTGAACCGCGATCTCAGGAAAATCGGGGCAACCGAAGCCGAGGCGGAGGCTTACGTCCAAGGAGTGCGGCGTGGAGGGGTCCTTGTCTTCGCAAGCGGGCCAGACGAGAAGATCGACACCGCGGCTGAGATCATGAATCGCCATAGTCCCATAAAGGTCGAAGAACTTACCGGCGGCAAACTGAATCTTCCCAGTACGACTGGCAGGAAAGTGAATGCTCCACGCGATAGTTCCGTCCTAACCGGGAAGAGCCGCCAGGCGGGCGGCGGCGCCCGCATGTTTTCATGGTAGCTCGCCAAGGCGCATCCAGGGAAACCGGATCGGCGGCGGTAAACAAGGCCAGAGGCGAGGCATCAGGAGGGAAGCGCAAGTCTACCGGACGGTCGAGCGGCGTGGCGTGAGATGCGCGACCTGCCTCCCGGCCCTTGACAGCCTGGGCCGGGACATCGCCGAGTCGTTGGCAGGGCTTTCATCGTGCGGCCCGCGGTGTGAAGGTGCGAGATATGCAGGTGAGGACAGCATGAAAGTATGGCCTGGAACGCCATTCCCGCTAGGCGCAAGGTCATCGTTTCAACCCTGCCAAGCTTCTGCTCGATCCCTATGCTAAGGGCATCGCCGCTGACCTCCGGTGGAGTGACGAACTTTTCGGCTATACCGTAGGTCACCCGGATGCTGACCTCTCTTGCGACGGCCGCAATGGCGCAAAGTGGTAAAGTGTTCCTCAAGTTCGCGTCTCCCGCTGAAAGGTCCCGCCGGCCCAT
>CAYWMN010000294.1:0-4433 GCA_964459065.1 uncultured Acidobacteriota bacterium | reverse complement strand
TGGCAGGCGATGCAGGTATCCGCGAGCCACACCCAGCGTGCGTGCGGCGTCAACTTTGCGCCCTCCACACTCACGGAGGGTCCTCAAAATCAAGCGCCGCTTGAAATCTCGAACTTCTTCTTCATAGGAGCGGACTTCAGAGGATTGCTCGAAGCCGTCGTGCAAGCTTTTGGGCAAGTGCCAAATCTCAATGGTCTCCGCTTCCGCCATGACGACAGCGCGCTGAACAGCGTTTTCCAATTCGCGGACGTTCCCCGGCCAATCGTATTCCTCCAGCGCGTGGAGAGCCAAAGACGAGAAGTGGGTGCTCTGCTTGCCGAACTGTTTGGCGAACCGCTGCAGAAAATGCTGGGCCAAAACCGGGATTTCATCCCGCCGCTCGCGCAAGGCCGGGATGTGAATTTGAACCACATTCAGGCGGTAATAGAGATCCTTCCGAAAAGTTCCCGCGCCAACCATCTTTTCCAAGTTGCGATGGGTGGCGCAAATGACCCGTACATCCGTCGTAACGGGACTATTGCTTCCGAGCCGTTCAAATGAACGCTGCTGGAGAACGCGCAACAGCTTGGCTTGCAGGCCAAGCGGCAGGTCACCGATTTCATCCAGAAGCAGTGTTCCGCCCTCAGCCGCCTCAAAACGTCCCCGGCGCGTGGCGATGGCCCCTGTAAAGGCACCTTTTTCGTGGCCGAATAATTCATCGTCCACCAATGTTTCCGGCAAATTCGCGCAGGAAAAAGCAACAAAGGGCCCGGAGGCCCGCGAACTCAGCCGGTGGACGGCCCGGGCCAGCAATTCCTTTCCGGTTCCGGTTTCGCCGGTGACCAGCACCGTTACATCGCAGCTGGCAGCCTTTCGCGAGATTGAAAATACTTGCTGCATGGCTTCGGTGGAACCGAGCATTTCTCCCAGGCGTCCGGGTCCACTGTCGCGCGAGCGAAGTTCAATGAGTTCTTTTTCGGTTCGATGAAGACGATAGGCGCGGCGGAGCAGAAGCCTTAGTTCCGCCATGTTGGGAGGGGTGGCAAGGGTGTCGTAAGCGCCGTTTTCAACCACCAGGCGCGCCAGGGTATCACTGGCATCACCCAGGATTACGATGATCGGGCTTGAGTCATCGAGGCGCTTGACTTCATCCATGGCGCGGATTCCTGCGTCCGTGCCGGAATCCTCGCCCATATCCCGGAGGTCCAGCAGAATCACATCCCACCAGGGGTCTCTGCTGTCTGTCGTGATGGGGTCTGCCTGATCGCTGGTCTGCACTTCGTAGCCAGGCCCTAAGGTTCGAGAAATAACTTGAGCGAAGGCGCTATCGGAAGTGCGGAACAACACCCGAACCAGTTCTTCAGCCATCAACAACGCTCCGTTTCCAGTAAGGGGTCAACGTGATCCTCACCTTTGCGTTCGGCACTGCATAAGTGAGGGCTTGCTACGAATTTGATAATGACTACTCTTACTATCTCCTCCACTTTTACAGGATATGAGAGAAGATCGCAATGGTACCAAGGTACAGTTACAGTACAGTCACTTGTTTGTGGACTAATGGCCAGGGGTCATTCATGGGCGAACCCTCGGCCCGGCACCCCATGGAAAACGTACTGCACGGGCTCTCTAATTGAACTTTAGTTTACATCGGGGGCGCGGCAAGTCAAGACGTATCTTTAATTGCTTTATTACCCGTCGGGTAGTGGAGACGCCCCCCGTGGGGTGGGTTCCAAGCCGCGCAGGTCAACGCTGCGCGGCGGATTTGCTTGCCGGCATGGAAATCCGCGCGGCAATGGCCTGAAGACGTCTTCAAAGAATTCCAGGGAGTATTGCCCCGGGTTTAGTCGCGAGGGAGAGCTTAAGGCGGAAGTTTCCGGGAGATTAGCCGGCAGGAACGCCCAGGAGAATCTCAACGGGAATTGGCTTCCCTTTATCCAGCGCCGGTTTGAATTTCCAGCGGGCAAAGGCTGCCAGCGCGGCCTGATCGGCGACATTCTGCACACCTTTGTAAACCTTCAAATTTTCGACGGCCCCTTCCTTATTGATGATCCCGTGCAATACGATCATTCCGCTCTTCTGTTCGGGAGTCAAAGCGGGTCGATGAAAATTGAAACGTTTCTCAACGGCGGGTGGAATGATCCCGAAATTGAGTGCCACGCTTACCTGCGGATTTTGCTTTTTTGACGATTTATCGGCGCCTTTCAGGACACAATATTGCAAAATCCAGTTCCTTTTAGGCATCGGGAGGAAGATGGTATAGACCTTTCCCCCTGTCAGGACTCCGTAGATATGGAGCCCGCCACCCCCGACAGGGCCGGCGGTGACAACCATCGCAAAACGATTCTTGGGCGGGGGCCGAAGGATCGGGTAGATGAGCTTTGCAATCGATGCGGCGCTCAACGTCCCTTGTCCCAGGCCGGAACCGCCGCTGGCGGCATTGCCGCTGCTTGAGACTGGTAGGCCGCCCCGGCCTCCTCCATTTCCACCGCCGCCTGCATGGCCGGAACCAACTCCTGTGCTGTTATCGCCTCCGCCTCCGGGCCCTCCCTCGCCACCATTCAGTGTCCCGCCGTTGACGCCGGAGGGTGATCCAGCCTTTTTGCCGGAGGGTGAAATGGTGAATGCGCCGTAGCTGTTTCCTGCCGGAAGACTGATCTTGGCCGATGGCGGCGCAGGATTCAAGCTCAGCAAGAGCAAACGGCTTTGGGATCCATTGGCCAGGGTCGCCATGCCCACGTTGGGCGCCACCGGAGTTATTTGGGGGGCGGCTTTGAGCTTAGGCGTAAGCGGCGGAGGGGGCGGCTCCGGCATTGGAATCGGCGGCATGTTGGGGGTCGCCGATGCAGGAATTATCAATTTGGGCGGCGTCGCGGAGGCCACCGTAACCTGAGGAACCGTTAGCGAATTCAAGGTTCGAGGGACAGAAAGTTTCATGGGCGGCGGCGGAACCGGCGGCGGGGGAGTGTGAACGGGGAGCATTCCTCCCATGATGACGTTGGGCAGGCGAAGTCTGATCTTGATTCTTACGTTGCGCGGCGCACTCGGCTGAATGATGGTTTGGAAATTGTTATCCGGATGCGGCGGATTGGAAACCACCGTGGCCTTGGGATGGAAGGCTATACTGCCGCGCGCCGGCGCTTTATGAGGATGGAGGCCTTTTCCCGGTTGCCCGCCGGGGCCGGGAGGTTTTAATGCCGGGAGATCCTTAGGAAGCTCAATTGCGTGGAACTCGTACACAATCTGCGGAAGGTGAACAGTCTGGATTTCATGATGGGGCAGAAGGGCGGAGAAGGGCACTTCTAGGAGGAAAAAGACTACGGCAAAGTGAAGCAACAACGACGTAAAGAAGGCGGAACTTCGTTTCGGCTCCTTGGGCACAGATATAGTGATAGAAGTCCTGGCCCTCCTTACCGGCCGCGCGTGCACTTTAGTGCTTTTGCTTGATAATGCAGCCAGAGAGTCCAGTGCTTCCAGTGCGCTCCCAAGAGCTTTTTGGGAACCTTCCCGATTCGAGGGGGTTTGAGGCGCTTCATCTTGCGCCATTACGATCTTATCCTCGCATTCCTTCTTTAGGATTTGGTTTGAATTGCAATCCCCCCCTCCCCAAGTGAATATTGTCTTGCACGTCAAAGGCCGTCGAGCCGAAAATCGTGGTTCCACGGCAAATTGATAGATTCAGTTACCGATAATGGGGGGGGGAATCCAACCTGGGACTAAAAAATGTCTCTTTTTTGAAACACCATCAGGCGGTCAATGGCCTTGATCATGAACACTTTTTGATTTGCCAGATGCGCCCCTGCAAACCCTAATCATACCTTTCACTAAAAGGGACCCCGCGATGGGATCAATTAAATAAATCTTCCGCGAGCCGCCGCCTCCTGGTTTCTACGGTGGATGGTAAACAAGGATGCCGCTGACCGTTTGGACAATCTGCTCTGTGCTTTTCCTGAGAGCGGCCTTTTTGCCGCTGCGGGGTATGTACAGGATGTCGTTGGCCTCGAGATTGGGGTCCGGAGCTTTTTCTTTGAGGATGGCTGCAATATTGATTGGAGTTGTCACTCGGGACCCATCGGAGTTTGTGTGAATAATGCGGGCGTGATTCTTGGATGCGTCCGGCGCAAAACCTTCCGCCATCGCAAGGGCCTGGATAACATTGATCTGGTTTTGGTTGTTGAGTGCAAACCCACCGGGTTTTCTCACGCCGCCGCCAACCACATAAATAATGCTGGCTTTGGATACGGCAATGATGTCGTGCGGCTTGATGGTAATGTTCAAGCCGGTAGCGCGGGTGTACAACAGATCCTGAATATCAATCGCCAGCTTGTCAGGGGATACCTTCTCCATACCGGGAACCAGATGGAGATTTTCGAACCCTTCCTCGCGGGTAATGTAGAGAGTCTTGCCGGGCGGCGTGGCGCTTTTCGCGAGTTTGCCGTATGAAGTCACCGGACTTA
>CAYWMN010000293.1:0-4468 GCA_964459065.1 uncultured Acidobacteriota bacterium | reverse complement strand
AAAGCTTTTGCGAATACGTCTAGCCCGAGTGCCGGAAGTGCACGATTTCCGCGTCGTGGACAACGTACTGCTTGCCTTCCAGCTTCAGCAGGGCCCGGTTGCGGGCTTCGGCAAAGCTGCCCCCGACTTCGATCAAGTTCTCGTAGCTAATGACTTCCGCGCGGATAAAGCCTCGTTGGATATCCGAGTGAATTTCACCGGCGGCATCGAGAGCCGTCGATCCCTCGCGCAGCGTCCAGGCGCGGCACTCATCCTCGCCCACCGTGAAAAACGAAATCAGGCCCAGCAGTCCGTAGCTGGAGCGGATCAGGCGCGAGATGGCCGATTCGGTCAGGTTGTAACTGGCCAGAAATTCCGCGGCTTCCTCTTCGCTCAATTCGGCAAGTTCTTCCTCGATCTTTCCGCAGATGGCCGTGACGGCGGTCTTGGGACGCTGCCTGAGGCCGGCCTCGCGCGCAAAGTCGTCGGCGGTGTTGGTGCGCGCGGCGTCGCTTTCACCCAGGTTCAGCACGTAGAGCATGGGCTTGAGCGACAAAAAAGTGAAGCCGCGCAGCGCCAGTTCTTCCTGCGGAGTCAATTCAAGCTCGCGCAGGGGCTTCTCGGCTTCGAGCGCCTGTTTGGCTCGCTCCAAAGCCTGGCGTTCGCTTTCGAGCGCCGGATTTTTCTGCTTCTTGATGTCCTTCTCAAGACGTTCCAGCCGCTTTTCAACAATGGCCAGGTCCGAGAGAATCAATTCCAGTTCCACGGATTCGATATCGCGCTTCGGGTCAACCGAGCCGCCTTCGGCCGGAACGGCGTCGTCCTCAAAGGCGCGCACAACGTGGACCAGCGCGTCCATCTCCTTCAGCGCGGCCGATTGCGCGCCGGTGCGGGCCAGTTGGATCACGCTATCGGGCGTATCCACGTACTCGATGCTGGCATGCACCAGTTTTTTGGGGTGAAAAATCGCCGCCATCCGATCAAGCCGCTCGTCGGGAACTTTGACCACGCCCACATGAGTTTCCGGTTTGCCGCTTGCAAGCTTATCGCTGTGAGTGTGCGTAGCAATGCGAAACAGCGTCGTCTTGCCGACCAGACTGAGACCTACAATCCCTATCTTGAGCACAACGTCCTTTCTTTTGATGGCGGTGATGGAGCGGGACTTCGCAAACCGCTAAGTCTTTGATACTAACACAGGCGGCCATCGCGGTGGCGGAGGGCTGGATTCAAAAAGGGGGGAAAGCGCAGAAAAACGAAGCGGGCAGGAAACGAAAATGGAAAGACTCGTTGTGGAAAGGCCGGGAGGCGCCGCTGGCGCGCAAGTCCCGCGCCTAATAGCGTCCGCGGGCCCGTTCCTTATGCGGCAGTACTTCCAGGCAGGTGGTCCACCAGCCCGTGAGGATGGTTTCGATAAACTCTTCGGGCAGGCGCTCGGCTCGCATCTCGCGAGCGAGTGCCTGGTGATCGTAGGATACGGGAACAAACTCCGTCTCAGCGCCGGACGGGGTCATGTTCACCAGCGTGTACCACACGTTGGTTGCGCCGTCGTTCTCCGGACGGCCCAGAACCCCCACATTGATCACGTGGCGGCCGCTAGAAAGCCTCCGATGCCATTTAAGGCCGGTATGCGTGACGCAAAGCACGTCCGCCTGGGATTCATCCAGAAGATACTCAAGAAAAGCGTCCGGACTGGTCGACTCCCACAGAAACTCGTTGATTTTCCGCGGCGAGCCGTGGCAGAGCAGCACGCGGCGGCCCGCAGCCTCAAGCCGCACGGACGTTGCGAGCGTCGCGAGCCACCGCTTGTTTTCCTCCGAGGTGTTTTCAAAGGTGTAGCGGTAGCTGATGCGGGCAAAGTGGTTGTCGCGCGGATCGGTATAGCCGCACTGGCAATCCGCGAGGCCGCCTGCAAGCGAGTTGTCATAGTTTCCCTGAAGGCACTCGACGTCGTGCGAGCGCAGCAGCGGATAGACCCGGTCGGGATAGGGCCCAAAGGCGCCCAGGTCGCCCAGGCAATAGACCGCATCGGCGCCGCGCCGGCGAACGTCCGCAAGGGCCGCCTCCAGCGCCCGGTAATTGCTGTAGAGGCCTCCGAACAAGGCGAGCCGGGTCATTGCGTAGCACCGTCCCGGGACGGTGCGGGCTCCGCGGGGCCTTCGATCAGCGAACTGACGTTCCCGCAGATGGTCCCGTAGTGGTAGCAGGTCATGCAGGCGTGATGGCTAAGTTTATATTCGGAATTCGAAGCTTCCAGCGTGGTGCCCAGGCGGGCGTCCGGCTTTTCCACCAGCAGGGGACACACCCACACGCCGCGGTCGGTCACCAACCGCGTGTTCGAGCACATCAAAAGGCCGCGGTCAAAATCCTGCAGCATGTCTTCGCTCAGCAGTTCGTCGCTCGCGCCGGGAACCCGATCGAGTTCCCGGCCGAGCGGCAGGGAAGGCAGCACTTTAATGCGCGGCCGCTGGTAGCCCGACGTGCGCAAAGTCTCGGCGAACCCTGCAAGGGTTCGAAGCTCTTCGCTGTCGCTCCAGGTTCGGACAATGGTAACCAGCGGCAGAAGGCCGCGTTCGCTCAGGCGGGCAACAGCGGCAAGCGCCTGCCGAAAAACTTCCGCCCCGCGGATGGCGTCGTTCATCTCCTCCGTGTAGCCATCCAGGCTGACGCGAATTTCCAGGGAGTATCGGGAGCTGCGTTCAAGCTCCGCCAGGCGGTCGGCGAATCGGTCATTGATCAACAGACCGTTGGTCAGAACCGTTGTGGGAGCGGTTTCAATCGCCAGCCCGAGCATGTCGAACAGTTCCGGGTGCAGGAAAGGTTCGCCGCCCGTAAAGAAGATTTCTTTGACGCCCAGGCGCCGCGCAACGGCAACTTCATCGCGCACCGTTTCCAGGCTGAGGAATCCGAACGTTCGGACGTTGGGCCCGCTGTTGTTGAAGCAATGGGTGCAGGCGATATTACACAACGTCCCGCTCGCCTGGAACCAGAGGTTATCAAGATGGGTCAGCTCAATCGCGGGATGTTTCATACGTTGACGCTTTCGCCCCCCAGCACCTCGAGGGCTTTGCCTCGCCCTTCCGGCCCCCAGAGGATCCATGGAACCATCACCAGTGCGCCCAGGGCCCAGAAGCCCGCCAGCACTTCGAAGGAAACCATGATTGAGACGCGCTCGGCCAGCGCCACCAAAAGCAGCGGGGATATCGCCGCGCCGATTCTGCCAAAAGCCACCGAAAAACCGATGCCGGTGGACCGCAAGTGCGTCGGGAAAATCTCCGAGAAAGTGGGATACGCCGAGACCCAGCTTCCCGTGGCGCAAAAGTTGGCGACGACAAACGCGGCAAGCACTCCGCCGGCTGTGCCGTGCAGCGTGGCCACTCCCATTCCCAACATGGAAAGAGCCGCCAGCACGTAGAAAAAGGTCACGGTCCGTTTGCGGCCCGCCTTATCCAGCAGCACGGCCGCCAGCGCCCCGCCGGCGACGGCGCCGAGGTTCCCAATCAGAAAGAACCACGGCACCTTCTCTTCGGTAATGTTAACACGCGGCAAAACCACCAAGGGTAGGAAGGCAAAAATGCCGTAATAACCAGCAGCCTCTGAGAAATCGAGCAGGGAGCCCAGGGCAAGACGCCAGGGATGATCCCGCAAAAGCAACGATACCTGCCGAAAAAATCCCGGAGAAGGAGCTTCGGAATGGACGGGGGATGAAGCAAACTCCCGGCTTGCGGTTTTGCCCTCGATTTGCTCCATCACCTGCAGCGCTTCTTCGCGCCGGCCGCGCCGGAAAAGCCAGCGGGGAGACTCCGGCAGAATCCTGCGGGCCCAGACGGTGAACAGCGCAACGATGGCGCCCAGCCCAAAGGCGAACCGCCAGCCCACCGAAGGAGGAAGCAGGTTGATGAAATAGAGGCTCAGAAGTGCGGCCAGGATGGCTCCCAGCGGCCAGAAATTCATCACCGCGGCATTGGCGCGCCCGCGAAACCTGGCGGGGATAATCTCGCCGATGGCGGCGTTGATGGCTGAGTATTCAGCTCCCACGCCGATCGCAGTCAGAAAGCGGAAGACCATGAAGAAGTAGTAGCCGGGCGACAACGCGGAGATCACGGTGAAGGTTGCGTACAAGAAAAGCGTGAGAAGGAATAATTTGCGGCGGCCGAACCGGTCTGCGAGATAGCCGAACAGCAACGCGCCTACCATGATTCCGATAAGCCAGATCGTAACCAGCGCGGAAGCCTGCACATCGCTGACGTGCCACAGCTTCTTCAAGATTCCGATCACGTTGCCAATGACGTTGACTTCAAATGAGTCCAGCAGCCAGCCGATGCCGAGCGCCAGCGTGATCCGGGTGTGCAAGCGGCTCCATGGAAGGCCGTCGAGGCGCTCGCCGATGCCGCGCGTTGCCTTTTGACTGCTGTTAGTGTTCATCTTCACCAAACTTGTTTTGAGGCACTTGAATTCGACTCCCCGCGCCTTTGCTAAAAATGGTACAACA
>CAYWMN010000292.1:0-4488 GCA_964459065.1 uncultured Acidobacteriota bacterium | reverse complement strand
TCCTCCCACGCCTACCAGCGTCCTCATAGCGAGGAAACCGTAAAGCAGCTTGCGGTGAAAGAAATGTATCCCCTGAACGGACGGCGGCTCATCAACAAAACCGTCATCCAGTCTTTGAGCCAGGTCGGCAGGCATCTGCCGGTGCCGCCCGATTCGGTGGTCGTCTTCAATCCGTCGAACTGGCCGCGCACCGGCCTGGTTGAAATGGACCTCGACACGGGCCAGTCATTGCAGACGTATCCGGAGAAGACGCCGGTCCCAGTCGAAGTGCTGCGCCATGGCCACGGATACAATCACGTCCGCTTTCTTGCCGGCGTCGTGCCGCCCCTGGGCTATAAGATTTATCAAATCACTCACTCGCATCAGGCAGGCGAAGGCGAACAAGCACTCGCTCCCACTAACGTTATTGAAAACCGCTATTACCGCCTCACCGTTGACCCCGCCACGGGTGCCGTCGTCAGCATATTTGATAAGCAACTTGGCCGCGAACTCGTTGACCAGGCGTCTCGGTACAAACTGAATCAGTACCTTTACGTGAGCGGCGGAGACAAAACACAGACACAAATTGTGTTCATGCGAAAGACGCTGCCGCTTGCGCATCTTGTGGTCACGCCGTCGTCGGGAGGGCGCATCGTAAGCCTCTGGAAAACTCCCTACGGACAGGTTCTGACCGTTCGAAGCCACGGCCTGCACACTCCGTCGATCACTTCCCAAATCATTCTGTTCAATAACGCCAAAAAGATTGAGTTTATCGATCACCTGGACAAATCTCCGGTACTCTCCAAGGAAGCCGGCTATATTGCCTTCCCCTTTGCCGTCAAAAAGCCCGCCTTCAGCTACGACATTCAGAACGGCTGGGTGAACCCCGCGAGAAATCTCCTGAAGGGAGCCAATCTGGGATGGTTTACCGTTCAGCACTGGGTCCGGGTAGCTGACCCTGAAATGGCCGTCGCCATGGTTCCGCTGGATGCCCCGTTGGTGACCCTGGGAGATATCAACCGCGGGACCTGGCCTGAAAAATTTGACCCGGCCACCTCAACCGTCTTTTCCTATATCTTCAACAATTACTGGCACACCAATTTCCGCCGAATTCAGAGCGGCCGTTATACGTTCCGGTATGTGATGGTCAGCGGGCGGAGCCTGTCACCGTCGTATCTGACCCGGCTGGGGACCGGTGCGATGACGCCTCTTGAAATTGAAAGGATGAGAAGTCAGGATACGCTCGGCAGCACTCCGAGCCTCCCGGCAAAGCCCAGCAGCTTTTTGCGCATTGATGATCCGGACGTCATTCTGGAAGGTTGGGAGCCTTCTCATAATGGCTCAGGCAATCTTTTGCGATTGTATGAAACCGGCGGCCGCGCGGCGGCCGCTTGCCTCAACTTTCCCCGCTTCGGGGTCAAACAAGCGTGGCGTACCAACGCCATGGGGAGAGTTCTGGGCCCGTTGCCG
The DNA here is from genome assembly GCA_964459065.1 of uncultured Acidobacteriota bacterium. GTDB lineage: Bacteria > Acidobacteriota > Terriglobia > UBA7540 > UBA7540 > JAMCXS01. The sequence goes on along the minus strand of CAYWMN010000292.1, from coordinate 3,039 downwards.
GTAAAGGCACACTCCGTATGCTTCAACATGGGGCCGCATGCTATCACTACCTTAAAAGTGTCGTTTGCGGGGCCGCCCAAGGCTTCCAACTGAGCATTCACCACTTGGCTCCACGGCATCAAGGAACGCCCGTGAGATCGGCCGAAACAAACGCGCAAGCTTGTGTGCAGCTTAAGCTGAGGGATGTCATGGAATTTTCACATCGGCGGGTTAATCGTAAAGCCAACCGGCGATCACGGCTGGCCGCTTACGTGATGGTGGCCGGGTTGCTACTCCTGCAAGCAGCGTCCCTGAAAGCGGAGGGGTTCGGTTTCACCGACTTCACCAGGGACCTGACGGACCTTTCCCGGCTTGCCCAGCTTGATTATCTTCCCACCAGAATGGTCTCCACCTGGGACCGCACCGGCGGAAACAACGACGGGGTCCAGCGCTCCTGGTTCAAGAACGGAGTTTACACGGTTGCGGACTTAAAAGGGCCGGGCGTGGTCCGGCGCCTCTACAGCGCCAAGCCGGGCGGCCGTCTGCGCATCTATGTCGACGGGAATCCCAAGCCGGTTATTGACATGCCCTGTGCCGAGTTTTTCTCCGGACAGCGCGAGCCGTTTCTGCAACCCATGGTGGGGCCGATGGGAGGCGGCAGCTATTCCTACTTCCCAATTCCCTATGCAAAAGAACTAAAGATTCAGGTAACGCCCGACAAGCCCATGGGAAAACACTTCGATCCGTTTGCCGTGGGCGTTTACTACCAGGTGACTTACCAGACTTTTCCAAGAGGCGACAAAGTGCGGTCATTGAAACTGCCGCTGACGCCGGCAGACGCAGCGGCTTGGGCGGTGGCGCGAAAGATCTGGGAGCATCCCGGCCGGGACCCCAAACCCTCGCATCCTCATGAAATCGAGTTGAATCGCCGCGTAGAAATTCAGCCCGGCGAAAGCACTCGAGTGCTCCACCTCGAAGGCGAGGGAGTTATCGACAGGTTATTTTTGAACTTCTGGCCCAATGACCCGGCGCTGCTGCGCTCTACGCTGATCCAGATGCGCTGGGACCACGACGCTAAGGAGGACGTGAATTGTCCCATCGGGGACTTTTTCGGGAACGGCTTCAGCCGCGTTCCTTACCGGTCGCTCGCCATGGGCCTTACCAAGCACGGTTATTACAGCTTTTTCGCAATGCCCTACCGCCATGGCGCGACGGTCCGTATGGTGAATGAAAGCACCCGGCAACCGATCACCGTCACGCTCAGGGTCGCCTACCGCAAAGTCGCATCGCTCCCGCAGAATATTGGATATTTCCACGCCGGGTGGCGCCGCCAACACGTTGTGGGAGTCGACCTGAATCATGAGAACAACAGCACGCAATACAACTACCACATTCTTGATGTTCACGGCAGAGGCCGGTTTATCGGCTTTAATCTCAATGTCTTCAATCATCACGTCGTGTGGTGGGGTGAAGGCGATCCCATGATCGTGGTTGATGATGCAAAATGGCCGCCGGCCATTCATGGCACCGGCACGGAAGAATATTTCAATGACGCATGGGGCTTTCATCAATACACCACCCTCAAAACATCCGGCCGTTCACCGAAGCGAAGAAGCGTGATCCCGGTTTCCGGAGTGTTGGTCAACGGCGTGGATACGCCCCTGAAATGCTTTGGGGGCAATGCCGTCTTCAGCTTTAACATTGCCGATTCTGTGCCGTTCCGCAAACACATCCTGGTCACGATCGAGCACGGTACAGAAACGAATGATCTGAGCAATGATTACTCCAGCACGGCCTATTGGTATGCCCGGCCGGGCCAGCAGGATTTCTTCCTGATGCCGCCCGCTCGGCAGCGGAAAGAGATTCCGATGGAGCAGTGGCCGGGGCTGCGCGCTCAGGCGGTGCGGGAGCATCTGGTCCACCTGCGAGTGCGCCTTGCACAAGTGGCAGCGGCGATTGATTCCCATCCGAGCCAAGATCGTCTTTCCTGGTCGCGGGCTGTGCTGTTAATGGACCTGCTGGACCATGCGCAGCAATTGGGGCTTACGGCAGTTGAGCAAAGCAAATTGAAAAAGGAATGGAAACATCCTCGACAGATGGGCATCACCAAAAAGCCCGTCATCGACGTGATCTACCGGCAACTGGCGGCTCGTCTCAAATTAAACGGTCCCACCTGGAATGAGTATCCGCCCGCAACCTCACAGGAGTCCGGCGAGCGGCCCGGCACAAAAAGTCCGCAAGAGGCTCGCGGTGCCGGCACGAGATAACGCAAACCCAACAACGAGGTGGAGTGCTGTGAAAATCCGGATCGCAGGAATTCTAGGTACGATACTGGCCACGGCAGTCTTGGGATTCGCCAGTCCGGCCGCCCAGTCGGGTGAAGGCAGCACCTTTCGTCTTCCGCCGATAGGCCGCTATGGTGTCAACGTATGTGCGGCGCCCTACCGAGCCAGTGCGGATGGCAAAGTGGACGATACCCCAGCCTTCCAACGCGCTCTTGACGACGTCGGCAGAAAAGGCGGCGGCATTGTGTATGTTCCCGCCGGCACCTACCTGATCGCAACGCATTTGACCATTCCGGCGGGGACAACGCTGATGGGCGTGGCTCGCGCACCGCAGACCTACGACCACAAGCAGCCGGGCTCGCTACTGTTGGCCGTGGAGGGCGCTGAAAATCCGGACGGTCCTGCTTTTATCACCCTGGCCGGACCGAACTCCACGCTGGAAGGCATCAGCATTCTCTATCCTCATCAGCAGGCTTCCGAACACCCCATTCCCTACCCATGGACCATCCGCGGGGGCGGCGGCAACAACGTTGCGCTTGTTAACGTCCTGCTGGTGAACCCCTACCAGGCGGTTGACTTTGCCACGCATACCGCGGCGAGGCACTTCATCAACGGGCTTTACGGACAACCTTTGTACAGGGGAATTCAGGTCGATCAATGTTATGACATCGGCCGGATCAGAGACGTCCATTTCTGGCCGTTCTGGTCCCTCAACAAAAACCTGGTTCGATTTACCACCCGGCATGCGATTGCCTACACCTTTGACAGGACCGAT
>CAYWMN010000291.1:0-4488 GCA_964459065.1 uncultured Acidobacteriota bacterium | reverse complement strand
GGCCAAATCATTACCCATCAGGAGTCTGAACCTGTTGCACACTCGGGCCCAGCCCTTACCTCCAGGGCGAGCGGCGGCGCTCCCGACTACCTGGTTCAAGCAGGAGACGTCTTAGAGGTTGACGTGGTCGACGTCCCCGAACTGACCCGGGATTATCGTGTTGATTCCGGGGGAACGATCACAATGCCGCTTCTTTCTTCTCCTCTCATGGCCCGGGGACTGAGCCTTAACCAGCTTTCGACTGTGATCTCACACCGGCTTCGCGCGGCGCAACTAGTGACCCACCCCCATGTCACCGTAACCGTCAAATCGTCGCCGGCTCATGCGGTTGCTGTTGCAGGGGCTGTCCGGAATCCACAGCTTTATCCCATTTTGGGTCCGACGACGTTGTTGGACGTTCTTTCAGAGGCGGGCGGACTTGCTCCGGAAGCCGGAAGTACTGCGATTATCATTCGGGGTGATGCGGTGACGCAGGATTCAGGGTTTGGGCGCCCGCGGGGGTCTTCCGTTTCCGGCGCGAAAACCCTCGAAGTGGATCTGAGAAAGCTAATGACGACGGGCAATTCCCGGACGAACGTCACAATCTATCCTGGCGACAAGATTACAGTCCAGCGTGCGGGCGTGGTCTACGTTGTGGGGGCCGTGAGCCGGCCGGGAGGGTTTCCTCTGGAAAGCGACCACAAGATTATGACGGTTCTCGAAGCCGTGGCGCTTGGCGAGGGATTGAAATCTACGGCGCGGCTGAACAAGTCCATGATTATCCGGCGGGGACCGCAATTCCCTCAGGGTCGTGAAGAAATTCCCGTGAACCTGAAAAAGATTTTGTCAGGCCACGCCCCGGATCCGGCTCTCAAGCCAAACGATATCTTATTTATCCCCGATAGTACCTCAAAGGCCGCATTCCACCGCGGCGCTGAAGCCGCCATCCAAATTGCCACCGGCGTTATCATCTGGCGCCGGTGAGCCGGTTTCTCTGACTTTCCGCAGAAGGGACTGTTTACGATGCCACAAAACGGTCTGTCCTCCTCTCAGAAAGAACCGGTCGGCCGGGGTTTGCCCTCTGTGACCCTCGATGTTGAGCCACAAACCCTGGAACCCTATTTCTATCTCCGGTCCTATTGGAACATTCTCCGCAAGCGACGTTGGACCGTCCTGACGGTGACCTTTGTGCTGGCCACGCTGGCGACAATTTACTCCTTCAAGGTTCGCCCCACGTTTCGGGCTGTCGGGCGAGTGGAAGTTGACCCGGAAGCTACGCCCTTCCAGGTGGCAAACCAGAACAGCTCAAGCTCTGACATCGATGCGTCCTTTCTTCAGACGCAAGTTGACGTCCTGAACAGCAACGATCTGGCGTGGGAAACAATCGAACAGTTGAAACTCGGAACGAACCCGGATTTTAACCGGGACCTACGGCATTCCGGCCTTTGGCAAACAGGGGCAATTGCTCGACGGCAGACGCAGCTCATTCGCCTGTTCCACCGCTCGCTTCACGTCGATTTGGCCTCGAATAGCCGCATGCTGGCCGTGAGCTTTGACAGCCCGGATCCCGAACTGGCCGCCGACGTGGCCAATGCCCTGATGAAAAATTACCTTGAATACAATTTCACCACTAAGTATGACGCCACTCGCCAGGCTGCTGGATGGATGGAACAGCAACTCGATGACCTGAAGGCAAAGGTTGAGAAATCAGAGCAGGCCTTGGTTGATTATGACCAGCGGAACGCAATCGTCGACGTTGGCGACAAACAGAGCCTGGCTGAGCAAAACCTGGCCTTGAGCGGCAAGGAGAATACCGACGCCAGAAACCATCTGGCTGAAGTCCAATCGCTTTATGACCTGGTGCAAGCGAATCCTTCCCAGACGGCGTTGCTGGCTCAAGACGGTCTGTTGCAAATGCTGCAGGAAAAACGGGCGGGCTTAAGAACCCATTACGTGAATGCTCTCGCTCAATACGGGCCTAAGTTTCCCAAGGTGGTCCGGCTTAAAGCCCAGATCAACGCTGTACAGAAGATGATTACCGAGGAGCGCGGGCGGTGCGTGGCCCGCATCCGGAGGAACTATGATGTTGCTTTGGGCAGGGAAAAGATTTTGTCCCGGGAAGTGGCCAAGTCCAAGGCCGAAGTTGAGGCGCTGAATCATCTGCTGATTCACCACAACATTTTGAAGCGCGATTTTGAAACCAACCAGGACCTTTACGACAGTTTGCTTAAGCGTCTGAAAAACGCTTCGGTGACGGCCGGGTTGCGGGCAACCAATATCCACATTGTGGATCAGGCCCTGCCTCCCGCCGTTCCGGTGTGGCCTCGAAAAGCGCTTAATATTGCTGTGGGTCTGGCGGTGGGACTCCTTGTCGGCATCACCCTGGCCCTGGTCGAGGAAGGATTGGATACTTCCATCCAGAATCCCGAGGACCTGGAAAGCCTGCTTCCCACGCCCAACCTGGCAGCGATTCCGGCGGCTCACTCGCTTCAGCAGCGATCCTTCCTCAGCCGAAAAGACGGTTTCAGGAAATCGGGTGACGGTCATGCCGCGGCTTTGGTGGTTTCACAAAGGCCCCGTTCAGCAATGGCTGAAAGTTTCCGCGCGCTGCGCACGCTGATCCTGCTGCCCGATGCTCCTCAGCCGCCGCAAGTGCTGTTGGTGACCAGCGCGCAGCCGGGCGAGGGGAAGACCTCGGCTTCGGTTAATTTAGCGATGGCGCTGGCCCAACAGGGCCGGCGGGTCTTGCTGATGGACGGAGATCTTCGCAAGCCGGAAATCGCAAACACGCTGGGTCTTGAGGGGGCAGAGGGCCTCAGCGGTATTCTCGCGGGAGCGCACGATCTTGACGCATCGGTTCAACGCTGTGAGCTCATGCCCAACCTTTGGACGCTCGGCGCCGGGCCGTGCCCTCCCAACCCTTCTGAGTTGCTTGCCTCGGCCGCGATGGGGCGACTGCTTTCCGATTTGCGCCTGCGCTTTGATTACCTGGTAATCGATTCTCCGCCGGTACTCCTGGTGACGGATGCGACCGTCCTGGCAAAGGCCGCCGATGGCATCGTCATGGTTGTGGAAAGTGGCGTCACCTCCCGCGGTGCCGTCGTGCGGGCTTACAAGACCCTGGAAGCCTCAGGCGGCAGGGTTCTCGGGACGGTTGTCAATAAGGTGGATTTGCGTTATGCGGGCTATTCCGGCCGCGTTTATAAGAACTACCACCGCTATTACTACCAGGAGCAGACATCAACCCACGGAGCCCTGCGGCCCACGACCGCCCGCCGGCAAGACGCTGGCATAACCTCCCGGACCTAGGTTCCTTTTTGAGGAATCGGCAATCGCGGCTCTTGCATTGGCACAGGAAACCAGCCGACTCGATGCGAGCGCCAAGCCAGGATGAACCTTTGAGACTGAAGAGCTTATTTTCCTGCCGATGGATGGAGTGCTCGATGCGCGGCCGCTGGAAGCCGGCGATCTTGTTGCTGGCGGTCGGATGTCCGGCGATTCTGCTGGCGGCGGCGAGCGCCCGGATCGGCATTGCGGAAAGACTTGGGGCAACACTCGAGCTTCCTGCGCTACGAGAAGCTGTGAGGCTGAACCCCGCCGACCCAAATCTATCCTTTCGCTTGGGAATGTTGGATACGTATTCTCTCGGTGGTTCAGAAGGCATTCAACAACTCGAACGTGCGGCCCAACTGAGCCCGCGCACAACGCGCTATTGGGAGGCGGTTGCTTCGGCCGCCCAACTTGTGGGGAACGGCAAGCTCGCAAGCCAGGCATTCGCAAAAGCGCTTGCCTTGAGCCCGATGGTCCCGCGCATTCACTGGGAAGCTGCCAACTATGATTTGCGTGCAAACCACCGGAGCCTGGCCCTGATCGAGTTCAGACGCCTGCTCCGGATGGACCCCGGTTATGCTTCCGCAACTTTTCACCTTTGCTGCGATCGCGCTCGCTCCCCGCAAACGATGGAGCGCGAATTGCTCGGGCCGGCTTCCAGCCCGCAACTGAAGCTTGCCTTTATTCATTTCCTAACCGCGCATGGGCACGGCAAGTATGCTTTTCACGTGTGGCAGGAAGTTGCGTCAAGCCAGGCGCGGTTCAACTTTTCAACCGTCGATCCCTACCTTGAATATCTTATCGCTCATGGCCGCGCCCGGAGGGCCGCCGTTGTTTGGCTCGACCTCGGCCGCCGGGGCGTCGTGAAGCAGCCGGCCGACCGGAACCCTGGCAACCTGGTCTTCAACGGAGCGTTTGAGCGTTTCCCGCTCAACGCCGGCCTCGGGTGGAGGTACCACGCCGAGTCTTATCTCGAGATGGATTTTATGGCGCCGGGAATGTCTGCAGAAACGCACTCGTTGCGGCTGGACTTCACCGTCAGCAGAAACCAGGAGTACGCGCCCGTAGAGCAACTTGTCCCTGTTGAGCTGAACCAAACATATCTGCTGACCGCCTACGTGCGTTCCCGCGGGATTACCTCCGCAAACGGACCGCGTTTGCACGTTGTTGACCCTGCCT
>CAYWMN010000290.1:0-4495 GCA_964459065.1 uncultured Acidobacteriota bacterium | reverse complement strand
CAGAACTTTGCGTCGGCAAAGAACAGCCACCCCTGCATAACCCACGTGGCATTGGGGTTGTCGGCAATGATGCCGTTATAGACGGTCTCGGCAAAGCGGGCCAGGTCTTCGTAGGGATGGCCGGCGCTGACGGGCGGCTCAAGTTCGTTGAACAGGTCGGCCAGGTAATAATCCACGGGACCGAATTCGCGGCGGTATTCGTGAATAAACCGCTTCCCGACTTCCTTGTAGAGGGCGGCCTCGTCGGGATGGAGCATGAAGGTCTTGGTTTCTCGCGGAATGGTGGGCTGGTGAGACCAAAGCAGCGTTGAGATTTTGGCCTCGGGGAAAATGCGCTGGAAACCCTTTGGGACGAACCCTGCAAACGCCGGAGCGATGGGCGTGATGCCAAGTTCACGCATGCGCCGCAGGATCAGTTTTTGGAGTTCCTTGCGCTGCGCAATCCATCCCTCAGGCAGAGGGCCATCAAAGTGATTGATGTTTGCCATCCAATGCCATGGGAGGTAAGCCGGGCCGGTTGTAAAACGGTCGAGTTCGGTTTGGGTGATGCCAAACGATTCCCACACCTGTTTCCAGACGGCTTCCTGTCCTATCAGAGCCAGCGCCATCGTGATGCCGTGGAGGGCCATCCAGTCCAGTTCCCGCTTCCATCGCTCCCAGTCCCAAAACGGCGTTGTATAGCCGAAAGTGCAGATATTGTAATACTGCGTAAATTGGTAGGGGCAGACCACCTGGCGCTCGGCGTAATCGGGAAAGCGCGCGGGTAGCTCCAGATGCCTGCCGCTCCAGGTTACCATGGCGTTGCAGGCGTGCCGCAGGTACAGGTACGCGCCGCGTGAGATGGCGACGCCGCTGCTGCCTTGGATGGATACCTTCCCGCCGGATGCGCGGACGCGATAGGTCGGCCGGCCGTCAACGGGGGCCATCCAATGCAGATCAAACTCCTCCGCGCGCTTGCCGAGTAAACGGGTCAGGACTCCGCGCGCTGACGAGGTGGCCAGTTCTTGCTGTGGAAGACGTGGCGTCGGATCAGTCTTCGGCGGGTTTGACGACGGGGCATCTTCAGAAAGAGGGTGGCTTTGGGCGTACTGGGGCGCCGCGATAAGCGTGCCGGCGGAAGCTGCTGTGCAAATTCCTTGCCCCATGAGCTTCATGATTTCACGTCTGGTCAAGTGGAACTCCTCCTTGCATTGTCGAATCGCCGATGGGCCACGGAATGATGCCGATGGAAGGAAACGGATTAGGACCTTTCCAGGCTGGCTCCATCGCGGCTGATAGTATAAGTTTTTCCCTGATGGCGCAAGCCGCGCAGTCTGGCTTCCCGGTCGAATCCGTCGAGCTGCGAATTCACCTTGATCCCTTGATTCACGGTCAGATTCGCGCCAAAAATGGAATCGATAACCAAGTCCGTGAAGCTCCCTCCGGCAACTTCGGTCCAGTGATTGCCGTAGGGCTGGTCGAAGGGGCTTTTGAAAGCGCCGCCGTTAACCGCAGGGAAAATACTTTGAACCATGTGCGCCTGGCCGTAGAGGCCCTGATTCGCAGCTTTGGCCAGATCCTTGACCCAACGGTTGACGCGCGGGGCGCGATCGATCTTGTACAAGCCTTTGGCCGTCATCGAAGGCCAGGCGATATAGGCTCCCAGCCAGCTATGGTCCGGACGCGGGTTCCAGGAGGCGTCAACATCGTAAGGTGAAAGCGCGTGCATCCATAACGGCGAATGGAGTTCGGCCCAGAAATAGCGGCTCATCTCTTTTTTCTGATCTTCGTTCAAATCGTCAAGCATCATGTCGAGAACGGTCAGCAGGTCGTAACAGTGGCGAACCTGATTGAAGGTTCCATTGGGCTGTCCGCACCGCCACCATCCCTTGCCTTTAACGTAAAGGATGCGGTTGATGCGCTCGGCGAGCTGCCTGGCTTCAGCACGCAGCCGGGCGGCGCGGCTTCGCTCGCCACGGCGATCGAGCAGACCGGCCACAAACCGCATCATGTAAACGTTTCCGGCGTTGACCGACGCCACCTGGTGCGTATAGGTGCTGACAACCTCCAGCAGATTGTAGTACCGGCCATAATCCGCCAGCCCGCGTTGGTCGTGGACAAGAGTCTTCCAGTAGAGCGCGTGGTCCACCAGATGCTCGATGACCGGTTTCCCGTCAAGGGTCTTGTCGAGCCAGGCAAAATCTCCTGTGACCCGAAGGTAACTGTCCGCGCAGCGGACCATTCCCATATCGTTGACGGCATACCCCGGAACTCCGACGGCCTTGCCGGATAAATAGTCCGTTGCCAGGTGATGATGCATGTCGCTGCGGAGCCAGACTTCCACCAGGGTGCGAAGCGGCGCCGGGTCGAGCAGCGCAAGGCTCAGCGAAGTCAGCATCGTGTCCCAGATAAAACTGATGGTTGTGCCGATGCGGGCGACGGTGATGTAGGTGGGGCTATAGGCTGCGTCCGGACAGGCTCTGCGGGAAAAGAGCAGGCAGCCGACGCCGGTGTAATAGTGCTTCCACAAAACCGGGTCGCGCGTTTCGAGCTGGGGCAAATAGCCGGAGAACTCTGAATTATTCGGTGTAAAGGCTGAGTGCAGAAGTCCGGCGAAGTGCCGCTCATTTTCACCGGGCAGTTCAGAAAAGCGGGCCTGCAGGGAACGGTAGATCTCGAGAGTCTCATCACGGCCGGCGCCGATAACATTCAGATAGCGGAAGGTTCGCGTTTCGCCTGGTCCCAGAGCGAACTCGTGGATGAGCATCCGGTTCTCCCGAATGTGAGTCGGTTTCGGGCTAATCCCTTGAACCGACACGGCGGGGCTGTGCACGTCTTCAAAGACGATGCAGCCTTGTGACCCGGCAGCCGTGATCCGGTTGTCATCCGCAGCGGGAATGTTGGTGAACCACGCCTTGCCCTGCGTCATCGTAACGCCGGCGCGCAAATCGAACCCGAGCTGAATTTTGCGCTGCTCGTGAGATTCGTTTTTAACCTCGATCAATTCGGCAACCACTTTTTGTTTGGGAGGCAGGAGCGTTTCCGTCCTGAAGAGAAGACCTTGAACGCGAGTTTCCCGGACCACTTTGTGTGGGAACCAGGTGTAGGCAACCTTGCCGGCCGGGGGCGGATAGCTTGTAAGAATACGCCCGTTCAGAAAGACCTCGCAGGTCGCAAGATTACCGGGGCTGAAGGGAATTCTCGGGGAACTGCAGCAACTGAACGGCGGAAAGGTGACGGCGGTGAAAGCTGAAACGGACTTGGCGGTTGCCAGAAATCCCAATTCGTTTTGCAGTTCAGGGGGATTGAAGTAGTCGCGGTAATGGTGCACAAGGCGGTCGCTTGCCAAATCAGCGGGAGTGGGAATTGCCGGCAGCACGTGAGGGGCCGCCGTGCTTTGCCCAGCGTCAGGTGCTTCGGTGTTTGCTGGGGCGGAACCGGGCAGTAAGGCTGGCAGCGGAAGAGCAGTTCCGAGGGCTCCCGCCTTCAAGAAGGACCGGCGGTTGAGCTTGCGCTGATGGGTTGTTCGACGTTTCATGAGCTTTGTTCCTGGCCTCCCGTGGTGGTCTTTCCGCCCAGCAGCCTGTCTGCGGCGAGCACCGTAAAGATGTAGGCGCCGGCGCCGTGAATCACGTACTCGGCCTGGTACCACAAGAATGGAAAGTCTTTAAGTTCCATGAAATCGGGCTTGATCAGCGAGGGCCCGGAGATGACGCCTCCCGGGATCGAGAACCAGTCGGCGCGGTTAAATCCATAGGCCTCCATTTGTGATTTTGCGCCCAGACCGGAGACCAGAGAAACATTGCTTGCAGGGTGGCAACCGAGAACGTAGTTGACTACAGCCAGCAGTGGTTCCGCATCAAATATGGCGGGCAGGTGCTTTGCGTAGTAGTACTGCCGAAACGCGCCCCACAAGAAATTCCATCCGTACCCCCAGACGTCAGCCGCCGTGTTTTTGACGGGAACTTGAAACTTCCATTTAGGATTGCTGATCGACGGTGGAAATTCCACGTTCCACGGATTTGAGGCGCGCCGCCGCCGCGCGATGCCGGCCCATTTTGCGGCGAGTCGCGTAACAGCGGAATGGAACCGGTTGTCGTTGACCCAATCCAAAACTCTTAGCAGCGTCCAGCCGGGAGGGAGCGGCCAATGGTCGCCGAACTGTTCTGGGGTCATGGATTGAAGAGTGGGCAGAAGGTGAAGCAGGCGATCCCGGTAAGGCTTCTCCCGGGTGGTCAGGAGGAGTTCTCCTGTCGCAAGGATTTCTTCACAGCGGAAGCCGCTGTCGGAAGGATTGTAACTGCAGGGTGCATAAACCGGAGCGTGGTTCTGCTCATAGCTCCAGAGCCGGCGAGCTGCGTCCAGGCATTCCGCGGCCAGGCCAGGATTGCTTTTTCGCAGCACTCGGCTGGCCGCCGCAAGCGTCTGCGCCACTTGATATTGCAGGCCGGTGTTCCGGTTGGTAAAGACCCATCGGTCATCCGGAGTTCCGGAGCGCCCGCAGTCAACCTGGCCG
>CAYWMN010000289.1:0-4511 GCA_964459065.1 uncultured Acidobacteriota bacterium | reverse complement strand
GCGTGGGCGGCGTAGCCGGTGGGATCACGGGCGTCCTGATCGGTATGGGGATTCCTGAACACCAGGCCAAGCGTTATGAGGTGCGGGTCAAAGAAGGTGGAATCCTACTCTCGGTGCATTCCGACAATGCGGAATGGACCAAGCGCGCCAGGGACATCCTGGAGCGGACGGGAGCGCTGGATATCTCGGTAACCGGAGAGGGTGGCGCCGACTACGTCAGAGGCGAGAGGCCGCTAGCTCGCACGGCGACCGGTGGTGAAGGGACATAGCAGTCCAGGAAAGACACTTTGATCTTGTGATTCGGTAAGTTGCTTTAACTCTAACGAGTGAGGTGAGACATGGAACTCCTATTGATTGTTATTGTGCTGTTGCTCTTGTTCGGCGGCGGAGGCTGGGGATACTCGCGCTGGCGCAGGTAGCGCTCGGCGTATGCATAAACACATTCGAAGGAAAGTGTGGAAAAGCAGGGGCGCTACGGCTGGCAAGCCAAGGGAGTGAATGCATGGACAGCCAGGGAGCAGCGAAAGAAACACTTCACAACAAAGAAGGGACACTGCAACTATGGGACACAAACAGCAGCATGATGACACACGGCGGCATGGATCAGATCAAAAGACTCTGAAGGCAGAGAAACCCAAGGCCACACTGGAAGATCAAATCAGGCAGCGTGCCTACGAACTGTTCCAGCAGGCAAAGTCGGGCGGCTCCGAGATGCAGAATTGGCTGCAAGCCGAACGTGAAATACTTCACGCAATCGCGCCTCACAGCAAATCCGGCACAGCGCCAAACAAACATAACGCAAAGTCCGCAGCGGCGTAGAAGCGGAACTTTCGCCAGGCTTAGGTAAACGATCAGGTTTTTGAAGAAGAGGAGACAGAACCATGAGCGACCTGAATAAAGGGAAATGCGCGAATCCGCAGTGTAGCTGTATGGCTGGCCCCGGCAGCAAATATTGCAGCCCTCCGTGCGAGGGAGCGGAAGAAACGAACATGGCAGAAATCAGCTGCGGGTGTGGGCATGCAGTCTGCTCGGGGAAGGTGACTTCCTAATGCTCTGCGGGTCGCTTGTCGACTTTCTTCGAGAGGCCGCGTGAAGTTGCCCGCACAAGGATCCGGCGGGAGGTGTTTCAGACTTGGGAAACGGGCGGCGTTTATGTTTCTCCTTCTGTTCATCGTTTTGCTCGCGGCTTGGCTTTTAGGATATGGCGCATTCGATGTGGCGAGTGGATTGAATCAACTGCTGCTCACCATAGCCATCGTTGCCTTGATCGTCCATTTTGTGCATTCCGGTGTTGCGACGACGGGCTCGCTTTGAGAACCGCCGCCGTGAAGAAGAGAAGCAATGTGAGTAAGTGTCAAGGCTAAAGAGCATGAGGCTGCTCTGACACTGTGATCGCAGCCACGATCCAGAATCTTGATGAAGGAGGAAGCATGATGAAATCAAGCACCAAAGATAAGGCCAAAGGCAAGTTTCACGAATTAAAGGGCACGGTCAAGGCGAAAGCAGGACAACTGACGAACAATCGCGGCTTGCAGGCGAGGGGCAAAGTCGAAAAGGCGGCCGGGAAGGTTCAAGGGAAACTGGGCCATGTAAAGAAGGCCTTCAAGCATTAGCAATGCAGGTTCCGTCCGGCAGCCCCGTTTATTAGCTCCTCCGTATCAACTGGCCTGAGCAATATTGACCGGCCGTGTGAGCAGTACGGGACTGACGAGCGATTATCCCTAGGGTATAAAGAGCGTAAGTCGCAATACCGGCTGGCTGTCCGGCAGTCTCCAGAGAGGCGCCGGACGGAACCCGCGGATGTGAGCAGCAAAAAGGAGACTCCAATGAAGAGACTTATGTTTGTTTTTCTGTTGCTGGCAATCTGTGTGCCGGCTTTTGCAGGCGAGACCCAACTGCAGAAGGCCACCAACGTTCTCAACGAGATCATGAGGACTCCTGACCAGGGCATTCCAAATGACTTGCTGGAGAACGCCGTCTGTGTGGGGATCATTCCTTCTCAATTTAAGTTCGCCTTCGGATTCGGGGGACATTATGGACGCGGTGTGCTGGTGTGCCGCCGGGGCGGCAACGGCGTGTGGGGCGCACCTTCGATGTTCACGGTGGGCGGCGCAAGCTTTGGATTTCAGATCGGCGGAAAGGCCACCGACGTCGTTTTCCTTGTGATGAACCCTCAAGGCATGAAAAAACTGGTTCGCAACAGCGTCAAGCTGGGCGGGGAATTATCCGCAGCGGCCGGGCCGGTGGGCCGTTCTGCTGAAGGCGCCACCGACGCTCAGCTCCATGCCCAGATCCTCAGCTACTCGCGGACACGGGGCTTGTTTGCCGGGGCGTCGCTCAGTGGGGCCGTCGTGAAGCAAGATCAGGATGACAACCAGAAGCTCTATGGGCGTAAGGTCACCGCCAAGCAAATTCTGATCGACGGCACAGTGCGCACTCCTCGGTCAGCTCAACCCTTAAACAGCGCGCTGACGAAATACTCTCCCAAGGGCGGACAAGCGTTCAAGTAGCCGAAATTGGGGCCATTCCCCAAGCGGCGGGTTCGGCTTGGTGTCGATGATTCCAGTTGTCCGGTTTGTTTTTCGTGGGTCGGCTTTAGGCGTCACAGGCTTGGCGCTCTCGCGTGAAAGGTACGTCGCACGGGGACAGATTGAAACAGATTGGAGGAGAGGAAATGAAACCTGACCATGATTTATCCGGACTTGAGGCCTCGAAGGCTAACCTGTGGATCTTCCTCAAGACCAGTACCATCCGCGATGAAATTGTCGCCCATCAGGCAAAGCGCCAGGGATTCACTTTGTGCGGAGGAGGTGAACTGGAAGAGCTTTTTGATTATTTCACCCAGCCATCTTCTCCAGCGACATCACCAGGGTCTCCAGGGCTGATAGGCCCTCATGCCGTTTCCCTGTGGGTGCATTGAGCCTGGAGATCGCCGGGCTAAGGCTTCGCGCTCGGGGTGTTTCAAGGATTCGAAGCATGAGGAAATTCGAGTTTTGTTCAGGGGGGCAGAAAAGACCGCCCCAAATAAAAACCGAGGTAATTCCAATGAAAAAGATAGACCGATTCAGAGTAATGGGGATGATCTTCTGCTTGTCGCTGGTAGCTCTAACGTTTCTGCCCAATGCGAAGGCAGACGAGTGGAACAAGAAAACTACCGTGACCTTTAGCGAGCCAGTCGAGGTTCCGGGCGTGGGCGCTCAGACCTTGCCGGCGGGCACCTATGTCTTCAAGCTGGTGGATTCGGCAGCTGACCGCAACATCGTTCAGATCTCCAATGAAGCCGAAGACCATGTGTTCACAACGATCCTTGCCATCCCGAATTACCGCCTGAGGTCGACTGACAAAACGGTCATGACGTTCAGGGAGAGGGCGGAAGGACAGCCAGAAGCGATCCGGGCATGGTTCTATCCTGGACATCAATGGGGCGAGGAGTTTGTTTATCCAAAGTACAGGGCTGCTGAACTGGCGAAGGTGACCAATGAGCCCGTTCTCGCGACCCCTGAGGAGCCGACCGAAGTAGCGGCGTTAAAGGAAGCTCCGGTTGAAGCCGTTACGCCTACGGGAGAAGAAGTTCCAGTCGCCCAAGTTGTTGAAGCACCGCCGGTCGAGACAGCGTCTGCTGCCGAGACCATGCCCAAAACAGCAAGCGAGATGCCGCTTTTGGCATTGATCGGGATGCTATCCCTGGGAGCAGGCTTTACTCTTTGGTTTTTTTCGAAGCGTACTGCCTGAACCAAGGGAATCTGTTGCGGGGGCCTCTCGGTGGCTACCCACTGAGGAGCCCTCATGGGGACGCTTCGGGCGCCAATTTGCTGGACCCCGGGGCAAAGAGGACCGAGCGTCGGGTTGTAAAGGGGGTGGTGCGCGAGTATCACCCCCCTCATGCGGCTGGCTCCAGAGCCTGATTTTCCCATTTGCGCCGCAGGCGAGCGAAGGGCCCCTTGCCGGCGTTGGACAGGGTTGGGGCCGCAGTTCGAGAAGATCGTCCTTCCGGCAACCGGCTGCAATCGACTGGAAGGTGGCCATCAGGAGTGAACGGGAATGTTCGCGATCTATGAATGTGCCGCTTGTGTGTTCGTAGTGTGGATCGGCATGACGTTGCTGTTTATGGCCTACGTGATGTTCGTCGTCTTCGAACAGGGTTGCACGTTCGTGGCACGGAAGTTGCCGGAATTCCTCCACGCCTCCTCCTGGCGCATCGGGAGGCGGCGGGTAGCGATCGAGTCTCGCAAGCCTTGGTCACGCTGGCCTTTTTCGGGGAGGTAGAGGTTGCGCGCCGCGAAGCTATTCAATACGGGAGTCCGCAACGGAAGGGCATGGACCACTGGTTTCCGATGCCTGGCGGCGCTCTGTTTCCTGATGATTCTGCCCAGCGTTGCCCGCCCTCAAGATGCCCCGCGGCCCAACCGCCGCCCAGGCGACCCTTACACGATCAGGGTCAGTGTTGGCCTGGTGATCTTGCACGCCACCGTGCAGAACCACAGAGGGAATCTTGTTGCGGGTCTCGGCCA
>CAYWMN010000288.1:0-4516 GCA_964459065.1 uncultured Acidobacteriota bacterium | reverse complement strand
CCCGCACCACTATCAGCCCCATTTCTCATGGGTTGGATAACGCCTCCGCCCGGGGCTTGTCCATCAAGCGCTCGTTCAGTGTCCGGGCAAGCTCCGGAAGTTTAACGTCCTGGATCTCGCGGGTCGACCGGTCGTAAATCTCAACCAGGCCCTGGGCGATCTTTTTCTTGCCGACCGTCACCCGATACGGAGCCCCGATGAGATCGGCGTCCTTAAATTTTACTCCCGGCCTGGCATCCCGGTCATCAAACAACACGTCTACACCCAGTCCGCGCAGTTCCTCGTAAAGCTTTTCCGCGCTTTGCTTGACGGCGTCGTCATCCATGTGGGCAGCGGTCAGAATCACCTCAAACGGCGCAATCGCGCGCGGCAGAAACATCCCGTCGCGGTCGTGGTTCTGCTCCACCGCCGCCGTCAGAATCCGCTCCAGGCCGATCCCGTACGATCCCATCACCAGCGGCACTTCTTTCCCATTCGGATCGAGCACCGTGGCATGCATTGTTTCCGAATACCGCCGGCCCAGCTTGAAAACGTGCCCCATTTCCACCGCCACGGACACCGCAAGCGGCTTTCCGCATCGCTGACACGGGTCCCCGGCCTGAACCACGCGGATATCCGCATATTCAGCCTGGAAGTCGCGCCCAGGACTCACGTTGCGCAGGTGCGTATCGTCGCGGTTGGCGCCCGTGATCAGGTTCCTGCGCCCTTCAAGCGCCCGGTCGGCCACCAGTCGAGCCCCCTTCACTCCCACCGGCCCCAGTGATCCCACCTGAGCGCCGTGCAGCGCCAGCGCCTCCTCGGGGCTTGCCGCCCGAAAGGTCGCCGTCCCCAGCGCCGTCGCCAGCTTCGTTTCGCTCAAAGCGTGGTCGCCCCGCAGCAGCAGCACCACGGGCTTATCTTCCACGATGTAGACCAGCGTCTTGATCATCCGCTCGGCAGGCTCGCCCGTAAACTTCACCAGGTCCTCGATGGTCTTCTGCCCGGGAGTCGGGAAAGCCTCGGGCGCGGCGTCTCCGGCGAGATCCTCCACCGGCGCGACGTTCGACACGGCCTTTTCAAGGTTCGCCGCATAGCCGCACTCGCAGGCCGCAATTGAATCTTCGCCGGCTTCGGTCACGACCATGAATTCATGCGAAACCGTTCCACCCATAGCCCCGGAGTAAGCTTCCGTAATCACGTATTTCAATCCGCAGCGGTCAAAGATCCGCCGGTAGGCGTCGTAATGCTTCTGGTAGCTCCGGTCGAGTCCTGCATCGTCAAGGTCAAACGAGTACGAATCTTTCATGGTGAATTGACGCAAGCGCAGCAGACCGGATTTGGGCCGGGGTTCGTCGCGGAACTTTTCCTGGATCTGGTACCAGATCTGCGGCAATTGTTTGTAAGATTGCAGTTCGCTGCGGGCGATGCTCGTCATCTCTTCTTCATGGGTCACGCCCAGGCACATATCGTGCTGGTTGCGGTCCTTGAACTTGAACATCGTCTCGCCGAACAACTCGTAGCGCCCCGACTCCTTCCAAAGCTCGGCCGGATCGAGCGCCGGCAGATAAAACTCCTGCGCGCCGATCCCGTCCATCTCCTCCCGGATAATCCGGGAGATTTTCAGCAGCGACCTCTGGGCCAAAAACAAGTACGCGTAAACGCCCGCCGCCACCTGCCGCACATAACCCGCCCGCAGCAGAAGCTGGTGGCTGGCCGCCTCTGCTTCTGCGGGAACTTCCCGCAGAGTGGGAATAAAAACCTTGCTCCAACGCATTCATTCACCTATTCGTTATATTCGGCCGGGACCCCAACACGCCTGAGGATTCCCGCCGCCAAGCGCAGAGTGTCATTGTTGGTGAAACCCCTCCTGCTTGTCAAGAAACGCCGCGAAGGCTAACCGTTTCACTTCAACCGCTTGCCTCCCGGCTCACCAGCGCGCCCGCTCCGGGCGGTTTTTTATTGCCCTGCGGTAAAACCGTGTCAGAATAGCCGCAGGACGGCCCGGTGACCCGAATCAGGGCGCAAACGCTAAAACGTTCCAGCCCCGGCACTTGCGAATGGGCCGTTGGCCGGTTACACAGAAGTTATTGACTCAAAAGGGTGGAGCAACTAGGCATGTCCAACGCATTGCTATTTGCCTTGCTGGGCGGGCTGGTTTTTCTGGCTTTTGCGGCTAACCGCCTGTACCGGCTCACGCGCGTTCCGGACATCATTGTCCTGATGGTGGCGGGACTGCTTCTGGGGCCCACCTTAGGCCTGCTCCACGCAAGCGAATTCCAACCGGTGACCCACGCCTTCGGAACCCTGGCGGTCATCCTGATTCTTTTTGAAGGCGGCCTCGGCCTCGATCTTCGCTCCACGCTGCGCCACTTCCCGGGCGGAATCCTGCTTTCCTTCCTCGCCTACGCCTTCAGCATGTTCATCATCGCCCTGGTCATGCGCTGGAGCATGAATCTGCCGATGTCGGTCGCCCTGATCACCGGAGCCGTCCTCGGCTGCACCAGCAGCTCCATCACCCTGCCGGTGCTTCAGCAGCTTCAGGCGAGCGCGTCGGCGCGCGTCACCATGCTGCTCGACTCATCCTTGAGCGACACCTTCGCGATCCTGACCGTGGGCATCATCCTCGATATCGGCTCGCGGAGCGAGCAATTCGCCCTGCGCTTCATGGGCCAGGCGTTTTTCGTCGTCATAACCGCCCTGCTTCTGGCCGCCGTCGCCGCCGTGGTCTGGACGTACTTTCTGCCCCACTATTCCGAACGCCGCTTCTGGAACGTTCTCACGCTTTCCGCCGTGCTGCTGCTTTACGCCGGGGCGGAGCGCATCGGCGTGAGCGGCCTGATCACCGTCTTGTTTTTTGGAGTGTTTCTGGCCAACTTCCGCCGTCTCGACCTCAGCGCTTTCGAAGGCATCCTGGGCTTCAAGCCCGTCGCCGACGAGCACCACGCCCAGGTGGTCAGTTTTCACGCTGAGCTGGCTTTCCTGATCCGCACCTTCTTTTTTGTCCTGCTCGGCGTGGTGGTGGAATACAACGCCCTGATCAAATATATTCCCCAGGTTCTGGGGCTGGTGGGCGCCATCATTCTGGCGCGGGCGCTTGCCGTGGCCGCCAGCAGCTGGAGCTGGAAAGGGTTCCACGCCGGCGAACACGAGGTGGTCTTCTTGATCATGCCGCGCGGATTGATCACCGTCGTCCTGGCTCTCCAGGTGGTGCAGACGCGCGGCGACGCCTTTGCTTTTCTGCCCTCGGTCGCCTTCGCCACCATTCTGATCACCAACCTGCTGCTGGTGTTGGGAACCATCCGCGCCTCCCGGCTCACCCCGCCTCCGCCGGCAGAACCTGCGCCCGAGCGCGAAGAAAGCCCTTCGCAGGCCATCGTGAGTTAGCCGCGGCCTTGTCCTCGTTCAATAGCCCCCATAGCCCCGGAGCCCGCAGCCGCGCGTGCGCCAGCTCGCGCTGTTAAAGTTAAATATGAAATAATGCACTGAAAAGATTTTAAGGGAGGCAGGATACGATATGGAGATCAAGAAAAATGGTTCGCAACCCTCCACCCAGGGTCCATCCGAGTGGTTCACGGGCACGGTCTGGGTTGACCGGCTGTTTCACGCACCGGATCCCGCGCGCGTTCACGGCGTCAACGTAACTTTTGAGCCCGGGGCCCGCACGGCCTGGCATACGCATCCGCTTGGCCAGACCCTCATCATCACGGCCGGCTGCGGCTGGGTCCAGCGCTGGCAGGGACCCATTGAGGAGGTTCGGCCCGGCGACGTGGTTTCAATCGCGCCCGGCGAAAAGCATTGGCACGGAGCTTCGCCTGACTCGCTCATGACCCACATCGCCATCCATGAAGGACTCGACGGCAAGGTGGTTGACTGGCTCGAACCCGTGAGCGACGAGCAATACCGCCGCTAGCTTTGGGCGCCAGCACAGCCGCTGCTGGTCGATTCCCGGCGTCATCCTTTTAACAGGAGGATTTAAGTGAAAGTTCGCACGTCCGCAGCAAAATGGTTCGCGTTCGCTGTCTTCTTTGCCGCCCTGCCCTGCTGGGGCGGCGATGTTCCGATTCCGCCCCGGATTCACGTGGTTCCTCTTTATGCGCCGTACATGAGCTTTAAAGAGATGGGACGCGGTCCCAGGGTGGAGATTTTCGTCCCGTCGTTTCCCGGGCCACGCGTTTTTGACGTCTTCCTCAGCGAAGGTTTCTTCGGGGTCGGACCACAGCCCGGCCAGGTGGCGGGAGCTCCCTGGGTGCTCAGTTCCAAAAACAAGATTGTCCTCAACAATCTCAGGTGGAACCGGCTTGCGGACGGCGCGCTGGAGTTTTCCCAGAGCGGCACGCGCGGGAAATACCGGCTGAGCGGCCGCATCACGGTCACGGCTCACGTGGTGGATGTTCGCGCCAAGCTTCAGAACCTCAATGCGTGGCCGTTCCGTTATGCGATGCTCAATCCCGGCATTGCGCTCAGAACCACCTCGGGCGGCGTCGCTCCGCGCGATTCTCACTTCGATCCGTTTTTCGCGGATTTCAGCCTGAACCGC
>CAYWMN010000287.1:0-4532 GCA_964459065.1 uncultured Acidobacteriota bacterium | reverse complement strand
TGTTGGCCACGGCCAGGTCCGGCTTGCCGTCGCCGTTGAAGTCGCCCACCGCAACCGATAAGGGACCCGATGGCGCCCCATAGTTCACGGCCGTCTGGAAGGTTCCATTGCCATTCCCCAGCAGGATGCTGACGTTGCTGCTGCCGTTGTTGGCCACGGCCAGGTCCGGCTTGCCGTCGCCGTTGAAGTCGCCCACCGCAACGGAGATGGGGTACGATCCCACCCCATAGTTCACGGCTGTCTGGAAGGTGCCATTGCCGTTCCCTAGCAGGATGCTGACGTTTTTGCTACCGTAGTTGGCCGTGGCCAGGTCCGGGATGCCGTCATGGTTGAAGTCGCCCACTGCAACCGACCAGGGGCCCGTTCCCACCCCATAGTTCACGGCCGTCTGGAAGGTGCCATCGCCTTTCCCCATCAGGATGCTGACGTTGCTGCTGCCGTCGTTGGCCACGGCCAGGTCCGGCTTGCCGTCGCCGTTGAAGTCGCCCACCGCAACGGAGATGGGGTACGATCCCACCCCATAGTTCACGGCCGTCTCAAAGGTTCCATTGCCGTTCCCTAGCAGGATGCTGACGTTGCTGCTGCCGTTGTTGGCCACGACCAGGTCCGGCTTGCCGTCGCCGTTGAAGTCGCCCACCGCAACCGAGAAGGGACCCGTTCCCGCCCCATAAGTGGCCTGAGACGCAAAGGATACACTCGAGACGCTCTGCGCGTTGGCCCGCGCGGCGCCGAGGCCTAGAAAAAAAACGACTGAAGACACAATTAGAGCGAAGCTCTTACCGGTAGAGTTCATGATCTCCCCTTTATTAAACGTTTGAGTTGCGGGCCTTGCGATAAGGCACGGCCGTTCCCATGTGGCGTAACTGTTTTTGTTTTTGATTACCCCTGAAGGGAAAAGAAAAAAGTAGCAACGTCGGGCCGAAATGGCAAGAAATTTCTTAGAACAAACTTACTTTCCGCCCTGACAATCACGGTTAAAGCTTTTGAGAAACCAGCCTTTGTCTCCGGCTGCTTGATGGTCTCCGGCTGCTTGTTCAAGCTGGGTTGCTCGGCATGGCTCCGTTGATGGATTGGCGATCGCTCGGAGCGCCCATGGAATCAATGGGTTAGGCGATGGCAGGGCTTGCTCGCCGCGTTCGCGCAGCAGGGCTTTGCGGACAAATTAGATCACGTGGCGATCGGCCCAAATTGCAATTTGCGAGCCTCCTGACTAGAATCAAAATGAAGGAGACATCAAACCAAATGGACATTGACGTTTTGCGGATAGCAGATAAGGAATTCCGCTCGCGCCTGATTGTGGGTACGGGCAAGTACAAGAGCTTTGAGGAAATGGCCCGCGCTCATGAAGCCTCCGGCGCGGAGATTGTGACCGTGGCCGTCCGGCGCGTAAACCTGACGGACAAATCCAAGGAGTCGATGCTCGATCATATCGACCGCAAGAAATTCTTCATCCTGCCTAACACCGCCGGCTGCTACAACGCCGACGACGCCGTGCGCACGGCGCGGCTGGCTCAGGAAGTGGGACTTTCCAACTGGATCAAGTTGGAAGTGATCGGCGACGAGAAGACGCTGTTTCCGGACAACCTTGAACTGCTGAAGGCTACCGAGACTTTGGCGCGCGAAGGGTTCGTCGTATTGCCCTATACGAACGACGACCTGGTGGGCGCGCGGCGCCTGATTGATGCCGGGGCGGCGGCGGTGATGCCGCTGGGCGCGCCGATCGGTTCCGGCATGGGAATCCAGAACCTCGCCAATCTGCGCATCCTGCGTGAAATGATCACGGCGGTGCCGCTGATTATTGACGCGGGCGTGGGCACGGCTTCGGATGCGGCCGTGGCGATGGAACTCGGCGCCGACGGCGTGCTGATGAACACGGGCATTGCGGGAGCGCAGGATGTTGTGTCGATGGCCGAAGCCATGAAGTACGCAGTGATCGCCGGCCGCAAGGCTTACCGTGCCGGACGCATTCCCAAAAAGCTCTACGCCACGGCATCCAGCCCGCTGGAAGGCGTGGTGCGGTAATCGGATTTCTTCAGGGGTTTGCGCCCGCCAGGAAGCGCCTGCCTCAGTTGAAGCGGGGAGACACGGTTACTGCCTCTGCGTTTTATGCGGCGTGGTTGAAGCGGTTTGAGGCTGCTTCCTGTTCGGCAGCATATAAACATACTCGCCCGGACGAACCAGGTGGAGCTGTTCGCGCGCCTGCCTTTCAATCGCAGACGGATTGGTCTTGAGCGACTTAATCTTCTGATCGAGCTGCTGGTTTTGCCGTGACAGTGTTTGAATCTGCTGCTTGAGGGCATTGTATTGCTGCTTTTGGCGGCGCAACGCCAGGTACCCATGCGGGCCGTAGATCTCGCGACCGACGAGAAACAGCATGGCCAGGGCCAGCACCAATAGGACGGTGTACCTGAACGGTTTGTGGTTCCAGTGAAAACGCTTCATGCGCCGCTCGCGAAGGACTTGGCCTCGTTGGTCAGGCGGTCGAGATCAGTTCTTGAAGGAGCTTCACAATAGATGCGAACGACGGGCTCCGTCCCGGAGGGCCGCATCAGCACCCAGGAACCGTCTTCGTGAATCATCTTTAAGCCGTCGGTGCGGTCAATGTTGACGACTTTGGAGCCTGCAAACGTTTTATAGTCCTGCTTGAGCTTTGAGGCCAGCCGCTTGGCGGCATCAGGAGCAAGCGCCAGATTGACCCGCACGGTATAGCAAGGTCCCACCTTCTTGAACAGCGCTTCGATCTGCTGTTTGAGAGTGGCGCCTCGCTTGGCCAGCATTTCCGCCACCAGCAGACAAGCCAGGATCCCATCCTTCTCCGGCAAATGGCCGCGAATGCTCATGCCGGCGCTTTCTTCACCGCCCAATACGATTTTGTCTTGCTTGATCAGCTCCCCGAGATACTTGAATCCTACCGGCGTCTGGTAGACGGGAACGCCATGATGTTTGGCCACGGCGTCGATCAGATGCGTGGTCGCCACGCTGCGCCCGATTCCTCCGGGGATTTTGCGAACCTCAATCAGATAATCGGCCAGCAGCGCCAGGATGTAATTGGGATGGATCCAGTCGCCGTCGGCATCCACAAATCCAAAGCGGTCCGCGTCGCCGTCGGTGGAAAGGCCGGCCGAGCAATGCTCGCGCTTGACGCATTCGGAAAGCTCGGCAAGGTTTCGCTGGCTGGGGTCCGGTCCGGTGCCCGCAAACAGCACATCGCGGGAGTCGTGGATGGTGTGGACGCTGGCGCCGTTTTCGCGCAGCAGGTCATCCAGGTAGCCGTGCGCGGTGCCGTAGAGGGGATCATAGGCCACTTTCAACTTCGCCTCGGCGATGGCCTTAAAATCAATCTTTTCGCGAAGCGCGTTCAGGTAGGCCGGCTTCGGGTCCGCCGGGCGCATGAGCGGCGCGGTAAAGTTAGGGCCTTGCAGAGAGAATTCACCCTGCTCGATTCGACCCGCGAGACTTTCAATCTCCCGGGTGACCTCGGGCATGGCTGGCGCTCCGTCCGGCCCTGAGAATTTCAATCCGTTATACTCGGCCGGATTGTGGCTGGCGGTGATGTTGATGCCGCCGTCCAGCCGGCTATGAAGGATTTCGTGGGAGAGCGCGGGCGTGGGATCGGGCCGGGAGGCGTTCCAGGTTTCCACGCCATGCGAGGCGAGCATTTCCGACGCGGTGGCCGCAAACTTTTCCGAAAGAAAGCGCGTGTCGTAACCAACCACCACACGCGGTTTGCCCGACTTTGACAGCAGGTGCTGAGCAATGGCGGAGGCTGCCAGCTTGACGTTTGCGAACGTGAAATCTTCTGCAATAACGCCGCGCCAGCCTGAGGTTCCGAAGTGGATGGGATTGCTCGGCATTCCGTGATTATTGTATCTTTGGGATAGCGAGTTGGCAACCGGCAAGATTGTGCGAAGGGATCGTTGGCAGCGTCCGAGCCCTGGCGGGGGCATATGTAACTTCGGCGCTGTGAGAGACTCTGGTTGGCTAGGAGGACTTGTGACCGACAAAGTTGTGGTTCTTGTAACGGCCCGAAGCCGGCGCGAATGCCGCAAAATCGCGCGAAAGCTGATTGATGAAAAACTGGCGGCGTGTGTCAACATCACTCAGCCCGTTCAGTCTGTGTACTGGTGGGAAGGGAAGATTACCCAGGACAAAGAATTCCTGATGTTGATTAAAACGACGCGCGATTTGTTTGCGGAGATTTCGGCGGAGATTGCCTCGATTCATTCCTACCATACGCCGGAGATTATCTGCCTGCCGGTTATTGACGGATCGCCGAACTACCTGCAGTGGATTAGCGATGCGGTGCGCCTGCCCGCGTCCGGGACCAATCCTCCAGAGGAATGATTTTGCCCGGCGCTGTGGGGTCTGTATGGTAGGAAACCGTTTTAAGCCCCTCTGTTTGCTTAACAGTAAGCAGTTATTGTATTGACAACGGAGCTCGAACCCTATAGAATCGCCGCGGCGTAAGGTCAAGCAGGCGGCAGTCCGGCCTGCTTCCCGGCCGTCAGCTTTTACAGAACCCAAAAGGCAAA
>CAYWMN010000286.1:0-4561 GCA_964459065.1 uncultured Acidobacteriota bacterium | reverse complement strand
CACCCAAGCCGGGGAAATCTCCCTCGCCGGTCAGGTCCTATGAGTGGCATGCCCGGCCTTTTCAAAACTCTTGAATCCTGATAACTCCCCTTGGGGCAAAACGTCAGGGAAAGCCAAACAAAGCCACTACATCCGTTCGGGAACTTCAATGCCGAGAAGTTCGAGCGTCTGCGCGAGCGTGCGTTCGACGATGTGGACCAGATAAAGCAGGAAGGTCCGGCGCGCGGTGTCGGATTCGCTCAGAATGTGATGACGGTGATAAAAATTATTGAAAGCCTGCGCCAGACGAAACGCGTACTTGGAGATGGCAGCCGGTTCCGTGGTGGAAATCGCCTGGTCGGCCACCATTTCAAGCTGGCCGGCGAGCACGACCAGTTCCCAGAAGGCTGTTCCGTTATCGCCGGTAAAAAAGCCTTCAAGCTGCGGCCGTTCCATCTGGCCGGCTAATGCCTGAATCTCAAATTCCGGATTCGCTTCGCGGTACTTGCGAAAGATATTTCGCGCTCTCACCACGGTGTATTGAAGATAAGGGCCCGTTTCACCCTCAAAAGCCAGCGCTTCTTTAAAGTCGAAGGTAATCATGACCCGGCAGGAAAACTTGAGAAGAAAATACCGCAGCGCCCCCACCGCGATCATGCGGGCGTAGGCGGCCTGCTCTTCCCGATCCTGGGTCATCCCCCTCGCGTCAACTTCCTGGCGGGCCTTTTCCGCCAGCATATCAATCAGGTCGTCGGCTTTGAGCCCCAGCCCCTTGCGGCCTGAAACCTCGACGTAGCTGCGCTCAAGGGCTTCCGGGCTCAATTCAAAACCCATTTCGCGGGCGCAGGCCGGCGACAGCCCCACCACTTCATACGCAAAGTGGTGAAGGTTCTCGGCTTGCTTGTCGAAACCCAATGCGCGAAAGGCGGCTGCGACGATGTTTTGAAGATAAGCCTGGCGCGTGTCAATCACCGCGTAAGCCGCAGCGGCGCGGCCGAATTGCGGCGCCCCGGGAGCGCCTTCCGTGCTGGTATGCCACACCTCATGGGCATCGGGATAGCGGTGAAAGGGAGCATAGAGAAAGTCTTTGCCCAAAAGAGCAAACTTCCACATGTGATAGGCAATATCCTTGCCCACGTAAGTCACGGTGCCGTTCGAGCGCACGATGATCTTGACGTCGTCGGATCCCGATGCCTCTTCTGTGGATTCAGCGCCGGGGGTCCCCAGATCCATCACCCAGCAGCCCGCATTCTTGCCGGCCGTCTCATAGCGAATGGCGCCGATCTGCTTCATTCGTTCAAAGGCGGCCTTCCAGAAATCGAGCCGCAGGATCTCGCTTTCTTCAACCAGCAGGTCGTATTGAACGTTGATGCGATGCATCGTCTGCAGGTGCAGCCGAACGATCGCGGTGGAAATCAAGTGCGCCATTCGAGCGCTGTCACCCTGGCCTTCTTCAATGGCCTTCAGCGTCTGGGCGCGCAGGGCTTTCGCACTTTCACTTTCCTGATAGTGTTGTGAAACTCGGGCGTACAAGTCCCAGCAATAGTAATCAAAGCGGATGCCGGAGTCTTGAATGAGCCGCTCGACATCTTCAACCTTCTTTTTCTCGAGGTGCTCGAAGCCCACCACCACGTCCGCCACTTGCACGCCGGTATTGTC
The DNA here is from genome assembly GCA_964459065.1 of uncultured Acidobacteriota bacterium. Classification (GTDB taxonomy): domain Bacteria; phylum Acidobacteriota; class Terriglobia; order UBA7540; family UBA7540; genus JAMCXS01. The sequence goes on along the minus strand of CAYWMN010000286.1, from coordinate 2,923 downwards.
AATGTAGTTTTGAACTTCAACGTGGTGCCCCCGGAACCGCAGGAGTCGAACGAATGCATCGCCCAGAACCGCGTTGCGAAGGTGTCCGATATGGGCCGCCTTGTTGGGATTGATGCTGGTGTGCTCAACCAGGACCTTGCCGGCCGCAGCAGGCCGGGCCGCGGCAGGAAAGGCCCGGAGACGAAAAACCTCAGCAGCGAGTGCCGCACGGTCAAGATGAAAATTCAGGTAGCCGGGCCCGGCAACGCTGACGCGCTCAACCCCCTCGATGGGCAGCAGGTTTGCAGCCAGTTGTTCGGCGATCTTTCGGGGAGGTTGCTTCAGTTTCTTGGCCAGTTCAAAGCAGGCCGTAATGGAAAGGTCTCCCAGCTCCGGGCGGGGCGGGAAGTCAAAGGGCGGACCGGCGACTTCCAGCCCAAAAAGCTTCTTCACTTCGGCTTGATACTTTTCTCGAATGCTTGCTTGCGTTTCCAGATACAAGGTGAAGTTCCTCGCAGGTAAGGACCTGATTCAGTCCACTCATCCGCGCCCACGGACCGGCCGCGATTGATGCGGCCAAAGGCACAAAGAACTGATTATAGCAAACTCAGCGCATGCCGCCGCCGGCAAGCTCGGCGGCCTCAGCCCCGGGGCAGAGGCTTTTGGCGCTTCAATGGGTGTATAATTCTAAGAATCCATAAAAGTTCGTGGCATCCGCATGCGAGGTGTGATATGAGAACGCACAGAAGATGGTATCTTCCGGCGTTTGCCGTGTTGATAACGCTCGCAGGCGGGGTCGGAATCGGAGGCATGCTCACGCTTGGCGTTCATCCGCCGCACCTTCAAAGCCTGCTGATCCCGGCGGGCAAGACCGCGCTTCCCTCGCCGGCTGAACTTTCCAATGCCTTTGCGCGCGTGGCGGATGAGGTGGAACCCGCCGTGGTGAACATCACGACCCAAACAACCGTCCAGATTCCCCGCCACCCCTTCGGCGCACCGGGTGACCAACAGTTCGGCGACTTTTTCAAGCATTTTTTCGATTATCAAAACCGGGGCCGCAATCGGGGCAACTATCAGCGGCGAAGCCTCGGGTCCGGAATTATTCTTGATCCCCGGGGCTATGTTTTGACAAACTACCACGTTGTGATGCAAACACAGTCCGACAAGCCAGTGGACCGCATCGAGGTTTATCTACAGGGCGATTCGGCTACCAAGTACAGGGCCAGGATCGTGGGTGCGGACAAATGGACCGACCTGGCGGTCATTAAGATCGAGTCCGACAAGCCCCTGGCCGCGGCCCGGTTTGGGGATTCCGCTTCTGCGCGGGTGGGTGATTGGGTGCTGGCGATCGGAAGCCCCTTCGGACTGCAATCGACCGTGACCGCCGGCATCATCAGCGCCAAAGGCCGGGACATTGAACCGGGCAGTGAAGGGCAGTTCAAGCGGTTTATTCAAACCGATGCGGCCATTAATCCCGGAAACAGCGGCGGGCCCCTTGTCAATCTGGCCGGGCAGGTTATCGGCATCAACACGGCCATTGCCACTGACCGCGGGTCCAATGACGGCATCGGCTTTGCCATTCCGTCGGACACCGCCCGCGGCGTTTATAACGCCATCGTCTCAACCGGCAGGGTGAGTCGCGGCGCTATCGGCGTCACTTTTTGGGCCCGAAATAATCCCGCATTACTGCACAGCTTCGGGGCCAGCCACGGCGTTGTGGTCAACAGCGTTGAGCGCGGGAGTCCGGCTGAGCGGGCGGGACTGAAAAGGGGTGACGTCATCCTTGCCATTGAGGGCCAACAGATCCAATCAGGTGATGAGCTTGTCCAGATTGTCTCGAACCGTAAAATCGGCAGTAAGATTACCCTGGGCGTTCTGCGCGATGGCAAGCACCTGCGGGTCCCTGTGCAAGTCGGCGACCGCAGTAAGATTGTTGCCGAGCAGGTTGCCGAAAACCGACCGCCGGCAACGCCGAAGGCGCCCCGGAAACCGGGCGAAATGCTGGGCATGAAAGTTCAGGACTTGACTCCGGACCAAGCCGGCAAACTCAATCGAGCTTTACGCCTGAAGACCTCCAGGGGAGTCCTGATTACGGATGTGGCTCCCGAGGGCTTTGCAGCGGGCCTGAGCGTTTCCAGAGGCGACGTCCTGCTGGCCCTGAATCACCATGCGATAACATCCGCCGCTGAATTCAAGCGGATCGAGGCAGCCCTGCGGCCCGGCAAGGATACGCTTTTGCTGATCGCCCGCCGGTCGGGCGCCACGTTTACAACTTTATACCTGGCAGACCGTTTGCCTTAAGAGAGGATTATGGAATTTAATGTGATGGCCGCACGCAGCGTGCGCTGCACCGTAGCGATTCTTGCCGGACTTGTTCTGATGCCGATTGTGCAATTGTCAGCCCGGCAACGGCACAAAATCCAAGAGCACACGGCGCATCGAAAGGCGCATGCAAAGCACGTGCGGGTAAAGCACCTGCGCGTCCGCCATTACACGCCGCATCATTACACCGGACAGCACCTTACGCAGCATCATTACACCGGACAACATCTTACGCCTCACCATTTAACGCCACACCATGCCGTTCGTCACTCGCATGCTCGACGGCGTCGCCGCCACGTCAAGTACAGGGCCCGCAGGCACAGCGCCTGGATTCATATCCACCAGGGACGGGTTGAACAAATTCAGCAAGCGCTTGTCAAGGCCGGTTTCCTGAACGAGAAGCCAACGGGCAGGTGGGATTCAGCGACGCGCCGTGCCATGCGTCACTACCAACAGGCCAACGGCTTTACTGCCACCGGCTTGCCGGAAGCCAAACCTCTCATGAAATTGGGCCTCGGTCCGCACCCGCTGCCTCCCGGCGCCCAACCGCCGATGCCGGACGATAACAACCTTCAGAACGTAACGGAGGCCAGCGCAATGGCAAACACTGCTCCGCACGACG
>CAYWMN010000285.1:0-4571 GCA_964459065.1 uncultured Acidobacteriota bacterium | reverse complement strand
CCGCGGGCTTGACGGCTTTACCTTCCGCAGCCGGTTCTGGATTTCAATCCTGTCATTCGCATTGGCCAGTGTCTTCATTTTTCCCCGGCCCCTATTCTAACCCGAGCGTTCGACCTGTGAAACCCCGCACCCGATGGTCCTTAACGCTTCCGCCTGCTGGCGGGGCAGCGAATGCGGTCGAGTTCGGCTGGGAACACATCGCGTTCAGGGAGCAGCGTCTTGGGTCGTCGTTGTGTCCTGATCACTGCGCTCGGGCAAGGAAGCGCAGCCGCACGAAATCGATGGTCCATCGTCCCTCCGCGTCACAGAGCGCCGGGTGCAGCAACGCCAGGACTTCATCGAGCGCGCTGGCGCGCTCGGCCTGCGGCAAAGCCTGAAAGAAGGGAATGGCGAAGGTTCCCAGCCAGCCGCGCATGTCGGTGGGAATCAGGGTCGGGCGAGGGAAGAGCTCGATTGATTCCAGGCGGAACCCCGCGCTCTCGAGCTTGGCCTGATACTCGGCCGGGGCGGGGAAATACCAGGGGTTGATCGCCTCCAAATCCTCAATGCCGCGGCTTTTGAGCACCGCCCGCAGCGCCACGGCGATGGCGGCGATGTTGCCGTGCCCGCCCATTTCCGCCGCAAAGCGGCCGCCCGGCCGCAAAGCGCGCCGCACGCCTTGCAGCACCGCGTCCGGGTCGCGCTTCATCCAATGCAGGGCGGCGTTGGAAAAGGCTGCGTCGAATTCCGCTTCAAAGGTGAGGTCGGAGGTGTCGGCCAGGCGCGCGTCGATTCCGCGGCCCCGGGCGGCTTCGATCATATCCGTCGCCGAATCGACGCCCACCACTTCGGCGCCGGTTGCCAGAATTTTTTGGGAGAGAACTCCGTCGCCGCATCCCACATCCAGCACTCGCTCGCCGGCTTGCGGTTTGAGCAGTTCAATCAGGGCCTCGCCCAGCACCGGCACAAAGCCGGCGTGCCGGGCGTAACGTTCAGCCTTCCATTCCTGGGCAGGTTGCTTGTCCAACATGATTCCTCGTCTCTCCATTAAAACACGTGCCGGCCGCAGCAGCTTCCGGCCCGCTCTGCACGCTGCGGTTCCATCGCTGCGCAAAGGTCCGCAAATCAGATGGACGGGGTTCCAAACAATTGTCATTCGGGCGAAAGGATGCGGCTTCTCGTGCTGCGTACTGCGTCAAGCGGCACCGATTCATCCACGCCAGCAGATGAGCTTCAACTCGGTCATTTCCTCGATGGAATAGCGCGGGCCTTCGCGTCCCACGCCGCTATTCTTGGTGCCGCCGTAGGGCATCAGGTCAACGCGGAACGCCGGCACATCGTTCACGATTACGCCGCCGACCCGCAGCTTCCGTGCAGCCTCGAAAGCCTTGCCGATGTCTCGGGTGCACAGGCCCGCCTGCAACCCGTACTCGCCGGCGTTGATGTCGTCGATGGCTTCTTCCAACCTCGAGTACCGGTGCAGAACGGCGACGGGTCCAAAAGCCTCCTTGCGGCAAAGGTCGTCGTCCGGTGGCACGTCGGTCAGCACGGCGGGATCCATAATGGCGCCGCGCCGCTTTCCCCCCGTGAGCAGCCGGGCGCCGCGAGCGCAAGCCTGCTTGATCCACCTCTCGACGCGCTGGGCCGCCGCCTCGTTGATCAGTGAGGCTACGTCGGTTGTTTCCTCGAGCGGATGGCCGATTTTGAGCGCCCGCGCGCCGGCCACAAATCGCTCGGTGAAGTCTTCAAATATGGACTCGTGCACATAGATGTTTTGCACGGAAATGCACACCTGGCCCGCCATGGCGAAACTCCCGGCCACCGTGCGCGGGACCAGCAGATCCAGGTCGCAGTCCGGCTCCAGAATGACCGACGAGTTTGAGCCCATTTCGAGCGTGACCCGCCGCAATCCGGCCGCCGCGCGGATTTGCCGGCCAACCTCCAGGCTGCCGGTAAAGGTGATCATCGCCACGCGCGGATCATCAACCAGTTGTTGGCCGGTTGTTTCTCCCGGGCCCGTCACCACGTTTAAAGCTCCGGCGGGCGCTCCCGCCTCGATTGCCAGGCGCGCCAGGTGCAACGCGCTGAGCGGCGTGTTTTCGGAGGGTTTGTGAACCACGCTGTTGCCGGCGGCCAGCGCCGGCCCGATTTTGTGAAGGCTGAGATTCAAGGGGAAATTGAACGGCGTGATGGCGGCAATCACTCCCAGCGGTTCGCGCACGGTGATGGCCCAGCGGCCTTTGCCGGCCGGAGCCGCTTCCATGGGAACCACCTCGCCGCGCAGATTCCGGGCGGCGTCGGCTGAGGCCGCAAGCGTCTGTTGCGCCCGTCCCGCTTCGGCGCGCGCCTCGCGGATGGTCTTCCCGCTTTCCAGGCTGATCAGGCGCGCCAATTCTTCCGCATCGCGCTCCAGCAGGTTTCGCAGGCGTTCCAGCAGTTCCGCGCGTTCCCCCTGGCTGAGTGCCGCCATGGCTTCGGAGCCCTTCGCAGCCGCAGCAACTGCCCGTTCCACCGTGGCGGCGTCGGCGTCAAAAACCTTCCCCACCGGCGTGCCGTCATAAGGCAGGAAGATCGTCCGCGTCTTCTGCGTCCGCACCCACTCGCCGCCGATCAGCATGGGGAACTCGTCTTTCTGAAGGGCTGGTTTTTCCATGAGCACTTTCCTTTCCTCCGCCGCGGTCGTGTAGCTTCCGGCCAGCCAGGCACGCCTGATTTGACGGCGGGTTGGCCTTACCGAATATCATCCCGCCTGGCGCAAATCCATGCAACCCGGTTCGAGAGGGCGGCGCACCCATTGCCGACTTTTGCAGTGGATGCGGTCCACTCCTTCTTTGAAATCAAGCCCTCGACGACATCACGCAAAAAGGTTGGACTGTGAAGGGCAGGGAATGATGAAGGGTGAGTTTGGGAGCGGGCGGAAGGTTCTGCTCAAGCGAAATCGCGCTGGCCTTTGGCTTTGGGGATGGGGCGGCCGGGTTCGTACACTCCGTCCGGCATAAGGTCCACAGCAAAACACCGGTGCTGTCGCTACCGACTCATGGGTACTTCTTCTCCCGTATCCTGTAAGGACCTGAAAGACGCCGGAACCCGGATATCAAAGTACCCTGACGCGGTACAGAACGACTCCATGCGGGGGAACAACAGCACTGATGGCGCCGCCTTTCTTCTCCGTTTTGCCCGTCCACAGGTTCTGTGCGGAATAGCCGCGTGCATTTTGGGGGAGGCCCACGCGAGAGGCTTGTATGGAGACTCTCTCCGCTTTCGCACCGGTGTTGAACAAACCAACAATCACGTCGCCGTTCGGTTCCATCTTGGCGAACACTTGCCGGGTGCTGGTATTGAGAACCCTTTTCGCCGCGATCGAATCCTGGTCAACAGTGAGGACTGCGGTGTTTTTTAGGTATTTCAGATCCAGTGGGTTGAGGTGAGTAAGATCGACGCCGAGGATCAAGGGTGACGATCCAAGCGCCCACAGGCTTAACTGCGTCTGACGCTCGTCTGGAGTAAGCCCGTCATTGTTGCCATTGCCTACTTCGATGGAGTCATAGTCGTTGAATCCTCCCGGACCGGCGTAAGGTTGCCACTCAGCCACATAATTGAAGCGTTTCTCAACATTTGCCCAACTGGTCAGCGGGTAGCTGCTGCTGCGCTTTTCGCAGTGATAGCATTCGATGTCAGATACGAATTCCCATTGATTAGCGTACTTCATCAAGGTTGGGACGATGGCCTGTGTATAGCTCCCCTGCGTGACGTCCAGGACCATCGGCCGGCCGCTTTGTCGGATGGCATTCGACCATGCCTTGATGTCAGCGGTGTTGCTGTTTTTCACGCCGTCGAATTTGATGTAGTCGACGCCCCATCCCGCGAGCATGTCGGCCCATGAATTGATATAGGCTTGCGCTCCGGGCTGGTTATAGTTAATCGCGACCATGCCGCCGCAGTTGTAGTTGTTCTCCGCGATAGACGGTTCCGCAATCTGGCGAGCTGTGTACGGTGTGCCTTTAATCGCCGTGTTCTTGCTGACGGCCTGCTTGGAAATCCCGGGTGTCAGGTATATTCCGAACTTCAGCCCGAGACGGTGGAGGTACTGAGCGACCGCCTTGATGCCATTGGTGCCTCCGTGGGCCGGGAATCTTGATGAATCTATCACCCAGCGGCCGTAAGGCCCGACGCTGGGACCCTCCGGGCCCGGACACGCGTACCAGAAGTCGTCAAGGTTTATGTATTTGTAACCGAGTTTCTGCAGGCCCGACTCCTTCAGTGCGCGCGCTTGAGCTTCGATCTTCGCTGCCGTGGGATGCTTGCGGAGGAAGCTCCAGCTGCTCCAGCCGAGAACGGGCGTGCGCTCGAGACCATTATTCTCTGCGCTGGCGTTCTGCAGGCCGCCCAGGCCTGCCAACAACACGATCACCAGTGCAGCCGTGAAGGTATGTTTCAACTTCATAAAAATCATCTCTTCCCGCCTCTTGCAATCGTATTATTCTTAAGGCACCGCAGGCCCGATTGCAAGGGCCGGATTGAAAGCCCGGCACTTCTGCCCTGAAATGAAAAACCCCGCCTCAAGAGGCGGGGTTCTTCAATCATAATCCCGG
>CAYWMN010000284.1:0-4581 GCA_964459065.1 uncultured Acidobacteriota bacterium | reverse complement strand
GATCGTGGCCGGCGCGCACAACCCAGAAACAATCCATTTCAAACTGGACCAGGTCAGGGTCGGTGTGCTTCAGCATCACGTTGTAAGCCACCTTGCCTTCCACGATCTCGAAATCGTGACTGTGGTTGTGATAGGCGAATTGCAGCCCCGCTCTTTTGCACGTCCTGCCCGCCTTGTTCATAAAGTCGGACGCGCGCTTATAGGCCTCAACCGAACCCCGCATCTCGGAAGGCAGTCCCGGCATGACGATATAGCTGAAACCGAGCTGCTTCACCTGCTTGATCAGCGCGGGGAGGCCCGTAGAAACCTGACCGTATCCAAAGTGGCCGCTCGGGGCGACAAGGCCGTCGGCGTCGAGAAGACGCTTGATCTGCGGCATCGTTTCGTTGTCAAAGCCGGCGAATTCAACCTGCTTGTAACCGATGGCGGCCACTTTGCGCAGAGTGCCGGCAAAATCTCTCTGCAGTTGGTCCCGCACGGTGTAGAGTTGCAGGCCGACCGGCAGCCCATCAGGATTCGCAAACAGCTTCAAGGCGCCGCCTGCCGCCAGCAAAGCAGCCGGCGCAGCCAGACCCGTCCGTAAGAAATTTCTTCGATTGATGATTTCCATAAGAATAAAGACCTCCTCGTCTCGTTAAAATATTAGCCAAAAGAAACTATTACATCCGGCACAAAATCCAGCAGATTGCTTATTATTGGATACTCCGCCCCATCCGCCATTTCCCCTCAACCAATGCAGGCGGCATTGAAAAACTTTGAAAAAAGACCCCAGGCTCGCTGTGCGGGCCTCCACCCCGGCCGGAACAACCTTCTGCCAGCATGCCGGCAAGTCATCTTGTTCTTCTTTTCACAGGAAAGACAAACCCAAGGCGCCCCATCCCAAATCAGCGAATCCCCCTTCGCCCCCGTAGGCCGTGGGCAGCTCGCTCCAAGCCCCCGTTCACCCGGAACCAGCCCTCATTCGATCGGTTCCTTCGCCAGGAAACCAAGAGAACCAGTCGCAATGTCAGCAGGCGTGGCAACCCGTTTGTTGATCCACTCAATCACCGCGGCATAGCCCAGACTTTCCGGATCATGCGCCAGGTAACCCGGCACCACCGCCAGCACATGAAAACCGTGCTTCAATTGGAAACTCAACGTCGGATCGTGAAGCTCTCCGCTCACAACCTTGCGCACGTATTCCTGGGCGCTCATACGGTTTGCGTAGCGCCCGTAACCGCGCAGCCGCCCGCCCGCGCGAATGCGCAGCAACTGCAGATCCTCAACCAGCCGCTGCCGGGCCGCGTAGAGTTTTGAACCAATGCCACGACGCTGCAGGGAGGAACGCACCATCACCTCAGCGCCGTAAAGCGTGCTGCCTCGTTCCGGATCGTGATTGGTAAACATTCCAGCGTCGGTAAAATCCCGCCACCGCTCCATCGGATCATAGTCTTCCCAGTGCACGATTAAACTGGCCGCCATGCCGACCACCCGCCCGGAAGCGGTTTCGACCGCCACGAACTGGCCCTCCGGAAAGACGCGCAGGTGCGAGGCCAAGTGGGCCGGCGTCCAGGGCGGACTGGCCGGGTAGGCTTGGCGCCCAATTTCGATGATGGCGTCAAAGTCCTCCGGCCGGGTGTTTCGAACCGCGATGGATGGATGATTGTCGTTCATAACGTAATCACCTGGCGGTGCGCCACGGCTTCTGCCGTGCGGTGACTGTCTTTTAAGGGCAGCACCGTGCCGTTGCCGCGAGAGTCCGCGATTGTCTGCAGGTTAAGTTCGCCAATCACCATCATTTCCTGGTTCGGGTTGCCTTCCGCCAGGATGCCGTCGCGAGAGAAGGCAAAGTCGCTGGGCGTCAGGATGGCCGCCTGTCCGTAGTTCAGTGAAACGGCCGGCACCATGGGCAGCGACCCCACCGTGTGCGAGAGCACCACGTACATCTGGTTTTCAATGGCGCGCGCCTGCCCGCAATAGCGCACCCGCATGCATCCCTGGCGGTCATCGGTGCAGGACGGCACCAGAAGAATATGAGCGCCCTCGCGCGCCGCCGCACGAGCAATCTCCGGGAATTCTACGTCGTAACAAACCGTGACGGCCACTCGTCCGAAATTCGTATCAAAAAAGCATAAGGTCGAGCGAGCGGCAACGTGCCAGTCTTCCGTTTCAAAACGCGTCATGTGCAGCTTGCCTTGAACCGCGTACTTTCCGGTCGGGCCAAAGAAATAGGCATCGTTGTACACTGGCCCACTGTCTTCATCCGTCACGGGAATTGTTCCCGCCAGGATGTAGAGGCCGTGCTTGCGCGCGAGCGAGGACATCAGTTCCACCAGGCGAGGCACCTGCTTGGTCAAATCGCGAATCTGCTCGTTGATCGGACGCTTCACGTTATCGAGGGTCAGCAACTGCACCGTAAAATACTCGGGAAACACCAGCAAGTCACACTTGTAGTCGGCTGCCGTCTCGACCAGAGATTCCACCTGGTCGCGAAACTGGTCGAAACTGTGCACCGGCCGGATGTAATACTGAAGTGAAGCGACGCGAATTCTTTCGATCAACTGTTTCTAACACCTCCCTTCCCACAGGTTATGGCTCTCAGGCGCCAAAGCACAGTCTCATTATAAGTTCCCGGCGCCGCTACTGAGCAGAGAAATTCCCGTCAAGAACCGGCTGGCGGAACACAGCGGCACCCCCCACGGCCCGGGCCTAAGAGAGCCTCTCACCTGTCTGCCTGTGGCCGCAAGTGCCGGCGGGGCAAGTTTGGCCGAACGTGCTAGGATAGCCTGGTGCGCAACACTCAAAAGGCCACGACGCTTTTGCCGGATGCCCAGTTTATGCGCGAGGCCATACGCCAGGCCCGGCGCGCTTACCGGGAAGAGGAGGTCCCGGTGGGCGCTGTAGTGGTCAAAGACGGACAGGTGATCGCGCGAGCCCACAACCGGCCCATTCACCTGCAGGATCCCACCGCCCACGCGGAGGTTTTGGCGCTTCGCCGCGCGGCGCGCAAGCTGGGGAACTACCGCCTCGTGGGCTGCACGCTGTATGTTACAATTGAGCCTTGCGCGATGTGCGTGGGCGCTATTGTTCAGGCGCGTCTCCGCAGGTTGGTGATGGGAGCCCCGGACCCGAAGGCGGGGGCTTGCGGCTCGGCCCTTTCCGTGCTGAACGATTCAAAATTGAATCATCGGGTGGAAGTGCAACATGGAATTCTGGCTGAGGAATGCGCCCAGCTTGTGCGTGAATTTTTCCGTCGGCGCCGAAACAAGGGTCCATCCAGTTTGAAGGCATTTGAGTAACCGCGCGACGATCTGGCCCCGCGCAGACGGGGATCAGGGCCACACCGGAGAGGTACCGAAGCGGTCATAACGGGGGCGCCTCGAAAGCGTCTTGCCTGCCAAAAGCGGGCACGTGGGTTCGAATCCCACCCTCTCCGCCAGCTTTTCCCTGTTGAAAGCGGAAGTGAATTCTCCGAACCCTTCGGAAGAACTCCGCCAGGTCGATTCCCTCCCGGGAAAGGGGCTTATGGGTTATCAGCCAATAGAAAACTACGGAATCATCGGCGACATGCACACCGTGGCGCTGGTAGGAATGAACGGGTCGATCGATTGGCTCTGCTTCCCCAACTTTGATTCACCCACCGTCTTTGCCGCCCTCCTGGACGAGAAGAAAGGCGGCCGCTTCCGGATCTCTCCCACACCCGACGGCATGACGCAGAAGCAGCTTTACTGGCCCGACACCAACATCCTGGTGACACGCTTCCTGTGCCACAACGGTGTTGCGGAAATCATCGACTACATGCCCGTCGAAAAACAGGAGCCCTGGGAAGGCGAGCACCAACTGATTCGGCGCGTGCACGTGGTCAGAGGCTCCATGCCGTTCCGCGCAGTATGCGATCCTGCTTTTAATTATGCTCGCGACCCGCACAAAGTAAAGATTTCTTCCGCGGGCGTCTGCTTTGAAACATCAAGCCTCCGGCTGGGACTCTCCTCCACGGTGCCCTTCCGCGAAGACGACCGGGGCGGCGTGACAGCCGAATTCACACTGGAAGAAGGCCAGAGCGCCATTTTCCTGCTTCAGACTCTTCCCAAGGGCGCCGCCTGCGGTGCGCCCATCGAAGAAAAGCAGGAAGATCGCCTTTTCAAGGATACCGTGGATTACTGGCGCCACTGGCTTTCACAATGCCGCTACCGCGGTCGCTGGCGCGAAATGGTCTACCGTTCCGCCCTGGTCTTAAAACTGCTCACCTATCACCCCACCGGCGCGATTGTCGCCGCGCCCACCTGCAGTCTGCCGGAGAGCGTCGGTGGTGAGCGCAATTGGGATTACCGCTACACGTGGATTCGCGACGCGGCCTTCGCCCTATACGCCCTGATGCGTCTGGGATTCACCAAAGAGGCAGCCAAGTTCATGCAGTGGCTGGAGGCGCGGTGCCACGAACGCAGGCCGGACGGCTCTCTCCAAATCATGTATGGGATCGACGGCCGCCACGAGTTGAAAGAGTTCACCCTGGACCACCTGGAAGGCTATAAGGGCTCCCGGCCGGTCCGCGTCGGCAACGCCGCCTCGAATCAGTTGCAGATGGATATTTACGGCGAGTTG
>CAYWMN010000283.1:0-4607 GCA_964459065.1 uncultured Acidobacteriota bacterium | reverse complement strand
CTGAGCCTTTGTAGGCGCTGGTATTCGTCTGGATTTGCTGCTTTGTCTGCCAGGCTTCGCAGCAGCTTCCGGTACTCCCTATCGTACATGTCTCGCTGCCGTTTGAGGTTCTCTTGGCCCTCGCACATGTTCCGCCTCCGAAATTTGTGGCATATATAAATGCGAAAGGCCCGCCTAGCACGGCGGGCCTCTCAAACCTTGAAGCAACCCAACAATAGCAAGGTTCGTGTGCCTAAGCAAGCTCTTAATACTCAAGCCATCTCACATCATAAGAATCAGGCGTAAGAATCTCGGCGAGGTAGTGCAGTGGTCGGCCATCGGGACAGAAGCGTGTAGCAAAGGGGTACGCGTTCTTTGCTTTCCTCTGTGGGTCGCCTCAATCATTAGACCGTGTCCCGGTAGCCACGGTCAACCTCCGTATGGGCGACCGTGGGTTCGTCCGACAACCAAATGCTGGCGGACAGGAGTGCACTATCCGCAGCTGCCATTTATCTTCAGCATTGAACCCTGCAGAGGAAGGCCAACGGCGACTGCCTCTGCGTTACTCGCAGGGTCTCGCTAAGCGCGGGGCTTGCTTACTGAGTGTCGGCGGTGGGTCCGTAGATGGACGGATTCTTGCCGCCCATCGGCCGCAGGTAAGTGCTGAGCTGGCCGCGGTGGTGAACCGAGTGCTTCAGCGCCAGGGCCAGAATGTTGATGGCGGGCATCTGCATCAAGCCGAGCAAGTCAATGTTGGCGGTAAGTTTTTCGCCCGGCAACGCCCGGACACGGTTGAGCGCGGCGGGAAGCTTTTCCTTGTAACGCGCCACGGCGTCGGCCGGGGTCATGATGCCGCAGGCATCGGAATCGTCTGGCGGAGGAGTAAATTCACCGTTCGCGATCGAATTCAGAAACCACTCGTCTTCCAGCGTGATATGCCGCACAAGGCCCAGAGCGGTCTTGGACTTGGGGTCCGGGTGATAGTCGAGGTGGTCTGCCGGAACCGCCTCAAAGACGCGCAGAGTCGCCTGCATTTCATACTCAAAATCCGCCGTCAGAAACCCGGCCACTGTCTTTGCTTCACTCGAATCCATGGGATTCTCCTTTTCGTCAATTAATTTGTGTTTTGGCCGCCCCTCGGAACTCCGGCCACCCCTGTAAAGAAAGGAAGTGTAACATGCCGCGCAGGCGTTACACTTCCGCAATCATTTTTCTGCTTGATCTGCCCCGGGTCTTGGAGTATTAAGGTTGCCATTATGATCAATACTAGGATTCCGATAGCACTTCTTGCCTTATTTCTTTCCGTGGGTACAGTTTTTTCCCTGTCAACCCAATCTCAGCCATCGCAGGCGGCCAAGCCTGACTATTCCAAGCAGGCGGCCGTTGTTGAGAACTTCAGCGTGGTGGTGCGCCTCAATAATGACGGCACCATGACGCGCGAGACCCAAGCGCGCATCCGGGTGCAGTCCGATGCCGGAGTCCAGGCTTACGGCCTTCTGGAGTTTCCCTACGACCGTGCAACCCAGCGCCTTAAGATCGAGTCCGTCAAAGTGCTCAAGCCGGGTGGCAAAGTGGTTGTGACGCCCGTAACCAATATTCAGGACGTCACCTCGCCCATTACCCGCGCTGCGCCCATGTACAGCGACTACCGCCAAAAACATGTGGCCGTCGCGGGGCTTGACGCGGGCGACGTGGTCGAATACGCCACCCTCGTCACGGTGGCGAAACCGCTGGTGCCGGGCCAGTTCTGGTTTGATTTTGACTTCCTCAAGTCGCAGATTGCCCTGCACGAATCGCTGCAAGTGAGCGCTCCGAAAGACCGCAAGATGATCGTCCGAAGCCCCGGCTTAAAGCCCCAGGTCAGCCTGCAGGGCAACCGCCGCGTCTACCTCTGGAAGACCGCGAATCTTTCGGTCAAGTCCTCGCCGGCCCCGCGATTCGGCCAGCGGCCGCCCTCCGCGGTTGAGATCAGTTCCTTCACCAGCTGGGCGCAAGTGGGCAAGTGGTGGGGGCGGCTTGAGCGGCAGGAGGCCCAGCCCACGCCTGCTGTTCGCTCCGAGGCGCTCACGCTGACCAAGAGCGCCAAGACAGAGGCCGAAAAGGTTCACGCGATTTACAAGTATGTTTCCGAGCAGTTCCGCTACGTCAGCATCTCGTTTGGAATCGGGCGCTACCGGCCGCATTCGGCCGCCGAGGTTCTGAACAATCAGTACGGCGATTGCAAGGACAAGGCGACGCTGCTGGCGGCTTTGCTTCAGGCGGTGGGCATCAAAGCCTATCCGGCGCTGATCAGCGCCGCCAACAAGCTCGATCCCCAGGTGCCTTCGCCCGGCCAGTTTGACCATGTCATCAACTACGTGCCTCTGGGCCAAAAGGTCTTGTGGCTCGATACCACCGCGGAAGTCGCTCCCGAGGGCCTTTTAATGCCCAGCCTGCTGGCGAAGCAGGCGCTGGTGATGCCCGGCAACCAGCCGGCCTTCCTGGCCAGGACGCCTTCGGCTCCGCCTTTCCAGAGCTTTGTCAAATTTGACGCGCAGGGCAAGCTCAGTAGCGACGGCACTTTTACGGGAACGATCCAGCGAACCGCCCGGGGCTATGCCGGGGTGCTGCTGCGCGCTGTCTTTCGCAAGACCTCGCAAAGCAAATGGCAGCAGGTCGCTCAGGGCATTTCCTACCTGCTCGGATTCGGCGGCAAGGTCAGCAATCTTTCTGTCAGTTCGCCCGACGACCTCGATCATCCCTTCCACTATTCCTACACGTACGTCCGGAAAAACTACGGCGACTGGGCCCACCACCGGATTCCGGATGCGTTGCCGCCGTTCGGCATGCCCGCGGCGAAGAAGAAAAAGAACGCCTCGGCTCCCATTGACTTCGGCGCTCCCACCAATTTCATCTTCACGTCAAAGATCGAACTGCCCAAAGGATTCGTCCCGGCGCTGCCCGATCCCGTCGATCTCAAATCTGATTTCGCCGACTACCACTCCTCCTACACGTTCAAGAACGGCGTCCTGACGGTTGAGCGCGATCTCTCGGTGAAGGTGCGGGAAATTCCAGCCGCCGGCCGCGCGGACTACCGGAAGTTCCAGAAAGGCGTCTCCGGCGATGAAACTCAAATGATCGCCCTGAGCACCGGCCCCGGGGCGCCGTTGCACGCCGTGAACCCCAAGGTACTCAAGATTTTTCAGCAGGCGCTGCAGGCCTACCAGGATCGGGACCTCCAGACCGCCGAGGATCTTTCTGAACAGACGCTCAAGCTCGACCCGCAATTTGCTAAAGCGTGGGTTATGCAGGCCATCCTTCATGGACACCGCGCAGAGTATGAGGAGTGTTACGCGGACCTGCACAAGGCCATCAAGCTCGACCCCTCGGATCCGTTTGCCTACAGCGTGCTGGCGCGGACTCTCATGTACCAAGGCAAAAACAAGCAGGCCATTCAGGTCTGGCGCGAACTGGTGAAACTGAAACCCCATGACGGCAGCGTGCACTTCACCCTGGGAGCATTATTGCTGGCTGAAAAGCAGTACAGTCAAGCCGCACCGGAACTCGAGGCTGCTGTGGCCGCCGGGTTTGAAAGCAGTGGGACGGAGTTAAAGCTTGCCCGGGCCTACATGGGCATGGGAGACGCGGCCAAGGCGTCCGGCGCCTTCAAGAAAGCTGCTGCAGCCGACCAGTCGCCAAGGGTCTGGGAAAGGGCCGCCAGCAGCCTGGCAAAGTTCAACAATACCCTTCCGGAAGCGCAGCACTATGCCGAGCAGGCCGTCAAGGCGGATGAAGCGAAATCTGCAAAAATCGACATCAAAACAGCCGGTTCGTCGGAGCTTCGGCTGATGTCAAGTCTCGCGACGGCCTGGGGATCGCTGGGCGGTATTGATCTCAAGGAAAATCATCTGGCCGCGGCGAACAAATACCTTCAGGCGGCTTGGAACCTGAGCCAGCAAAGCGATTACGCTGACCGCCTCGGCCACGTCTACGAGAAGCTCGGCCATAAGGAAGAAGCCGTCCGGATGTACGCCGAGGCCATCAAAGCGGGCGGCGGCCACAACCCGGACGCCAACTCCCGACTCTCGCATCTGCTGAGCAAGCGCGCCTATGAGATTAAACTCGCCAGGATCAAGGCGAATATTGAAACGTCTCAAAACGGGCGAGTCGAGCTGGGCCGAATTTCAAAAGCCACCGGCAGTGCCGATTTCCTGGTCCTGTTTGCGCCCGGGCCGAAGCTGGAAGGCTGGAAGTACGTTGACGGCGACCCGCACTTTAAGACGCTGGGCAGTGCGCTCAGCCGGGCGCGGTTTCCAGTGGTCTTTCCCGATAGCGAGCCAACCAAGATCCTGCGCCGCGGAGCGCTGGTCTGCGTGGGCAGAACCTTCGGCTGCGACTTCACACTCACACCTTTGGGAGCACCACACGCATGGGCTCCGTCTCCGTAGGGCCGTCCCGGCGTCGTCCCGACCTCCGGCCGGCATCAGCCTGGTAGCGTGGATCTTTAGATCCGCGGGTTTTAGCGGGTAGGGAATCGGTCCGCGTGTTTGGGGTTCCTTTGCGGCTTGGCGCCTTTGCGTGAGGCTGTGCTTGGGCCCTGTCATTTCCGCGGGCGTGGGGGCGGGTGTAAACCCCCCCCCCCCAAACCC
>CAYWMN010000282.1:0-4610 GCA_964459065.1 uncultured Acidobacteriota bacterium | reverse complement strand
GCCGCACTTTTCGCACCCGGCCGGAGGGTCGGCTGCGATCACCACTTCGCCGCATTCCTCGCAGGTCCACACCGGAATCCGGTGCCCCCACCAGAGCTGGCGCGAGATGCACCAGTCGTGCAGGTTGTACATCCAGTCCAGATAAATCTTGCGGTAGTTTTCCGGGATGATCCGGATGCGGCCTTCTTCCACGGCGCGGATCGCGGGTTCGGCCAGCGGCTGCATCTTCATGAACCATTGCTCGGAGAGGATCGGCTCAACGATCGTCTTGCAGCGGCTGCACACGCCGGCGCTCAGGGCGTAGTCTTCTTCCTTTTCAAGCAGCTCCTGATGGCGCAGGTCGGCCAGGACGCGCTTGCGCCCTTCGTAGCGGTCGAGCCCCTGGTAAGGCCCGGCCTCGGCGGTGAGCTTCGCCTGCTCATCCAGAATCTTCAGGCGCGGCAGGTTGTGGCGGACGGCGATGGCAAAGTCGTTCGGGTCGTGCGCCGGAGTCACCTTGACGGCCCCGGTACCGAAAGCGGGATCGACAAAATCGTCCGCGACGATGGGAATCACCCGGCCCAGCAGCGGCAGCCGCAGCTTGCGCCCCACGGCCGAGCGGTAGCGGTCGTCGCCGGGATTCACAGCGACGGCCGTATCGCCCAGCAGGGTCTCCGGGCGCGTGGTGGCGACGGTGATAAAGCCGCTGCCGTCCTCAAACGGATAGCGAATGTGCCAGAGCTTGCCGGGGCGCTCCTCGTGCACCACTTCCAGGTCGCTCACGGCCGTGCCGCAGCGCGGGCACCAGTTGACGATGTAGGTGCCGCGGTAGATCAGCCCTTCCTTGTAGAGGCGGACAAACACTTCCAGCACCGCGCGCGAATACGCTTCGTCCATGGTGAAGCGCTCGCGCGTCCAGTCGACCGAAGTGCCCAGGCGCTCCATCTGCTGGCGAATCCTGCCGCCGCTCTGCTGTTTCCACTGCCAGCAGCGCTCCAGAAATTTGTCGCGGCCCATCTCCAGGCGCAGCCGCTGCCCTTCGCGCCGCCAGGCGGCCTGCGCGCCGGGTTCGCCCTCAAGCTGCGGCAGCGCCTCGCGGCCAATCTCCTGCTCCACAATCATCTGGGTGGCGATTGAGGCGTGGTCGGTGCCCGGCAGCCACAGAACGTCTTCGCCGCGCATGCGATGCCAGCGCATCAGAATGTCAATTTCCGTATGCTCCAGCATGTGCCCGATGTGCAGCGAGCCGGTTACGTTGGGCGGCGGAATGGCCAGGCTGAAACGCGGCCGGCCCGCATCCTGGCGGGGCCGGTAGAGCCCGCTTTCCACCCACACGCGCGACCAGTGCGGTTCAATCGTTTCCGGAGCATAAACCTTGGGGATTTCCACTTTTTCTCCCATCTCACACGGAGGCTCGCCCGCGGCGCCGGGTCCCTGAAATGCTCAGACCCTGGGCCAGCCCTACGGCCACCCTATTAAAGACTCAAAATTAGTTTACTATATCGTCGGCAAGCGGCGGGGGTCAACGGCATGGCGCTCCCACTGAACCAGCGGCAGGAGCGAAACAACGAACAGCAGATCGCGGACCCTGGGCAACAGAAACGGCCTCGCGGGGGAATTCCGCTTGACTGAGCCGCCGCTTTCATCGATGCTCGAACGGCGGGAAACGGAGAGGAGTTGACCTGAAGCCGAAATCCGCAGGCGCAAGAATAAGACCGCCAACCGGGGGCATCAAACGATGATCACAAGACGAGATTTCATGAAGGCGGGAGCGGTGATTCTGACCGGCTCCCAGGCTGCTGAGAGCGCTGCGCGCGGCGCGGGGCTGGCTGATGGCCCAGGCGCATCACCCGCAACGGCCGAGCAAGCAACGAGCGGCAACCGATGGCGGGCGCGCTGGATCTGGCCCAGCGCCGAGGGGCTTGAGCCCAACTATTTTGTCTACTTCCGCCGCGCGTTCCATCTGCGCGAGGTCCCGGCCGGACAAGTGCGCGTGAAGGTTTCCGCCCGCACGGAATACGTGCTTTATGTGAACGGACACAAGGTGGGCTTTGGGCCGCCCATCGCCGATTCCCGCCGCTACTACTTCGATCTCCGCGATATCCGGCCTTACCTGCGCCGGGGCCCGAACGTGATCGCCGCGCGCGTCTATTCGCTGGCCACCGCCACGGAAGACACTCTGAAGGTGCCGGGAGGATTCCTCGTTGAGGGAAGCGCCGGGGAAGTCCGTCTCGATACAGACCGCACCTGGAAGTTGCTGGTTTCGGAGGTTTGGAAGCAGAACGCGCCCCGGCAGAGCTTTCAGTTGCACTACGTGGAGATTGCGGATTTGCGGAAGGAGCCGGCCGGCTGGAACACCCTGGGATTTGATGACTCCGGGTGGAAGCGGCCCGTGGAAATGACCGGGCCCGCCAGCGACCCGCAACATCTGGTGCGGCGCGAACTGGGCGACTTCAGCGAAGCGTTCCTGCCCGCGGCGGGCGCCGTAAGATGGGCCGAAGTGGAAAGAAAGAGCGGGTTTGAAATTCCGGCCCTGCAAATCAATGCCGAGGAATTCCTTCCGGCCACAACCGTGCGATTCAAAGACCTCGGCTCGCTTGCGACCCAGGCGCCGCGGGCGGCGATTGAAACGCCCGCCGAAGGGCGCGACGCGGCGCTGGTTTTCGATATGGGCAAAATGGTGCTGGGCTGCCCTTTTTTTGAAGCGGAGGGAAGCGCCGGGACCGAGGTGGACGTTTCCATTTCCGAATACCTCCAGGACGGGCGCGTGCTGGCCTCGCGGGAAATCACTCCCAAGCAGCGGACCAACCTGACGGACCGGATCACCCTGCGCCAGGGAAAAACCGTGTGGCAGCGGAATGATTACAACGGATACCGGTACATCCAGCTGACCGTTCGCAACGCGCGGAAGCCCGTTGTCCTCCGACGGGTGGGCACCATGCTGCGGAATTACGATTACCGGCACGAGGCTGTGTTTCGCTCCTCCAACTCCGTGCTGGACCGGATTTTTGACGCCGCCAAGTGGTCGCAACGCGTGAACACGCACTGGGGATATTGCGGATCGTCCTGGCGCGAGCACGCGCAGTGGTCGGATCTGCCCTGGCCCGCGACACACCTGATGGTGTTCCATGACCCGCCGCTCCTTCGCTACTATCTGCGGCAGATAACTCTGGGCCAGAACGCCGAGGGCCGGATGCAATTTCCCTACCCGGGAAGCATTGGGGGCGAACTTCCCGAACAGACCATGTGGCTGGCCGACGTCCTTTGGAAGTGCGCGCTCTACTTTGACGACCGCGAACTGGTCCACGACCTGCTACCCGTGATGGTGAAAGCCAATAGCTGGTTCAAAAAACACACGACCCCGCGGGGACTGCTGACAACCAAGGACTGGCGCCACATCTGGCTGGTGATTGACTGGGGCTATCCGTTCGTCAATGACCCGGAGCCGGGCGAACTGGCCACGCTGAACATGATTTATTACAGCTTCCTGCGGTCCATTGAAAAGTGCGCGCAGTACGATGGAAACGAAGCGGTGCGGAAAAGCTTCAGCCGCCAGGCGGACGCCCTGAAGGAAACCATCAACAAAGTCTACTGGGCCCAGGAGCAGGGAATGTATTTTGAACAACCCGGCCACCTGTCGCCTTCGCAATACGCCAGCATCCTGGCCGTGAAGCATCTGGTGGCGCCCCCGGACCGTCTTCAGGAGCTGTTTAATTTTTCCGTAGGTTCGGAACTGCGCCCGGCGAAAGCAGGCCCCTGGTTTATGTACAGCACGCTCGAAGCCTTTGCCCGTGCGGGCCGGTTTGAAGAAGCCATTGCCAGCATCTGCCGCTACTGGGGCACGTTCCTCGACGCCAACGCCACAACCTTCTGGGAGCTCTGGAACATTCCGGGCGAGGACGTGCATCCGATTCATGGCTATACGCGGGAAATGGGTTCCCGCACCATCACCTACTCAAGCGCTCCCGCCCCTTACACCGTCAGCCACATCCTGGGCGTGCAGCCTCTCAAGCCGGGCTTTAGTGAAATGCTGATCGCTCCTCATCCGAGCGGGCTCGATTCGTTTGAAGGAAAAGCGCCCACCCCGCACGGCGACGTGCACGTTAAGTATGAACGCCGAAAATCCGACAACCAGACTGACCTCTACGTGACGGTTCCTGCGGGGACGAAAGCAACCCTGCGGCTGCCGTATTCCAGGCGGCAACCGATCGTGACGCTCAACAACCAGCCGTGGTTTGGCGGCGGACGATTCCAACCGAATCCGCTGGTGGCAAACCCCCGGGCCGCGGAGGATTGCCTGGAACTCGAAGTCGCGCCCGGAAACTACTACTTCAGGGCCGGCTCTTCCACGCAGAAGCCTGAGCTGTGAAGACTTCTGGAGGATACCCCCGCTGCCGGATTCTGCATCAGGCCCGGAGGGCCGAAAGATTTTAGCCCACGGCGTAAGCCGTGGGAAGGCGCAGCCCTCACCCACCGCTAAGCGGTCCCCCCTCTCCCGGCGGGAGAGGGTTGGGGTGAGGGGGAATGCCTCGCGAACCCACGGCTTGCGCCGTGGGCTAAGCTCTATCGCTCCCTCGGAGCTCCACTTCTGCAAACGGGGAGCGGGGCAGGCAGCTCCTTCCCCACGCGCA
>CAYWMN010000281.1:0-4690 GCA_964459065.1 uncultured Acidobacteriota bacterium | reverse complement strand
GAGCCGCCTGATCGGCCTGGAGCAGGACGTGGTTCTCCACGGCGGCGGAAACACTTCGGTCAAATCCGCCCGCCGGGACGTTTGGGGCGAATTGGTTCCCGCCATTTACGTGAAGGCTTCGGGCTCCGACCTTGCCTCGATTACTCCCGGCCAGTATGTGCCGCTCGATCTTGCCTACCTGCGCCGTCTGCGCACGCTTGCCGGCCTTTCTGACGACTTGATGGCCAACGAGTTTCGGACCCACGTACTGGATTGCCAGGCGCCGTGCCCTTCGATTGAAACCCTGGCTCACGCCTTCCTGCCCGCCAGGTATGTGGATCACACTCACGCCGACGCCGTCCTGGCGCTGACCAATCAGGCTCGGGGAGAGGATTGGGTTCGCGAAGCTTTGGGCGACCAGATCATTATTCTGCCTTACGTCCGCCCCGGATTCGAGCTGGCCAAAAAGGCGATTGAGGCGCTCGAAAAGTTCCCCCAGGCCACCGGCATGGTCTGGATGCATCACGGCCTGGTGACCTGGGGTGAAACGGCGCGTGAATCCTACGAGCGGACCATCCGCCTGGTTTCGGCGGCCGAACAGTACCTGGCCCGCAAGGCCACTCGTTCGTTGCCGGTCCAGACGCCGACCTCGGTTGAAACAGCCAGCCGGCGCCTGGAGCAGGTGGCTCCGATTGTTCGCGGCCTGCTGGCCGAGGCCACGGGCGACGAAAGCCGGCCCTGCCGCCGCGTGATTTTGAGCGGTCTCACGGGCCGCGAGGTTCTGGACTTTGTGGATTCGGCCGGGGGAAAAGAGCTGGCGCTTTCTCCGCCGCTGACCTCGGACCATCTGATTCGCACCAAGAGCCTGCCGATGTGGGTTGATGCGCCGGACTTCACAGACCTCGAAAAATTTCGCGGCCAGGTTGCAAAGGCGATTGAGGATTACCGTGCGGCCTACGACGCTTATTTTGAAAGAAACGCGCAGGGACTGCCTCCCGGCGTGGCCCGGCGCGACCCGTATCCGCGCGTCATCCTGATTCCCGGCCTGGGAGCTATCGCGGCGGGCAAGAATGCGCTGGCCAGCCGCATCGCACGGGACATCACGGCGCACACGCTGGCGGTGAAGGCCCGGATTGCGGCCATGGGCGAGTATGAGGGCCTTTCCGAACGCCACCTTTTTGACATGGAATATCACATGCTTCAGCATGTGAAGCTCGCCGAGAACCACGAGCATCCACTGAGCCGGCAGGTGGCTATGATCACCGGCGCCGCCGGGGCCATCGGCTCGGCGATTGCTGAAAAACTGCTCAAAGCCGGCTGCCAGGTTGCGCTGACCGATTTGCCCGGTCCGAACCTCGACGGCCTTGCGCGGGAGCTCGACGCGGCTTTCCCCGGGCAGGCGATTGGCGTTCCGCTGGATGTGACCGATCCCGCCTCGGTCGAGCGCGCTTACGGGGCCATCATTCGCAGCTGGGGAGGCGTGGACCTGGTGATTGTCAATGCCGGGCTGGCGTTGGCCTCTCCGCTGGCTGAACTCAGCGTGGAAGCCTTCCGGAAGCTGGAGCGCGTGAACGTGGAAGGAACCCTCAACGTGCTGGCGCAGGCCGCACGGCACTTTAAGCTTCAGAACACGGGCGGAGACGTTGTCGTGGTTTCCACCAAGAACGTCTTTGCGCCGGGAGCGGGCTTTGGCGCCTACAGCGCCACCAAGGCTGCCGCCCATCAGCTGGCGCGCATCGCAAGCCTGGAGCTTGCGCCCCTTGGCGTGCGCGTCAACATGGTATCGCCCGATGCAGTCTTCTCGCACGGCGCCCGCAAGTCGGGGCTGTGGGCCACGGTGGGCCCGGAGAGGATGCGCTCGCGCGGCCTGGACGAGCAGGGCCTGGAAGATTACTACCGCAATCGAAACCTGCTGAAGGTTCGCGTCACCGGCGAGCATGTTTCGAATGCCGTGCTCTTCTTCGCCACCCGCCAGACGCCGACCACCGGCGCCACCCTTCCTGTCGATGGCGGCCTGCCGGACTCGACCCCGCGATAATTGCTTCACATGGCTAGCTGTCTTGCCTTTCGGCCTGTGGGCCGGCAGGTTGGGGAAGATTCTCATTTCGAGCCTGAATTCCGCGGGCCGGGGAGGGGTGATCAGCGGAGGCGGGTTTTCGGCCCGTTTTTGGCGGCCTTTTATTTTCAGTTCGTTAGCCAGGAGGCTCGCCGGTTTGTTTTTGCTTCGTTTATTTCTTCTCTACGTATTTTCAATAACTTACAAGCTTCGTTTTAGCTTCGTTTTAGGTTCGTTTTGGCCGTGTTTTCGACATCTGCCTTGTGTTTTCAACAACTTCCTAGCTTCGTTTGTCGAAAAAAGAATTCTTTTTTTTCGTGGCTTTCAGTTTCCGCCCCAATTTTGCTTTTGCCCTTCCTCTGTGAGCCTTTGCCGCCGGGGCTTCACTCAGGCTCACAGATACTACAAATGTAGCGTAGTTTTACCCGATTGTCAAGGGGATTTACCCGGGACTTGCGCCGGTCCCAGACGCCGGCGCCGGTGTCGGTCGCCCTCGGCCACCGCGGCCCTCCGCCATGAAGGATTGGCAAATCGATACTCTGAGAGGTAGAGTATCGACTTCGTGGACGCGTCTCGAACTCTGTTGTGCACTGGGGACGAAGTGGGTCCGGAGCGGGCAATGTCAGGAGGTGATGAAGGCAGTGGACCGGCGAAAATTCTTATCGGGCAGCGGACAATTGATTCTTGCTTCGGCGATCGCTCAAGCAATTCCGGTGGCGAGCGGGGCCAGGCGGCTGATGGCGGCCGAAGACCCCGGGCCTGAGAATCCCAACTGGGCGGGGCGGAAAATGGCGACGGTCACGGCGTCTTCGTATGTTGACGATCCTCCCTGGGGATATCGCCCGCTTAACGTTCTCGGCGATAACATCCAGAGGGGCTGGGAGACCCGGGAGCAGGTTGCCGGGGCGTGGATTGAAATCAAGTTTCCAAAAGTTCGCCGCGTGAGCGAGTTGTGGATTCTTCCTCACCCACTGCCTTTTGACGTCGTCGGACGCGATCCTTACATGATGACCTACTCGCGGCTCAAGTTGCTGGAAGCGCCTCGCCGGGTGCGCTGCTCGTTTGCCGGCGGAGTGTCGATGACCCATGAGCTTCCGCAGACCACGAATTACCAGATCATCGCCTTGCCGCGAACGGTGGAAACCGATTTTGTCCGCATCGCCGTGGAGGACGTGTGGCCGAAACCCGGCGGCAAGGAGACCGGGCTTTCCAAAGTGCATGTTTTCCCGCGACGGCATGAATTGTCCTTTGAGATCGACGTCTATTCCATGTACGACGCGCACAAGGGGAGATGCGTTCAGTCAGCGACATTGCATCTGATTAACCCCGGCGGCGAGATTCGCGGCGCCCGGCTAACCGTCTCCCACCGCGGTGAAACTCTGATGCAGATTGATCTGGAGCCCATTCCCGCCCGGTCAGCCTCGCACCAGTACGTCTGGGTCCCCTCGCCTTTTACGGAAACGGCGATGACGTTCGCGATGAGCGCGGCGGGGAAGGGAATCGGGCGGCCGCGGAGGTTGCGAGTGCCGGCGTACCACTCCTACTTTGACAAAGGTGTTTTCGCCCTCAATTGCACCTGCCACAACGACCTCGGATGGCTGAACACGCAGAAGCTGACGGCGGATTTTCGTTCCAAAGAAATCATTTTGCCCGCCCTGAAGGTCCTTTCCGAACATCCGGAATTCAGCTATTCGATGGAGAGCACCGTCTACCTGATGGAGTTCCTGGAACGCCACCCCGAGAAGCGCGATGAAATTGCCCGGTACATGCGGGAAAAGAGATTTATCTGGGGCGCCAGTTTCGTACAGTGCCAGGAAGTCCATGTGGGGCCTGAAAAGCTGGTGCGGCAGTTTTATTTCGGCCGGCGCTGGCTGAAGGAAAACTTCCCTGGTGTGGACACCTATTTTTACGCCAAGACCGATCCTCCTGCGATGACCTTACAAATGCCTCAAATCCTGAAAAAGGCCGGGGTCAAATACATCGTCCAGGGGCGCATGGCTTACGGTTATTACAACTGGGAAGCTCCGGATGGATCGATCCTTCTGACCTACGCTTATCAATACGGCGGTCCCGACAGGGTGGTGGACACGAAAAACCACCAGGGATGGCTGCACTATGCCAAGCTTCGCACCCCCTTTTACGAGAGGCATAATTTGCCGCCCCTGCTGTGCGCCGACTACACGGATGATTATCTGCCGCCGCCAGTGGCCCTGCTGCCTTACGTACCCGAGCAGAACGCGGCCATGAAGCGCTTTGCGGAAAGCTGGAACGGGCATTTTGCGGCCGAGCCCAAAAAGCAAATCCATCCGCCTCGCATGGAGTTTGTCCAGATCGAAGAATTCCTGGACCGCCTGACCGGGCATCCGCTGGACATTAACACGCTGCGAGGCGACTGGCCTCTCAATTGGGCCTATTACGACGAACCCGGCCATCGGGAGGGACTGCTGAAGGGGCGGGAGGCTCACAATGAACTGCTCGCTACAGAGCGCCTTCTTGCCGGGATTGGAGAGAGTGCCGGGTTTGGCGACTACCCTGAAGCGACGCTAACCGAGGCGTGGAAAGCCAACTGCTGGCCCGACCACGGCTGGGGCGGGAATCGAGGAATTGTCACTGACAGTGTTTATGTTGCCTCCTACGCCAAGTCAAAGCGCATGG
>CAYWMN010000280.1:0-4742 GCA_964459065.1 uncultured Acidobacteriota bacterium | reverse complement strand
GGTGTCGAGAGACGTCAATCTCATGCCGGATCACGTGTTCGGTGCGAAAGAGCAGGTCCTCTTTGGTAATGTTCTTCTTGACCGTGTATGATTCTCCGTAGACTTCGCGCTCATGATAGCCCGATAGATAAAGCACTGCTTCACGCAAAGTCTTGCTGGGAATCGTGCCCAGGTTGATGCAGACGCCCCCCACCACTCCTTTGCGTTCTGCCAGCGCAACTCGCTTGTTGAGCTTGGCGGCCTGGATCGCGGCATGGTGGCCCGCCGGTCCCGAGCCGATTACCAACATGTCATAATCGTATTTCAGTGTTTCCTCCTGGCGGCCTTAAAAAGCCGGGAATCGTGCGGCCCGCCCTAAAACGCCCTGAAGCTTCTCAGCTCAACCCCAAACTCGCCCAAAGATTGTCAACCTTCTTCCGCGTCTCCTCGTCCATCACGACCTCGTCGGGCCACTCGCGCGCAAAGCCTTCGCTCGGCCACTTGTGAGTGGCGTCGATGCCCATTTTGGAGCCGAAGTTCGGCAGGCGGGAGGCGTGTTCAAGCTGGTCCACCGGTCCCAGGGTGAACTGGATGTCGCGCTCCGGGTCGATGTGGTTCAGGGCCTTCCACGCCACCTCGCGAGTGTTGTGAACGTCCACATCCTCATCCACCACCACAATGCACTTGCTGAACATGGCGCCCGGCAGCCCCCAAATGGAGTTCATCACCTTGCGCGCGTGGCCGGGGTAGCTTTTGCGGATGGAGACGATGATCAGGTTGTGGAAGACGCCTTCGGCGGGCATGTGCATGTCCACCACTTCCGGCATCTGCTTGCGCATCAAGGGCAGAAACAGCCGCTCGACGGCATAGCCCATCCAGTAATCCTCCATGGGCGGAGCGCCTACGATGGTGGAGACATAGACGGGATTCTTGCGCCGCGTGATGCAGGTCAGGTGGAATGCCGGAAAGTTGTCCGCCAGCGAATAATAACCCGTGTGATCGCCGAAAGGCCCCTCGCGACGAATATCATCGAGATCCACGTAGCCTTCGAGCACAATCTCGGCATGGGCCGGGACTTCCAGGTCAACGGTTTCGCACTTGACCAGTTCCACCGGCTCTTTGCGCAGAAAACCGGCAAACAGAAACTCATCCAGGTCTTCAGGCAGCGGTAGAATTCCGGAAAGCATGGTGACGGGGTCGGCGCCGAGCGCCACAGCCACATCCATGCGGCGCCCTTTGCCCTGGCGTTCAAGCCAGCGGAAGTGTTCCGCGCCTCCTTTGTGGACCTGCCAGTGCATGCCGGTCGTCCGATCGTCAAAGACCTGCATCCGGTAGCAGCCGACGTTGCGCCGCCCGTTTTTGGGACTTCGGGTGACCACCAATGGAAAAGTGATAAAGCGCCCGCCGTCCTGGGGCCAGCACTTCATCACGGGAAGCTCCGCCAGGGAAAAATTGTCGCGGTCGACGACTTCCTTCACCGGACCTGTCTTCACCGTCTTGGGGAAGAACGATCCGGCCTCCGCCAGCTTGGGCAGCATCTTCACTTTGTCCAGGAAGCCTTCAGGCGGGCGCATGTCGAGCAGGCCTTCAATTCTTTGCGCCACTTCTTCGAGCGATGAGACTTCGAGCGCCATCTCCATCCGGCGCTTTGATCCCAGCATATTGATCAGCAACGGCATGGAATAAGAGCGGGAATCCCGGGCTGAGCGGGGCTTTTCAAACAGCAGCGCCGGACCTCCCTTTTTGGAAACGCGGTCGGTGATTTCCGTAATTTCCAGGTCCACGTCAACTTCCGCACTGATCCGCTTCAGTTCGCGCTCGCGCTCCAGCCGCTTGATAAAATCTCGAAGGTTCTTGTCAGCCACAGCTATCCTCGTCTCGATGGGCGGCCGCCGCTTTGCTGCCGTCCGTCCGGTATTTGTGTTCGGTTGCAGACGTGCTTCGCCGGTTTTGAACCGCGCGTTGCAGCTTGGAAGATTTACCGGTTCGGCCCGCCGATTCAAGGCTCCGGCATGCTCCAATGTCTTGTTGACAATTTTACCCCCAAGAACGGATACTTGTTCTGCGCAATTGATGGGAGACCATAAAAAACCGGTCCATTCAGATCATTCCAGACTCCGATATCGCTCAAGGCTCTATCCTGCCAGGGTCCTTTCATGATGAAAAACTTTGCCATCGGACGGCGCCCCATCCCGCGCAAACTGATTCTCGGGTGCCTGCTGCCGGGCTTGCTTGTTGCCGGCTCCGCTCTGCGAGCCCAAAGGCCTGCTCCCCGCGAAAGGACCACGCCCGCGCCGCCGGTTCAAGTGACCGTGGTCGTGCGCAACCTGAAAGGCCGCACCATCAGCTTCCTGCGGAGGCGCGACTTCCGGCTCTACGATAACGGCCGGTACCAGCACATTACCGACTTCGCCTCCAACCTGGTTCCAGTGGTCGTGCACCAGCCCAAAGCACCCTGGACTATCCGCTATACGGCGCTGTTCTTTGACGACTTGCACTTCACTTTTACCGACACCATCCGAGTGACCGACAGCGCCTATGACGTTTTCGGGCCCAGGCTGAGCCGGGAACATCGCTTTGGCGTCTTCACCGCTTCGGGCGAAGTCACGCTCGGCTTTACCGGCAATCGCAAAAAGTTCCACCAGGCGTTGCTGGCGATTCATCCCCATCTTCCCTCGCCCGCTATGGCGAAAGCGTGCCCGGCCCTGACCGATTATGAAGCTTACCTGCTGCTTTACGTCCACGATCCGCTGGCCTTGAAGGTGGCCCTCTATGACCTGCAGCATTGCCCGGGGCGGCATGATGCAAGCGATCCGGTTTCGAGAAGGGCCCGCTTTTCCCAGATGCGGCGTCTGAAGGCCGTGGTGGACCGCCAGGCAGCCCGCGTAATCGAAGATGATGCCGCACGGTCCAATCGCACGGTGGCGTCGCTCGCAGAGCTCATTAGCAAAGTTTCCGCGCTTCCCGACCCGCGCTCCATCATCGTGGCCTCGCCCGGGTTTCTGACCGGCACGCTGGGACGGCGCGTGGATGAACTCGCCCGGCTTGCCACGCGGCACCACATTATTGTGAATACGCTCGACACCACCGGCCTCGTCCACCAGATTCCCAACCCTCAAGGTCCGGGCTCGTCCGAAGCTGCGGCCATCATCGACGCCAAGAACGAAATGCTTGCGGACCGCGCCGGAGCAACCTCCGACCCGCTGGCCGACCTGGCCACGATGACCGGGGGCAACTTCATCACCAACATGGACGATCTGGACACGGGATTCGAAATGGCGGCTCCGCTGCCCGCAGCCTATTACGTCCTGGGCTACCACCCCAACAACCTGCGCCGCAATGGCCGGTTCCATTCCGTGCGCGTGACGCTTTACCGCCGCCGGGGCCTGAGCGTCGCCGCGCCGGCGGGATATTTTGCTCCGGGAACGCCGGCCGAAATCGCCGCGTCCTCCCTGCGCGACCGCCATCAGCGCCGCCGGCGCCGCCGCCGGAAATAACGCCTGCCCATGCCTCGCCTGACTTCCACTGAAGCCGCCGCCGCACGAGCGAAACTGCTGGCCTGGTTTCGCCGCCACCGCCGCAAGCTGCCCTGGCGCGGAGCCAAATCTTCCTATGAAATCTGGCTCTCTGAAGTGATGCTTCAGCAGACCCAGATCGCCACCGTCATCCCCTACTACCAACGCTTCCTTCGCGAGTTCCCAAGCGCCCGGCGACTGGCCGCCGCGCCGCTTGAGCGCGTGCTGGAGCTGTGGTCGGGCCTGGGCTATTACCGCCGCGCCCGCAGCCTGCACCTGGCGGCGCGCCAGATGGCGGAACAATACGGCGGCAACTTTCCCCAGGATTTCCAGCAGGCGCGCCGGCTGGCCGGCGTGGGCGACTACACGGCGCGCGCTGTGCTCAGCATCGCTTACCGCGAGCCTTACGCGGTCTGCGACGGCAACGTGGCGCGTGTGATGGCGCGGCTGCTCGCTTTGCGCGGCAGTTTGGCCGAGCCGCGCTTTCGCCAAACGATCGAGCAGAGTCTCGACCTGCTGCTCAGCCGCCGCAGCCCCGGCAACTTCAATCAGGCCATGATGGAACTGGGGCAGACCCTCTGCGGGCCCCGGGCGCCCGCGTGCGCCCGCTGCCCGCTGCGTCCCTGGTGCCGCGCCTATCGAGCCGGGACGCCGGAAAGCTATCCCCAACCACGGCCCCGCCGGCAGTCGGAGAAATGGCATCTCGCAACCGCCGTGCTCCACCGCAACCAGAGCTTTCTGCTGACCCGCGGGCTCGACCAGGGCCTGCTCGGCGATCTTTGGAACTTCCCCTCGGCGCTCGGCCACTCGGCCGCGGAGGCGCTGGCCGCGCTCAGGCAGAAGCTCCAGGATGCAACTGGGATTGAAGTCCCGCTGCAGCGGCTTCGCCACAGGCTCCGGCACAGTATTACCTACCGGTCCATTCAGGTTCAGGTGTACACGGCGGAGCTACCCGAGGGTTTGCAGGCCACGGGTTGCCGGTGGTTCGCGGCCGGAAAGATCGAGCAGGCGGCCGTCTCGCAGCTCGCCCGGAAGGTTCACCGCGAAGTTTCAAAAGCAGGGAGCGGAGGGTAAGTGAAAGCATCCGGCGAGGGGCCAGCCTGGGGAAGCAAAGCGGGATTTGGAAACTGGCGGTTTTGTACAGTTTCTTCGGTTCGTTTTTTCAGGCGCGACGTATTTTCAACAACTTACCAGCTTCGTTTTAGCTTCGTTTTAGGTTCGTTTTTGCTGTTTTTTCAACTGCGATCT
>CAYWMN010000279.1:0-4788 GCA_964459065.1 uncultured Acidobacteriota bacterium | reverse complement strand
CAGCTTCGGATGGTCGCCCTGATGGAGAACGCTCCCCAACTCAAGCCAAAATCCCTGGACCAGATCGCCGCACTGCCTCTGGGCGCCCGCATCAAGGTCGATGCCTGGAATGACCACATCTCCCTGATGAAAAACAAGCCGGTCAACCTGATCTCGCCCAAGGATAAAATGCCTTTCGAGGTCACGCCCTTGATCCCTTACTTGACGCGCTTCGAAAGCAAAAACAGTGCCACCGTGCAGGCTCAGCGCTAAGGGCCGGCGGCAGGCGGGGCCGGAGGACAAATTCACGAGGGAGTGGTCGATCCAATGGGCCGCAAAAGATGAACACGGCCCAAGCCTGCTTTACTGCTTTTTTCTCTCCGAGTAAGGCAACAGCCTGGGAGGATGGGCGTCGGCGTCCAGCAGCCAGGCGCGCCGGTTCTTAAAATATTGGATCAGCTTCCGATTCTCAGCCGGGCCCATGTCATACGCCCAAACCACTTTGGCGGAGTCAATGTCTGCGCGGTTGTAGATATAGTTTGGCGACGAATTGCTGTGAGCGTCATTTTGGCGGACAAAAACAAGCTGCCGTCCCGGCAGTTGCCTGAGCTTCGCCAAAAGGGCCGCACGTTCGGTATTGGACGGCATCGCAGAGCACCAGGTCAACATGCCCTGGTTGGGCTGAGATAGAAAGGTCGGCCCTTGAAGGATTCGAGCGCCCACCGGCATGAGGAAAAACAGCAGGCAAAGTGAGGGAACGGCCCGTGTAATAAAAAGCCCCGCCGGCTTGCCGCGCCAGTGCCATGGGCGCAACCGGCGCATGGCAATCAAAATAAGTGCAAGGATTACGCAGGTTATCGGCGCAGAGTAGTGCGGGCTGTACGCAGTTGGCAGCGCCTCGCCAAAGAGCGTCACTCCACAGACGAGCAGCAGGAAACGTGTGTCGGGATGAACATCCCGCCAGGAAAAACCACTGGGAAGAATCAGCAACGCAAACCCCAGTGGAAGCGTAAACAAAGGCCCCAGAAAAAAACTCCAGAAGAATGCGGCATACTTCACCGCGACGGCAGCGAAACCCATCACAGTCTGCGTCGCCTCGTACTGGGGAAGGGCGAAGTACTTCAGATAGGAATCCCGCATCAAGGCGTGCCGGTACGCCGGAATGGGCCTCAGCGATTGCCAGGGAAACAGCGGCACCGGATTGTAGGTATGCTTGTAGACCAGATAGGGCGGCGTCCAGGCACTGCCGGTCGTGCGCTGGAAGTAATAGCCCATGGCAATCACCGTTACCGCCAGCACCGCCAGCAGCGGAACCATCGCTTGCTTCAGCGCTCGGCCCAGCTCCGGCCGCTTCATCTTCCACAGCCACACCACCATCGCCACCGCCACAGGAACGCCGAAAAATAAGCCCTCGTAAGGCCGGCTGTTCGCCAGGATGGCGAACCCCAAACCCATCAGCAGAGCGTTGCGCACCCGCGGCTTCTGCTTCAGCCGCGGCAGCGCTCCCAGCACCAGCGCTCCGCCGATCGCCGCCACCGCTCCGCCCCAGTAACTGTCGGCCCAGTAGCTGAACGTCCCGAAGCGGACGACGGCCAGAAAGCCTCCCAACAGCGCCCAGCCCGGTTCGAGCCACCCTTGCAGCATCCAGGTGATCGCGGCGCACATCAATCCCACGCTCAGCCAGACGCCCCAGAAGGGATGCCCCGTAACCACCTGTCCGAGCGCCATGATCAGTCCTTGCGCCGGGTAATATTTTGCTGTGTAAGTTGGCTGCCAGATCACCTGGAAGGTTTCAAAATGTACCCACATGGGGTTGGTGGGATTGGTGAGCCGCCCGTGGGCAAAAGTGTCGGAAAGCAGTAGATATCCGAACTCGTCGCTGACTCCGGGGATAGGAATGGGCAGGATAGGCAATAGCGCCGCCCGCAGAGCCAGCGCCGTGAGCCCCACGGCCAGCACGGAAAGCCCGGGTTTCTGCGCGAGCCTTCCAAAGCTTCTCTCCAGCGCTTCAAACCACTTGGCGCCCAGCTTTGGGACCAGAAACGCCGCCCCGATAGCGAGAACCACCAGTCCGGTTTCTATGGCAAGAAACATCGAGGCAGAGCCTTAGTGTTCATTCCCGGATGAGCCAGCACTCCGCCGATGACGGCCACCGCTCTTCACCCTTTGCGAATGGGAATTCAGGAGGCAGGACTTTCCACCGGCATCGCTTTGCTTTGAGCGTCTTCTTCTTTTACTTCCTCGTGGTAGTCGGGTTCGCTGTTAATCGCCCAAAGGTCGTGATGGGCGCCGCAAATGTTTCGAGCGGCGCACAAGGCTGTCATCATGGAATGATCCTGGTTATTGTACTTGTGCATGCCATTCCGGCCCACAAATTGGAGGTTGCTCAGGTTCGCCTCAGCATAAGCTCGGATGGTTTCCACTCGCTCGGTCCAGCCGGGATCATACATCGGATAAGCCTTCTGCATTCGGACAACGGTTCCGTCTTCGATTTCCTCCGCCCGCACCAATCCGAGCTGCGCGATTTCGCGGCGCGCCAGCTCCAGTAGTTTCGGATCAGGGCTCGCCCACAGCTCGTCGTTTTCGAAAACGAAATATTCCATGCCCAAACATGTCTTGCTGGGATCAGGCACCATGGCCGGCGACCAGTTCTTGAAGTTCTGAATGCGCCCGACCTTCACACCTGGCTCGTGAACGTAGATCCAGTTGTCGGGGGCCACCTCTTTGCGGTTGATGATCAGGCTCACGATCAGGAAGTCGCGATAGCGGAGTCCGTTCGCCGCCTGGACCACTTCTTCCGGCGGCTGCGGATCAAGCGCATTGACCAGGTTCCGGATTGGCATTGAGCTGATGAAGTGCGTGCCTTCATAGCTTTCGTCACCGCGCGGCCCGCGAGCCATCACGCGCGTCACCCGGCCTCCCTCATGGCAAATGCGCACCACGGGCCGCTCCATCAACACCGGATAGCCCTCATGGTTGAGCTTTTCGGCCAAAGTTTCCCACATCTGGCCGGGACCGCGCATAGGATAGTGAAAACGGTCGATTAGAGTCTTGGCTTTTGGCGTTTTGGAAGGCAAAAGAGCATTTTTGACGGCCGTTACGAGGGAAAGCCCTCGAATTCTCTGGGCGGCCCATTCAGCCTGAATCGATGTGCAGGGAACGCCCCAAACTTTCTCGGTATAGGTCTTAAAAAAGATCTGATAGAGGCGTTTTCCGAAGCGGTTTGAGACCCACTCTTCCAGGTTATCTTCCTTGGGACTGGGAAACAGCGCCGAGCGCAGATAGCTTGCAAGGATTCGGGCGCTTTCAAAAAGCCCCAGCCCGAACAGGGCGTTTTTCGCCACCAGCGGATAAAGGAAGAACTTCCCGCGGTAATAGATGCGCGACAAGCGTGGCCGCAGCACGAACTCGTCACCGAGGGTTTCCTCCCAGATCCGGTTCACCTCGTCCCACTTCGTAAAGAAGCGATGTCCGCCGATGTCAAACAAGTATCCCTTGTAATTGACGGTGCGCGAGATGCCGCCGACTTGTTTGTCCGCCTCCAGCACCACCGCCGGAACCTGATGCTTTGAGAGCTCCAGCGCCGCCGTCAGGCCCGCCGGTCCGGCGCCGATGATGACAGCCGATGGCCGGGCGGCCGTGTTCTTCTCTTCCACTCCGTCTCCTTCCAAAACCCTCTACCGGAAAAGCGCCAGCTTGCGCGCGCCAAAATTCCACACCAACACCACGCAGCCGCTCACGCCCTTGCCAAACATATAGTAAATTCCCAGCTTCGACTGGAAAAACCACAGGATCAATTCGTTGAGTCCCAAACCGACCACGCCAATCAGTGTGAAGATTGTGACCTCTACGGGCGTGTTCTTCAACCTGCGGCGTTCAAAAACCCACGTTCGGCTCAACAGGTAGTTCACCACGATGCCGAGAGTAAACCCGATGGGCGCCGAGATAAGGTAGTTTACTTTCAGGAACCGCGTCAGAGCGAAAAGAGTGCCGGCATCGCAAACGAACGCGATTCCCCCTACGACGACATAACGGAAGAACTCTCCCCGCACGCCCATTCCAGCCCAGCGCAGGGCGGCTCGAGCGCCAGCCTCGCTCGACGCCGGTTGGCATTCACCTTGCGAGCCTCCGGTCGCGCCGGTTGCCTGATTCTCTTCCCCGGACGCCTCCAGGGTTCGCTCCGGCTCTTGCTCTGCCGGCACGCGCAATGTGGTCATTGATTTTTCACCGTCTGCCGGGCCGCGGCAGTTTTTTCCTTTGCGCCTGTTTGGTCTGCCCCACCCTCTGCGGCCGTATAGGGCAATAGTTTGGGAGGCTGCGCGTCAGCTTCCAGCAGCCAGGCATGCCGATCCTTATAGTACCTGATCAATTCTTCGTTTTGCGCCGGGCCCATGTCGTGCGCCCACACTACCCGATGTTCGCCGATATTCACCCCATTGTAAACCTATTCGAGCAGCTCAATTACGGATCGAAGTAGACACTTTGCTGGGTGGCGAACGAGGTGCGCGGGTGCTGGAGCAGTTCCGTTGGCAGAGCGACGGCCTGCGGGCGATCGTGGCCGGCCACGGCCCGGAGTTCCCCAGCCAGGCGATGGCTACCGGCGGAGAGCAGGTTGGCCTTTCATCGATCCGGGCAAGCCGACCGGCAATAACTGCATCGAAACCTGCAACGGGGAGGCCCTCATGCGCTACCGATGCAGTAATGGAGAAATCAATCTTTTCCCCATACCATTACACCGCCGCAAGACTTCGCCGCTGAGCTTCCAGCATAAGATTCCCAGGGCAAACCCGACGATGAGATCAAGAAGAA
>CAYWMN010000278.1:0-4796 GCA_964459065.1 uncultured Acidobacteriota bacterium | reverse complement strand
AAAAGTCGCCTATGCCAAGCACAAAGTTCCCGGCGACACCACGCTCGAAACCGATTCGATGTCGTTTAAGGGCCAAACTCCGGCGAAGGGGACGAACCTTCCAACAGGCCTGCCCTATTTCTATCCGGCCATGAGCCTGTCCCAGGTCCGCATTGCGACGGTTGAACGGCTCACGGGCGTGAACGCTTCAACCTCCATCCAGTACGACGCCGCCTATCTCGAGCATGGCATCGAATCGCTGGCCAACAAGGGCCAGGTTTTCGCCAAGCTGCTCAATACCGTGCCGCTCCTGTTTGGAGGCTCCGGAGGCAGCGCGGACAAAGTGGGCGGACTGCTGACGCCCAGCATGGAGATTTCCGGACTCTCGCGACTGCTGGGCCCCGTAGCAGGACAACTGGAAAGCATCGCCAGCGGCGCATTCGATCCCGCCAAGTTCTTTAAGTCCGCCCTGGAGGCCAAACTCCTGGGAGACATTTCCCTGGAGGAGGTCATCAAGGCCGTCACCGACTTTTCGGGCACCGTGGAAAAAATTCCCAAATTCGTCACCAGCCACTTGCACGATAAAATCGTAACCAGCTTTACCTGGCAGCCGGAAATCCAGAGTGTTTCCATCGACAAGAAGAACGGCATTCCGCCGTTTTTTGTTGTTACCGGCGACCCCACCAAAGCATTGACTGTGAACGCCACTCTGACCAAAACGCTGGACGCCAAACCGCCCAGCTATGTGGTGAATGCTTCGCTGAAAAGCTTCAAGATTGATTTTATTCCCACTGCGTCCAAGCTGACCGACGTCATGGTCCTCACGTTTGATGAGCTCACCTTCAAATCCGTCAATGGACAGAAGCCGGACGTCAAGGTCCACATCAAAAGCATCGAGTTCAAAGGGCCGCTGGCTTTTGTCAATCCGCTCAAGGACATGATTCCATCCGGTGGAGGCTTTGATGATCCGCCCAGCCTGGACGTGACGGCTGAGGGGATCGAAGCCGGCTACTCGCTGGGTCTGCCGCCCGTTAGCATCGGCGTGTTTAATCTCTCGAACCTCAGCCTGGGCGCGCAACTGAACATTTACTTTACGGGCGCCCCCATCACCTTCCAGTTTGACTTCTGCCAGGAACACCATCCTTTCCTGCTGACCGTTTCTCTTTTCGGCGGCGGAGGATATTTCGGACTCACGCTCACGCCCAAGGGCATCCAGCGCATGGAGGCTGAATTCGAGTTCGGCGGGAATTTTTCGCTCAACATCGGAGTGGCGAGCGGCGGCATCTACCTGATGGCAGGGCTCTCCTACAAGCACGAAAACAGCAAAACGGAACTCACCGGTTACCTGCGTTGCGGCGGCGCCGTCGAGGTTCTCGCCATCATCACGGTCTCGGTGGAATTCAAGATGTCCCTCAAGTACATCTCCGATGGGAACAAGCTGTGGGGCCGCGCCACGCTCACCGTCCAAATCGATATTCTTTTCTTCAGCAA
Source organism: uncultured Acidobacteriota bacterium (assembly GCA_964459065.1). Taxonomy (GTDB): domain Bacteria; phylum Acidobacteriota; class Terriglobia; order UBA7540; family UBA7540; genus JAMCXS01. The sequence continues at coordinate 3,326 of CAYWMN010000278.1, read as the reverse complement.
GAGCGTGGACTTGACGGTGGAACGCCAGTTTGCGGGCGGCGGAAACGGTCACGCGGCGCTGTTGTTCCCCGGCGCCCCTTACCCGCTGGGACCGACCGCGGTGTCCTTTTCAGATGAAATGAGCTCCGCCGACTGGCAAATCTATTGCGAAGCCTTCGCTTAAGAGGAAGATCGCCATGGCCAAGAAACAAACCATCCTCTGGACCGCCTTACCGAACGGCCTCGCCAACGGGAAGCTGAAGCTTTCGGTCTATGTCTCGCCGCGCCTTGAGACCGACGAAGGGCTTCCCCGCCCCACGCTTTCCCAGTTTACGGATTTTGTAAACTGGCCGGCCAAGGTTCAAGACATCAAATTTCAGGTCCAGTTTGCGGGTTCGGCTCCCCTTGACGCGGCGCGCGTCGGTCCGGACCTCCAACCGGATTTGTGGACGGCGCTCTTTAAGAAAACCACTTTTGTCGAACCTTACCAGTTCGACGACTACTCCAAGCGCGCGGTAATCGCTCAGCCGGTCCTGCACCTTGAATCTTTCGTCAAATCCCGGTACCAGTCGATTGCCCTGGCCTCGCCCAGCCGCCTGCCCACCCGAGTCCACATCCTGGAGAAGCTTGCACCCATCAGCCTCTACACCGTGCCGAAAAATACTTCCAGCGTCTCCTACGAGCGGCCGCTCATGACTGGGCACATAACCCGAACCGCGACCGGGCAACGTTCGCAGTCCGCAACGGCCCAGGAGACGGAACGGCCTGCGGCCCGCCAGGCGATGGTCCGGCAGCAACTGAGCGGCTTTATCAGCACGCTCCATCCCAATCTTCAGATCAGCGCCAAACGCAACGCCCAAATGCTCACGCGCGCCGCCCATCCCTTGAGCCCGGCAACGCTCAGCGCCTTCCAAGCCGTTTATAAGGACTTGCAGCAGTACCAGGCCGTCCCCACAACCCAGATGCAGCCGGCGCGTGATTTTATGCTGGTCCGGATGTCCAACCCAATCCTTCCCGAGACCATCGAACCGCTCGAGCCGCCTGAACTCGACTTCCACAAGATGCTGGCAAGCCTCGGCAATTACCCCGAACTGATGAAGGTCATGGGAATCGTCATCAACCTGGAAGTGCCGATGCCGGCGGGCCTGGCCCCGGCTTCCACCGTGCGCGTCATCCCGCAGTGGACGCCGGACGCCGCGACGGCGTGCCCCAACTGCAGCGTCACTCCGAGCACGGCGTATGTCCTGGACGCTTCCCGCTCCTGGTTTGCGCCGCGGCCCGAAAAACCGGATTCCGGCATTGCGAACGGACTGCTGAAGCTGAACGACCACAAGTCGTACCCGGTGATGAGCGTGGACGTGGACGGCTCCGCCGTCAAGATGGCGAATCTCGCGGACCGCCTGGCCTCCTCCGCTATCGCGCAATCGCAAAGCCAGTCGACAACCGTGCAGCCGATGATGTTCCGGAAGGAGCCGGGCGGAAACGGCAGCGGTGCGTCGCAAGCTTCGCCCGCCAGGCCCGGGCAGGTTGAAGCTGGAACGCAAACCGTGGAGCCCAAGGGTCTGGCCGGTTTGCCGGCCTTGCGCACCGCAGGCCTGTCGGTCTCGAAAGCCGGCAAAGCCCAATGGCTTGTGAAAACCCTGGCGAGAGCGACGCTCAATAATCAGGCAATCCAGAAGAATCCTCCGGATCAGGTGACGCTCTACGCGGAGGATGTGGTGCGCGGATATCGCGTTGACGTGTGGGATTCGGAAACCAAAAGCTGGCAATCGCTTTGCCGCAGGGTCGGAACCTACAACTTTTATGAAGCAGGCGTTCTGCGCCAGTACCAGGATGAAGGCTTCGTGCAGCTGGCCGCAACGCAATCGGCCGCCCAGCCGTCATCGGCGCCCGCCGGCGAGCAGGATTTGTACCTTCAGGAGTCCATGTTCAGTTGGAACGGCTGGAGCCTCTGTGCTCCGCGGCCCGGCGCGCCGATCAGTCCGGAAGGCGTTCCCAAGCCGCCCGCCGATCCGGCGCAGTCAACGCAGCCGGTGAGTGAATTCAAAATGACGGCTTCGTTTGTGGCCCAGCCCGGCTCGCTTCCCAAGCTGCGCTTTGGCCGCACCTACCGGGTTCGCGCGCGCGTCGTCGATTTGGCCGGCAACAGCCTCGCCTACAACGCTCCGAATCCCGCTGATTTTTCCACCGCCACCGATCCGCATTTCTACCATCGCTTTGAACCGGTGGTGGGGCCGCTGGCGGTGCTCACCCGGTCGCTCATCGGCGACAAGTCACCCGGTGAAGCGCTCTATCGGCCGGTCATTCGCAGCAACTTCGACAAGAGCGCCGAACAGTACGCGCCGGTGTTCGCCAAGCTCGTTTCCGATTCCGAATACCCGGCGTCGCCGGTCCGGCTGATGGCTCCGCCCAAAACCAGCGAGCTGATGGCCGAAAGGCACGGGATGTTCGATCTTGCTTCCGGCGAAATGAAAAAAGACCAGGCCACCTATCAGGTGATCGCCAAAAAGTCCGCCGCCGATTTCCTGATCGACCCCATGACGCGGCTTCCCATCCAGACCAAGCTCGAAGTTCCCTACCTGGCCGATCCTCTCTCCCGCGGAATGGCCATGGTGCTGCTGGATGCCGCCGGCAATGTCTCCGGAACCGTTCCACCCGTCAGCTTTTATCCTTCCGGATCGCAATGGCCCGACCCCGTTCCGTTTTTCATCAAAATTGTGGAAGGAACCGGCAAGACCTCCTGGAGTTGGGATGAATCCGGCCGCACGCTCACCGTTCAATTGCCCAAGGCTGAGATCGCCAAATTTGAGCTGAGCTCTTATCTGGGCGGCGGCCCGGAAGGCAGCAGGAATCAGTCGCTGATGGGCGTTTGGAATTGGGTCCAGCAGGCTAAGCCATCCAATCTCCCCCAGATTCGCACAGCGGTCATCGGCGGACGGTTTTGGATGGTCACGCCTTCCCGCGAGCTTCTGCTGGTACACGCGGTCCAGCAGCCGCTGGTCGAGCCCAGGTTCCACCACCTTTCGCCCACCCGAAACCTGGGCCAAACCTACGCCTACATCGTGGATGACCACGCGATGCCGATCGATGGCAAGAGCACTCTCAAGGTGGATATCAACGCCACCTGGCAGGAAATGATCGACGACCTCAGCGATCCCACCGGAGCGCATCCGCGGCCCGGCCGCAGCCACGTCCACACCTGGGACCTCAACCGAAGCGATAACGCGATTGTGCTGGTCATGCAGCAGGCCCTGGCAAAGCAGTCCTCATCCCAGCAGGATCCCCCGGCCTCCGGCCAAGGGTCCCAGAAAACTCAGACCTATCCGCTGATGACCGTAAGAAAGCAG
>CAYWMN010000277.1:0-4818 GCA_964459065.1 uncultured Acidobacteriota bacterium | reverse complement strand
GAGAAGCCGTCCGACCAAATGCCAAAAACAAAAGGCGGCTTTCGCCGCCTTATCAACTTTATCCCTTATTCCTCGGAGACCCGCCGCCGGATCTGTCAGAGCTTGCTGAGTTTATTACGTGCCCCTCAGCTGTGGGCCCCTTTGCCCGCTCCGCGCTTGACCCGACTCGGCATTGCTGCTGCCGGCCTCTACTTCAGGGCAAGCGGGTCTCCGGAATCGACATTGACCATTTTCACCTTCCATTACATTGGATGCTTCCTGGGTACTGGGGTTGCCTCTGGATTGCAATTTTTGTTTCATGATAACTCTCGCTGGATCTGCATGTTGAGCTTCCGGACTGCCCCTAAACGAACGGCAGCGCAAACTGCTGATGCACTTGGCAGGTGCGGGGCTCGTCCTGCCTCCCGGTGAGGCCGTATCGGGCTCGCAGTTCGGCAACCAGCTTGCCGATCCGTTCCTTGTACTCTCCGGAGAGATAGGCCGATTTCCGGTAGAGCCGGCGATAGCGATGGGCAAGGTGGGAAAACTCTTTTTCAAGCAAGGGCATGAACTGTGTTTTTGCGCTGGGCATGAGAAAAAGAACGTTGCCGAACAGAAACTGCGCTCCATGGCTCGAGGCAGCTTCGGCAAGGGTCTCGAGCGAGTGGCTCGAGTCCGTCAAGCCGGGCAGGATTGGAGCGGCATTGATTCCCACGCGGACGCCCTCGGCGTTGAGCGCGCGCACGGCTTCCAGGCGCTTCATGGGCGGAGGCGCTTTCGGTTCAATCAGCCGCGCGAAATCTTCGTCGAGCGTGGTAACCGTCATGTTCACGCTCAAGCGGTGGCGGCGGGAAAGGCCGCCGAGCAGCTCCGCGTCACGAACAATCAGGACGCTTTTGGTGGTGATGGAAAAATCGAGGCCCTCAAACTCCGCCATTGTCTCAAGGATGCCGCGGGTTACAAGGAACTGCTTTTCCGCCGGCTGATAAGGATCCGTGGCCGTGCCGAGAGCGATCGGCAAACCCTTATCGCGCGCCCGGCAAAGCTCCGCCCGCAGCAGTCCGGCCACTCCAGCCTTGGCATAGATCTTCCGCTCGAAGTCGGCGCCGTTGCCGAGTTCCATAAACTCGTGGGTGTAGCGCGCATAGCAATATTTGCAGCCGAACTCACAACCGCGGTAAGGATTGAGCGTCCAGGCAAAAGGCATCCGGCGGCTCGACTCGTGGTTCAGCGCCGAGCGCGCGGGGAGTTCAAAGTATTGGACCTGCGCCCGCTCGCGCAGTTGGGGGCTCTGTTGAGCCAGGCGGGCCATGCCCACCAGTTTTGGCGGAGGTAGCGCGCCCGGGCGGTGCGGTTCGGCGCCCGGCGCCGCCCATGAGGCCGGCGGGCGGAGTGAGCCCTGTTCGGTGTTGGGCTGGTTGTTCAAGACATCCTCCCATTTGATAGCGCTGCGGCCATATTCGCTTTTTCTTCGCCATTTGTCAACAGCGCAGATTGCCGTCTTTCGAGACGGCCCAAGCAGCCCCAAGAGCCTTTTGGTTATCGGCAGGTTAAGCTGGAAAGTTGGGCGGAAACTTACTCGGCGCCGACCATGCGGCGGTAAATGTAGCGGACTTCCTGCTGGACTTCCCACAGCCTTTGGGCCAGGGTCGTGGCGGAAGAAACCAGGCCCCAGTGGTGCGCCAGGGTTTCCACGGCTTCCCGATGTCCCACGTGGGTGGGCAGGCCCTCGCAGGCTTTACCGGTGGCCAATCTCACGGCATGATCGACGCTGCGCAGGAAGGCTGCGCCGTCGGCAAGAGATTGGGCCTCGTGCTGGCTGAGGGCGCCGGCGGATTCAAGAGCTTCAATCTGCCGGCGGGTATGGGTTCCGGGCGGCAGCAGGATGCCGTGGCGCAGGCGAAGGTAGGAAACGGCAAAATCCACGTCGTAATATCCGCCCGGCGCTGTCTTGATGTTGGTGGCCGGAACGCGTTTTTCTTTTTCCAGGCGGTGGCGCATCTGGATACATTCATCCTCAAGCTCGGGAGTATTCTGGAACCGGTTGAACATCTGGGGCATCAGGTCGTCGATGACGCGGCGGCCAAGCTCCCGATTGCCGGCGATCGGGCAAGCCTTCAAATAGGTCATGGCCTCCCACGCTTGCGCCTCTTCCTGAAAGTAAGCGAGCAGGGAATTTTCCGGCGTCACCAGTTCGCCCTCCTGGCCGCGCGGGCGCAGGCGCGTATCGACGGCAAACAGGGAGCCGTCGCGGGTGTAGCTGGAAAGGACTTCGATAATTTTCTCGGCGAAGTGCATCCAATGCGCCACTTCTTCGCGCGGGGTGCCGGCCTCGCAAACAAAGATCACGTCGGCATCCGAGGCCAGGTCGAACTCGCCCATGCCCAAGCGTCCCAGTCCCAGAACCGCAAACGGCAGCTCCCCGAGGCTGGCGTTTTCGAGCGCGCCTTCCAGGGCTTCGTATCCAATCCACAGGGCGCTTGCAACCGACCGGCCGGCGAGCTGGGTCCAATCCTCCAGGCTGGAGAAGATGTTATCGGTCTCCGCAAGGTCTGAAGCGCCCAGCTCCAGAACGCGGGCGCGGAAGTTTCGCCGCAGCAGAGCCATCTTCTCCCGCGTGTCGAACGATCTCTCCCTCGCCCAGGCGAACGGGTCAAACACGACGGGGTCTTCAAGCCCGATGTTCATCTGTTGCCTGGAAGGCGGCCTGGGGGGGCGGTAGGAATCGAGCGCCGCGACGTCTTCCGGGTGGTGAACCAGCAAATCGGTCAGGTAGTCGCTGGAGGCGGTGATGTTAAGGGCGCGTTCCACCGAATGCGGCTGCTGGCAGGCCCGATCAAAGTTTTCCGGCGAAGCCAGCAGCGCGCCGAACAGGCGGGCCACGTTGCGGCGCGCGCGTTCGGGAACCGCGGCGTTCCTGACCAGGGTGGCAAGCTCGGGGGCCTGCGTCTCCAGGTAGTCCAGCAAGGACTCAAACGAATGGGGCGCCTGGTCGCCGATGGGTGCGATCAACGGGCTCAGCGCGTAAGCGGATCCGGCTTCGCGGCCGGCGGCCGGCCGCACAATGCGCTGGTGAATTTCGTCCACCGTCTCGAAAGCCTTTTCGATTTTGGCCAGCAGGGCGTAGCGCGGCGATTTTCTGCTGTCGATGCCCACGCGGCGCGCCAGGTGGTCGAGCGCCTGGGGCTCGGCGGGCAGCCGATGGGTCTGCCGCCCGCGGTCAAACTGAATGCGGTGCTCCACCTTGCGAAGAAACTCATAGGCGCCCACCAGCCGGGCGTAGTCGTGGTCGGAAATCCAGCCTTTGTCATTCAGCTTGCGCAGCGCCATCAGGGTTCCGCCGCTGCGCACCCAGCGGTCTTCGCCGCCGTGGAGGCGCTGCAGGCACTGGGTGAGGAACTCGATGTCGCGAATGCCGCCCCGGTGGCGCTTGACGTCGATGGAGTCGTCCGGGCCCTCGCGCAATTTCTTGGAGATCTTCTCGCGCGACCACAGCACGGTTTCGACGGCGGCAAAATCGGTGGCTTTGCCGTAGATGCCGGACTCCACGCCGCGCAGGAACTCGCGCGTCACGCGCACGCTGCCGGCCGAGTGGCGCGCCTTGATGAGCATTTGCAGTTCCCATTCGCGCGCCCGGCGCGCATAGTACTCCAGCGCCGACCGCAGCGAAATCGCCAGGTCGCCCATGTCGCCTTCCGGGCGCAGGCGCAGGTCCACGCGGAAGACCTGGCCCTGGGGCGTGGTCTGCGTGATGGTGCGCGTGATGGCGCGGGCCAGGCGCACAAAATATTCCTTGTTGGAAATGATGGAATCGGGCTCGCTGCCTCCGGCCGTTTCGCCGTCCTTTTCATAGAGGAAGAGCAGGTCGATGTCGGAGCTGTAGTTGAGCTCGTTGCCGCCCAGTTTTCCGAGCGACACGATGCTGAACCCGCTGCGCACGATGCGCCCCTGCGAGTCGCGGTATTGCGGCTGCCCGTAGCGCTTTTCAAGCTCCTGGTTGCAGAAGATCAGCGCGTTCCACAGCGTCACGTCCGCCAGCATGGAAAGCTCCAGCGTGGTTTCGCCCAGCGTGGAAAATCCCAGAACGTCTTTGAGGACGATGCGCAGATAGTTGCGCCGCTTGAAGCGCGCCAGTTGCGCCGAAAGCCACGGGTGCGGATGCGTGGTGGCAAAGCGCGCGTAGTCCTGCATCAGCTCTTCGCGCGATTTCAGCTTGGAGAATTTGTGGTCGCGCGCAAACTGCAGGGCGAGCGGAGGGTCGGCCAGAAGGCTTTCGGCCAGAAAGCTGCTGTGCCCGAATATCGCCAGCAGGTAAGCGAGCGCCGTGGGGTAATAGGCGATTTGGCGCAGAACGTCGGGAGGCGCGGCCCGGACGTAGCGTTCCAGCAGGTTGAGCGCGGCGTCGGGATCGGGCGAATGCCCCAGCAGCGACGCCAGCGGCGTGCCCAGCGACGGCTCAAGCGCCCCCATCAGCCGCTCAAGGTTGCTTTCGGCCTTTTCAGGCTCTTCAAAATGGATTGAGGAAAACTCTGGACGCATCCAACCCATTATACCCCGGAGGCCCGTCCCCGGCCTTGGCCGCCCGGGAGCAGGTTGAATTGAGCGGTCGAGGGCCGCTCCTCAAACCGGCACGCCCCGCCGCCCGCCTCCGTTGTATGGAACCGCGCAAAAGTATAATCGACAATGCAGCCAAGGGAAGAGAAAAAATCGCCGCCGGCATCGGAAGGGCAGCGCGGATCTTTAGATCGGCGGCTCTTGTCCCGGTAGCCGCGACACTGGTTTCCGTGTCGCGGGCTCATGGCTGGCGCAGAGGCGCCCTCGCGGCTCTGCGGCTTACCC
>CAYWMN010000276.1:0-4827 GCA_964459065.1 uncultured Acidobacteriota bacterium | reverse complement strand
AAAGCCTGCGCCGGATTTTCACTTATATCTTTGACCAGACTTATCTCTACGGCGGAATCCTAAGGGTCGAGCCTCATCTGATCGACGGGCCCTTCGATCTGTGGGAGCAACCGATGGTTCCCATCTCCGTGCTCCATGGAAATCTACCCGTTCTGGGATTTCGCTTCGGGAAAACGGCCTACGTGACGGATTTCAGCGTGATTCCGGAAGAGGGGCTTCGGTTGCTGGAAGGTTTGGACGTCCTGATTCTTGACGCGCTGCGATATAAGCCGCATCCGACGCATTCCACTGTCGAGAACTCCCTCCGCCTTGTGGAGCAACTCAAACCCTCCCGGGCCTATTTCACCCACATCGCTCATGAGTTACGCCACGAGGAGGCAAACAGCCGGCTGCCTTCCAACGTGCAACTGGCCTACGACGGCCTGAAGGTCGAGTTGGACTAGGATATGCAGGTTATTCGAGACTTGAGGGAATGGCGCGAACCGCTTCAACGAAGCGCCGTGACCATCGGCAATTTTGACGGAGTCCATCTGGCCCACCGAGCCCTGCTGGACCGCGTGGTCGGCTCCGCGCGCGAAGCGGGCGGCAAAGCGGTTGTCATCACGTTTGATCCGCATCCGGCCAAAGTTCTGGCGCCGGAAAGAGCGCCTGCTGCGCTCACCTCCCTTAAAACCAAGCAAACCCTCATTGAAAAGGAACACATCGACTTCCTGTTTGTTCTGCGCTTCACCGAGCAATTGGCGCGCCTGTCGCCGGCGGAGTTTGTGCAGAAGATTCTGATAGAAAAGCTGGGGGCCGTTGTCGTTCACGTGGGGTCGAACTTTCGCTTCGGCCACCGCCGCGAGGGCAATACCGAAACGCTTGTTGAACTCGGCAGGCAGAACGGTTTCCGTGTGGAAATTCTTCCCATGCTTAAGATTCGCGGCCAGCGGGTCTCAAGCAGCAGGATCCGGCAGTTGATCAAAGAAGGACGGGTGGGCATTGCAGGGCGGATGCTCGGCAGGCCTTTTGCGCTGGCTGGACCCATCATCACGGGTGAAGGCGTGGGGCGCCGGCAAACCGTTCCCACATTGAACCTTGGTCCCGTTGAACAGCAACTGCCAAAAAACGGAGTCTACGTCACCAGAACGGTTGTGAACGGCAAATTCCATGAGTCCGTCACCAACGTCGGGCACAAACCCACCTTCGGGCCGCACCCTGTGACGGTGGAATCTTATCTGCTGAATTTCCGCGGAGAAGTGAAGGCCAGCCGGATGGAAATTGAATTTCTCTACCGGCTGCGCGACGAGATCAAGTTTCCGGACCCGGATACTTTAAAAAAACAGATCCAAAACGACGTGCAGAGAACGTTAAAATTCTTCCGCTTGCAGAAAGCGCTGGAAGACCGGAAACCTCGCGCTTCAGCCCGCGTCTGACCCGGCGATTCCATATCCCCGCCCAAAGGCAACCCACGTCTTCAGACGAAACGTTCAGGCATGGACCTCGGGCCGTCTGCCACTCCAGGGACGCGCCTGCTCAAGCTGGGCGGCAAGGCGAAACAACAAGCCTTCCTCGCCGAACCGCCCAAAAAAGTGGGTGCCGACGGGCAGCCCCTGGGAGTTCCAGACAAGTGGAACCGACATGGCCGGCTGCCCGGTGGCATTGGCGATCGGCGTAAAGGGAACGTAATCGACGGCGCGGTAAAATCCGCGCAGGGGATTATCCGGCGGTGATTCGAACGTACCAAGAGGGACAGGAGGCTCGGCAAGCGTTGGCGTGAGCCAGACGTCATATTGCTCCATGAACCTGGCCACGTCGCGGGCAATGCGTTGCAGGACGGTTTGGGCCAGGAGGTAGGCTGACCCGGTCACTTTTTGCGCCATCTCGTACAGTCCCCAGGTGAGCGGCTCAAACAGTTCCGCTTTCGGGACCTGCCCGGTCAGGAATGCAAAGGCGTCGATGCCCGAGCCGGTTCCCGCCGCCCACACAGTCGTAAACGCCTGGACCAGCATCGGGCCGTTGATTTCCGGAGCAGCCTCTTCCACTTCATGCCCCAGTTCCGCCAGGAGCTTGGCAACGTCAAGAACCGCGCCCGCGCAATCGGGATCGATCGGAGCGCCGCTGGGAGCCTTCACCGAGAAAGCGATCCGCAGCTTGCCCGGCTCCGATTGGACTTCTTCCCGGTACGGCCTCTTCTGAGGGGGAGCCCAATACGGATCGCCTGGGGCAGGGCCGGCCGTCGCATCCAGCAGCGCGGCGCTATCCCGCACGGAGCGCGTGAGAGCGTGTTCGGCTACCAGGCCGCTCATAATGTCGCCTACATCAGGCCCCAGCGGATTGCGGGCGCGCGTGGGCTTAAAACCAAAGAGCCCGCAGCAGGAGGCCGGAATGCGGATTGACCCTCCACCGTCATTGGCGTGAGCAAACGGGACAATTCCGGCGGCAACCGCAGCCGCCGAACCGCCGCTCGAGCCGCCCGGAGAACGGTCCAAATTCCAGGGATTGTGAGTGGCCCCGAACAAATGCGGCTCGGTCGTGGGAAGAATACCGAACTCCGGCGTGTTCGTTTTGCCCAGGAAAATCAGCCCCGCTCGCTTCAGCCTGGAAACCAGTTCGCTGTCGTGGTCCGGAACAAAATCCCGCAAGAAACGGCTTCCATAGGTCAAGCGAACCCCGGCGTGCATCGCTCCCAGATCCTTCAGGAGAAACGGCACTCCGCGAAAAGGGCCGTCCGGCAAGCCGCCCTTGGCCTCCTCGCGAGCGCGCTCAAACATCGGCGTCACAATGGCATTAAGTTTGGGATTTAGAAGTTCAGCGCGCTCGATGGCGGCCTCGACCAGTTCTGCCGGCGTGACTTCCCCGCGGCGCACCCGCTCAGCTTGCTCCGTAGCGTCCATCCAGGCCAACTCGCCAAGTCTCGATTTCGACATCACTAGAGAATCCTTCCGCAAAGAGTTCTTCCGTCCAGCATCCTATCGAACGGTCGCAAAAGCAAATCAAGTTATGGCGGCGGACCCGTTGGGACGGGGCAGGTGACGGGGTGATTTTGATGCGCGGGCAGACAAGACGGGGCGGCCCCAAAGCTACAGGAGCATTGATCCTTGTTGATCGCGGTCTTTACTGAATGGAGACCAGGGGTTTTGAGGGCGGCGACTGCGGCTCGGCACGGCCTTGATCGTCTGATGACTCCAGCCGTCCGGCGGCCTTGTCAGCCACAAAGCGGTCAATTTCTTCGAGCAGCGCCGGAACGATTTCCTCTTCTTTCACGCGGCGGATCGCTTTACCCTGGCGGTAAATCATGCCGTTGCCTCTTCCGGCCGCGACGCCCAGGTCCGCTTCCCGCGCTTCACCGGGCCCGTTCACCGCGCAGCCCATCACCGCCAGGCTCAGCGGCATTTTGATGTGCGCGGTTGCCTGCTCGATTTCGCCGGCAATCTTGAACAGGTCGACCTCCAGGCGGCCGCACGTGGGACAAGCAATCACCACGGGCCCGCGGCTGCGAAGTTCAAGGGATTTCAAAAGTTCATAAGCCACGCGAACTTCTTCAACAGGATCGGTGGCAAGCGAGACGCGGATGGTATCGCCGATGCCCTCGGCCAACAGCATGCCCATCCCCACGCAGGACTTCACGGTTCCGGAGAATTGCGTCCCGGCCTCCGTAATTCCCAAATGAAACGGATAATCGCAGCGCTCGGCCAGCATGCGGTATGCGGCAACCGTCAGCTTTACATTGGACGACTTCAGCGAAATAATCGTGTCGCCAAACCCCAGGTCCTCAAGAATGCGGAGGTGATACTCGGCGCTCTCCACCATCGCTTCCGGTGTCGGGAAACCGTACTTCTCCAGCAAACGCCGCTCCAGCGAGCCCGCGTTCACACCGATCCGAATGGGTACCTTTTGCTCCTGGGCGCGCCGGACCACGGTCCGGACTTTCTCCGCGTCGCCGATGTTGCCGGGATTGATGCGCAGCTTGTCAATTCCGGCGTCGAGCGCCATCAGCGCGAACTTATATTGGAAATGAATATCGGAAACCAGGATGGAATCCGGACAGCGCTTGCGAATCTCAGGCAAGGCCTTGGCGGCTTCAATATCCGGCACGGCCAGCCGCACAATCTCGCAACCAGCCTGCTCCATTTGCTGGATCTGCGCGACGGTCTTCTCCACATCCCGCGTGTCGGTCTTGGTCATCGACTGCACCACGATCGCCGCATCGCCGCCGACCGTCAGCCGTCCCACCTTGACCGGCCGGGTCTTCCGTCTTCCGGGAAAATACTCTTTGTCACTAAAATTCACGGATTTCGCCCCTTAAGAAGATTGTCCGCGATCCGTCGCCTGCCCTTAAGACGGACGGATCGTCTTCAGAATGTCGTTATACATGACAAATGCGAAAATAAGCAACAGAAAGACAATCCCAACCTGCGCAAATCGCTCCTTCAGGGCCAGGCTAAGGTCTCGCCGTAGGAAACCTTCGACCCCCAGAAGGAAGATTTGCCCGCCGTCCAAAAGCGGAATCGGCAACAAGTTAAGAATGCCCAACTGCAAGCTGATAAATGCAACGATCGTCAGCAAGGTAGAGAGACCTCGCCGGTACGCTTCTCCGGAAATCTGCGCGATGCCGATCGGCCCGGATAGAGACCGGGCTGACATGCGCCACGTCAAAAGTTTCCCCAGCACATCAAAGGTCTGCACAAAACTCTGGTAATTGTCTCTTATCGCGTATTCCGTGGCGAGACCTAACGGAAGCTTTCGAATTACAAATTCGTTGTTCTTAATCACCACGCCGATCCGCCACGTTTTCAAGCCCATGACGTCGGTATACTGAGGTTTCAAATCAACCTGAAACTGTTT
>CAYWMN010000275.1:0-4846 GCA_964459065.1 uncultured Acidobacteriota bacterium | reverse complement strand
TCGGTAGAGGAGAGAGCCGGAGCCGGCATCAACGTTGGGCCAGGGATCTTTAATCTTGGGGTGCTCCTTAAGAATCCCGGGAGTGATGTTGAACAGGCGATCAACGATTCTGAAAACCTCGTCATCCGGACAGACCCGAAGGCCAAACTTATGGCAGGCCGTAAAGCGGGGGTCGGTAGCTCGCAGGACGGCGTGGCCATAACCTGGAATGACGCGGCCTGATTCGAGAGTTTCGCGAACATATTCAGCGATTTGCTCATCCGTCGGATTGCCGTTATACCGTTTGTGAATTTCCAGTACAAAGTGGAGGCCTTCCTGGTTAGCCAGCCCATGCAGGGGGCCCGCCAGGCCGCTCATCCCCGCCGCCACGGCGTAAAAAGGATCGGATAGCGCCGATCCGACAGTGTGACAGGAAAAGGCGCTGACGTTGTCGCCTTCGTGGTCGCAATGGATCGTTAAGTAAAGGCGGATTTAATTCTTGAACTCGCCGTCCGGGTCCGGTAGTGCCAACATCGAGGCGAAATCACCGCCCCAGTCGAGATCCGGATTTGAGGGAACGCGTTCGGCTTTGCCGGTGTGCAGGCGATAAATTTCCGCCGCAACCTGGGGAAGCCTGGCCAGCAAGGTGAGAGCGTCGTCCAGGGCCGGTTCCCAATAATCCTCCTTGCGCATACCCTCCGAGTAGCGTCGGCGAAACTCAGACTCACGCTCCATGGCGAGGATGCCCGTGGCGAACATCGTCATGGGATGGGAATCGGATGGCAAAGCTTTTAAAACATCCCAAACGTAGGAGGGGACTTTGGCCCGCTGGCGGAAATCCTCCTGTAAGCTTGCCAGCTCCTTGGCATTGGGCAGTTCGCCCGTCAGGAGCAGGAAAAAGATCTCTTCGGGCAATTTCTCCATGAGATCGCCGATCGGGATGCCGCGGACGATTAACCCTCTGTCCGGGTCCACGACGGAAGTATCACAGACCAGGCCTTTGATGCCGCGCATCCCGCCGAATACCTGGCTGACCGTGACTTCAGAAATAACAGTACTTCCATGTTCGTTGATCAAAGAACGTGCATGATTGCGCAAACCGGGAATCTGTTGCGCTAGCTTCTCGTGTAATTTCCCCATTTTTACCCCCGTGCAAGCAGCTGACAAATTAACATCCTAGACAGGCTCGCATCATTGAATCCGTGAGCAAGCTCACAATAGTTTGTGACCGATATCACCGGTTTGGTCCTGTGTTGATTAACGTGCAAATGGTTCCCACCGCGGGCACCTGCTGCCCAGGCAGGGGAGTGTTCCATTTCAGTGTGTTGATTGTTTTCCAATCCAAGGCTCCGCAATCCCGGGTCGTCCCTGCAATGGAAATTGTGGAAGGACTTGAGAAGTCCCGAATTTGTGGTAGCCTTGTGAATTCCATATTGATCAGCAGGAGTCGGCCTTCCGGAGCATAAATTCTTTTCGCGGCTTAATCGCCGATACGTACTTCGCGTGGCAACAATGGGCTGTCATTGTTGCCGTCTGCGGAAAACGGGCGGGGCCTGCAACAGAATAATCTATCACAAATTGCTTCGTCGAGGTTAATTCGGCTTGGGTTAATGGGTTTTGCGACGGGTGTGTCCTAAATATTATTCTTTTAGATGGTTGACCGAGGGCGCTCCACATTGCATCTAATGAACTTGTGGGCGGTTGGGCATGATGCGACGCAACAAGCAGGCAACCTGTTGCGTCCAACGAGGTTACTTGGTTCGTGCTGGAAAATGAACGGCACCCCGGGGTGATTTCAACCGGCCCTCCACATTGGGAATCGCTATTGCTTGACCTGCCATGCGGGGCGAATACCGGAACAAGCTTCGAGCTTGCGACGCGCCTGCGATTCAACCATTAATTGATCAAAGAGAGCGGGGGATTAGGAATGAAGGAGATGCGGAAGATTTGCCGCGGGCAAATCCAAACTGCGAATTCGAACCAAAAATTGAAACGTCAGTCTGAGAGGCGCTGGCTGGGAGCGCTGTTGCGTGTCCTGCTCGCTTGCGCGGTGGTTTCAGGAGTTGGATTGCAAAAGGCCATGGCTTCCGGTGGGATGAAGGTGGTTCGGGCCACACTTAAAAACGGCATGAAAGTCGTGATTGTTCGGAACCCTTTGGCTCCTGTTGTGACCACGGTGATCAATTACCGCGTCGGTTCAAACGAGGCCCCGAAGGGTTTCCCCGGCATGGCGCATGCTCAGGAGCATATGATGTTCCGCGGAAGCCGTGGACTTTCCGCGGGGCAGCTGGCGGATATCGCCGCCGCCATGGGCGGGCAATTTGATGCGGATACTCAGCAGACGGTGACGCAATACTTCTTTACAGTGCCTGCCGCCGATATGAATGTCGCCCTGCACATTGGGGCCCTCCGGATGGGCGGTGTCCTTGACTCGCAAAAACTCTGGGACAAGGAACGCGGCGCCATCGAGCAGGAAGTGGCCCAGGATTTTTCAAACCCTGAATATGTTTTCTACACCAAACTTCTTGCCGCCATGTTTCGGGGCACTCCGTATGCGCATGATGCCCTGGGGACTCGTCCCTCATTCAACAAAACCACCGGAAAGATGCTCCATGACTTTTACGAAAAGTGGTACGCTCCCAACAACGCGATCCTGGTGGTGGTGGGAGATGTTAACCCGGAGCACGCACTCCAGGAAGTCAAGAAGCTCTTTTCAAGCATTCCCTCCAAACGGATTCCTGCCCGGCCAGTGGTGAAATTGCAGCCGGTGAAAGCTGAAACCCTTAATTTGAAAACGGACCTGCCGTACGGACTTTCGGTTCTGTCGTTCCGGATGCCCGGCTCGGACAGTCCCGACTATGCCGCCTCCGAGGTGCTCGCGGATGTGCTCAGCAGCCAGCGCGGAACCCTCTACTCGCTTGTGCCCGAAGGGAAAGCGCTTTATGCCGGCTTCGCCCTTAATTCGTTGCCGGGAGCCGGGTTGGGTTACGCCATGGGAGCTTTCCCGAAAGGGGCCGACGGCAAGAAGCTTATGGATGCAATCCGGAGCATTCTGACGGCGGACGTGAAGAACGGAGTTCCTGCGGATCTGGTGGAGGCTGCCAAGCGTCATGAGTTGGCGGGGGCTGAGTTCCAGAAGAATTCTGTTTCGGGACTGGCCATGGCGTGGTCCAACGCGCTGGCCGTCGAAGGCCGGCAGTCGCCGGAGGATGATGTTCGGGCGATCCAGAAAGTCACCGTTGCTGATGTTGACCGGGTTGCGAGAAAGTACCTGAATACCGAGGATACGATCTCCGCGGTGTTGACGCCAGAAGCCTCGGGCAAGCCGATTTCCTCCAAGACTTTTGGCGGGAAAGAAAGTTTTGCGCCCAAGCACGTGGGAAAAGTCAAATTGCCGGCCTGGGCAGCGAGTGCTTTGAAGAAGCTTTCCGTGCCGAGCCCCACCGTCCATCCCGTTGTCAGCATCCTGCCGAACGGAATCAAGTTGATTGTGCAACCTGAAAACATCAGCGATACGGTTAGTATTTACGGCCATATTAAAAATAACTCGGACCTCGAAACTCCGAAGGGACAGGAAGGCGCGGCGGATGAGCTCGACAACCTGTTCAGTTACGGGACGACGACTCTCAATCGCATTGCTTTCCAGAAGGCACTTGACGGGATCGGCGCTAACGAATCTGCGGGGACCGATTTTTCTCTTCAGGTCCTGTCCAGGCACATTGACAGGGGCGTTCGGTTGCTGGCGGACAATGAATTACACCCGGCCTTGCCCGAGAAGGCTTTCATGATTACCCGCCGCCAATTGGCAGCTACGGTGGCCGGGCAGCTCCAAAGTCCTGATTACCTGACCAGCCGCGCCTTGCACGCCGCCTTGTATCCCAAACACGATCCAACCTTGCGCCAGGCGACTCCCAAGACGGTTAGCGCCCTGACGCTTGGGGACGTGAAGGGCTACTACCATCACGTCTTCCGCCCCGATTTGACAACCATCGTTGTGATTGGCAAGGTATCGCCTCAGAAGGCCAAAGCCGTTGTCGAGAAGTATTTTGGTTCGTGGCATGCAACAGGGCCTAAGCCTGCTACGGTTCTTCCGGCGGTACCCGTGAACAAGCCGTCGGTAACCGCCGTTCCGGACAAGAGCCGGGTGCAGGTAAACGCCACCTTGGCGGAAACCACCGGCCTTAACCGTTTCAATCCGGATTATTACGCCCTGGAGCTGGGTAATCACGTTCTGGGCGGAGGGTTTTACGCCACGCGGCTTTACCAGGATTTGCGTGAGAATTCGGGCCTGGTGTATTTTGTTTCATCGTCGTTCAACATTGGAAAGACCCGTGGCGTCTATGAAGTCAACTACGCCTGCGACCCGCCGAATGTTTCGAAAGCTCGCGCGATCATCATTCGCGATCTGAAAGAGATGCAGACGAAGCCGGTTACTGCAGGGGAGCTACGGCAAGCCAAGGCGATGCTGTTGCGGGAAATTCCGCTGGGTGAATCGAGCGTTGACAGCATTGCCGGCGGTTTGATCTACCGGTCGACCATGGGTCTGCCTCTCAATGAGCCAACTTTAGCGGCCCGACGCTACATCAAGCTGAACGCCGGCCAGGTTGAGGCAGCTTTTGCCAAGTGGATCCGACCCCATGACTTGGTCCAGGTGACCGAAGGGCCTGCGCCTCATTAGTGAGGCGTAGGCACTCGCTCCGAGCGTTCCAGAAAGGGTTTCCGCGTTCATTGTGCCACCCGCAATTCCCAGCAAGCGCAGGTTTGTGAGGGTTTACGGAAAGCTCTTTTTGTCGGAGTTTATCGGCACTGCTTTGCTGATTGCAGCCGGAGTATCCGCCGTCATTTTTGACTTTGGAGCCGGAAGTCC
>CAYWMN010000274.1:0-4852 GCA_964459065.1 uncultured Acidobacteriota bacterium | reverse complement strand
GCGGTTGCCTCCGGAGCAACAGGTCGGGGGTTCGAATCCCTCCAGGCGTACCATTTTTCAAGCAACGGGCGGCGATGCGGCTGATCGCCGCGTTTTCGTTTCCGCCCGGCCGGCAACCCTCCCCCGAGACGGTACGCATCCCCTGGCAGCAGACTAAAAAAGACTCCCCAACAGAAACAAAACGCGCGGAAAGTGGTATAAACAACTCAGGCCACGCAAGCAATGGAAGCATTATCACTTCCGGTGGCGCAAAAAGCCGGGTTGGTCACAGGCCCGGCCGGCGTTTCACGCAGGGTCCGAGGAGGACTGAAACGTCCTTTCCAAAAGCTGAAGATTGAAACCTCGCAGTTGCAGCCGCACGGCCCGCAAGCAGCGCCAAGCAGGCGTGCGCGCAGCCGGGCCCCGGCGAAGTTGAAGCGACAGGAGACAAACAATGAGACATCTTAAGGCGTTGGCGATGGCCATGGCGATGCTGGCGGCGGCTCCGGCCATGGCGCAATTCCACTTGCGCGAGGTCAACCAGAAGTCGATTGAGGTGACCGATAACGGCGCTCCGGTGCTCACCTACAACTACGGCGTCATGCTGAAGCGGGGCGCAAATCCCGACCGCGCCCGCTGCTGCTACATTTATCCCGTCTACGCGCCGAACGGCGCCCAGATCGCCGACGACTTCCCGCTCGACCATCCGCACCACCGGGGCATCAGCTGGATGTGGCCCATCGTCAAGGTGGACGGGAAGACTTACAACCTGTGGGCGATCGAGGGGATTCACGACCGGTTTGAAAAGTGGAAAGCCCGCAAGGCGGGCCGCCGCAGGGCCGTGCTGGTGGTCCAGAACGGCTGGTACGTGGGCGAGCGGCGCGTGGTGCAGGAAGACGTGGAAATCGTGGCGCATTCGGTGGCAAACGGGCGGCGCGACCTTGACATCACGGTCACGCTGCGCCCGGTGGGAGGCGCCCAAGTCGAGATCGGCGGCACGCACGAACACAACAAAGGCTACGGCGGGGCGCTCGAAGTGCGCTTTGCCGCGCGCGCGGGAACCCGGATTCGCACTTCAACGCAGGACGATGCGGCCGATAGCGACCGGCTGCCCGCGCAGTGGGCCGAGCTCACCGGAAATTTCAGCGGCAAAGTCGCCACCACGCGCGTCACCGAAGATCCCTCAAATCCCGGCGCGCCCAACGGCTGGTGCCTGCGGCATTACGGATATGTGGGCGTGGAATACCCGGCGCTCGAACTGCGCAAGCTCGACAGCAAAAAGCCGCTCGTGATGAAGTTCCGCGTCTCGCTTTGGGGCGGTTCCCCGGGAGCGAGCCTGCCGCGGAAGAACATCCTGGTTTACACGCGCAACGGCAAGGGCTACGTCCACAAAAACATTCCCTTCTGCGTGGCAGCCATCAAGAAAATGGGCGCGGAGAATGGATTTGGCGTGGACGTGAGCGCCTCGCCGAACTTCTTCCGCGATGACGTCCTGAAGCAATACCAGGCGGTGGTGTTTGCCAACACCAATAACCAAGCGTTTACGAAAGACTTTCAACGCAAGGCTTTCAAGCATTACATCGAATCGGGCGGCGGCTTTGTGGGCATCCACTCGGCGTCGGGCTCGGAGCGCCACTGGCCGTATTTCCAGGCCGTGCTGGGCGGCAAGTTTGTGCGGCATCCTCACCAGCAGACGTTTCTGGTGCGGGTGGAGGACCGGAATTTTCCGGCCACGCGCCAGTTGCCCGCCACGTTTGAGTGGCGCGACGAATGCTACCTGCTGGGCAATCTGAACCCCGATATTCACGTGCTCTTAACCACCGATTACGACAAGCTCGATGATCCCGGCCGGGCGAAGCATCCCGAAGAAACTTTCAGCGGAACCATTCCGCTGGCCTGGTATCACCACTTTGACGGAGGGCGGGAATATTACATCGCGCTCGGTCACAACAAAGAGGAGTATCAGAACCCGCTGCTCTACAACCAGATTCTGGGAGGAATTCTCTGGGCGATGGGCGGCAAGTAAAAAGATTAAGCCACCGGGCAAACAGAAACGGAAACTCCCGGCGCTCGGCAGGCGCTCGGCGATATTTTTGCGGAGGTGCACGATGGATGGGAACAAAACATCGCGAAGACAATTCCTGAAAGGCTCGGTGAGTGCGGCGGCTGCGGCCGGCTTCCCTACCCTGGTTCCGGCGCGGGTCTTCAGCCGGCCCGGTCCGAATGACATGATTCAGGTGGCGCAGATCGGCTGCGGCCGCATCGCCCGGCACTCCGAAATCAAGGGCATGCTTGAGCATAGCAAGCTCGCGCGCGTGGTGGCCGTCTGCGACCTGGACGCGGTGCGGGTGGCCGACGCCCAAAGGCTGGTGGAGAGCACTTACGCCAGAAAGTTCGGCGCCGGAAAGTACAGGGCCGTCAAAACCTACGGCGATTACCGCGAGATGCTGCAGGACAAAAGCATTGACGCCGTCTGCATCAGCACGCCCGACCACTGGCACGCGCAGCCCGCCATGGAAGCGGCGCTCGCGGGCAAAGACATCTATCTGCAAAAGCCCGCCTCGCTGACCATCCGCGAAGGCCGGCAGATGGCGGACACGGTGACGCGCATGGGGCGCATTTTCCAGCAAGGAAGCCAGCAGCGCTCGGAATTCAATTTCCGATATGCCTGCGAACTGGTTCGCAACGGGCGGATCGGCAAGGTCCAGCAGATCCTGATCGGGTTGCCGGCCGATCCGGCGGGCGACGTGGAACCGGAAATGGCCGTGCCGCGCAATCTGAATTATGAGATGTGGCTGGGTTCAACGCCGCTGGCCTACTACACGGAAAAGCGCGTGCATCCGCAGCGGCCGGACCTCAAAACACGATACAACCGGCCCGGCTGGCTGCGCTGCGAGCAGTTCGGCGCCGGCATGATCACGGGCTGGGGCGCGCACCACATCGACATCGCACACTGGGGCATGGGCACCGAACACACCGGACCGGTGGAAATCGTCGCCAATGCAGAATTTCCCAAGAAGGGCTTGTGGGACGTTCATGGGCCGTTCCACGTGCGCGCGCATTACGCCAACGGCGCCGACGTCTTTATCAGCGACAAATACCCGACCGGCGTCAAGTTTATCGGCGAACGCGGCTGGATCTGGGTGACGCGCGGCGCGCAGGTGACGCCCAGCGATCCGGCCGTGGTCAGTTCCGGAAGCCCGGCGCTCGATTCGAGCGACCGCAAGATGCTGGCGGCGGGCATCAAACCGGATGAAATCCATTTACACCACAGCCCTCAGAACGATCATCACCTGGACTGGCTCACCAGCATCAGGACACGACGGCAGCCCGCGGCGCCGGTGGAAGTGGGACATCGCAGTTGCACGGCCTGCCTGCTGGCCCACACAGCCATGAAGCTGGATCGTACGCTCAAATGGGACCCCAAGGCGGAACGCTACATTAATGATGAAGAAGCCAACGCCACGCTTTCGCGCTTTCAGCGCGCGCCCTACGGAACCGACCGGGTGTGGGCTCGCGTCCCGTCAAAAAGCTGAAAGGCTTTCGCAAACCGGCGCGATTGGCCAATTGAGCGGAAGTGTCTCCACCACGGCCTGCTTCCGATATAATGTCTTGCCGGCGCCTTGCTTTCCAAGGGCTGGCAGGATGACAGAGTTCTGCAACTTCTGAACCTTTCAATCCCTTGAGGTGATTCATGACGGATAATGCTATTAATCGGCGGGGCTTTTTGCGGACCGCGGGACTGGGCGCGCTGCTGGCCGGAACCGCCGCCAATTCCACCAAAGCCTGGGGGCAGTTTCCGGCGCCGGAATGCTGCACCGAAGCCTCCCCAAGAATGGACAAGACGATGGGAAAAACGGACTTTATTCGACTCATAACTCTGGACCCGGCGCACTTCCACGCCGCCCTGGTGCAAAAAAAGATGCTGCCGGAAATTTCCAAGCGCGTCACCGTTTACGCTCCGCTGGGACCGGGGCTGCTGGCACACTTGAAGCTGATTGAGGAATTCAACCGGCGACCGGTGGACCCCACCGACTGGGAACTGGATATTCACTGCAGCCGCCATTCGCTTGAAGAGATGATCGCCGCACGGCCCGGCAACGTGGTGGTGCTGGCAGGACACAACCGGACCAAAATTGAAAAGATCAAGGCCTCGGTGGACGTGGGGCTGAACGTCCTGGCAGACAAGCCCTGGATTATCCGGGCCGAAGATTTCCCCCGGCTCGAATCGGTTTTTTCCGTGGTCGACCGGAAGGGGCTGGTGGCCTACGACATGATGACGGAACGTTACGAGATCACCACCGTCATCCAGCGGGAGATGGTGAACGATCCGGAGGTGTTCGGCCAGCCGATCCCGGCCGACCCGGAACGTCCGGCGGTGTTCATGGAGAGCACCCATCACATTCTCAAGACCGTGGCGGGCAATCCTTACCTGCGCCCTCCCTACTTCTTTGACATTCGCGACCAGGGCCAGGGGCTCGCCGACGTGGGCACGCACCTGGTGGACCTGGCGCAGTGGACGCTGTTTCCCAATCAACCGATCGATTACCGCCGCGACATCCAGGTTGAAGATGGCAAGAGCTGGCCGACACCTCTCACCCTGGAGCAGTACCGCAAGGTGACCGGCACCAAGAGTTTTCCCAGCGTGATTTCACCCTACGTCCACGGCGACCGGTTCGACTATTACTGCAACAACCAGGTGGATTACAAACTTCGGGGAGCCCAGGTGCGGCTGCGGCTGTTGTGGAAATGGGTCTCGCCGGCGGGTGTGGATTTCCATCACGCCATTTACCGCGGAACCAACGCCACCGTCGAGGTTCGCCAGACGCCCCAAACCCATTACCGGCGGGAACTGTATGTGTCCGCGACGGAT
>CAYWMN010000273.1:0-4869 GCA_964459065.1 uncultured Acidobacteriota bacterium | reverse complement strand
CCCGTCCGCCGGTCCTTTGCGGAACGCTTTTGCCGCCGGGGCAAACCCCATGCCCCTGCTGGTGAACCAAAAGGAATGGCTCAAGCAAAGACGATCGAGACCCGTTCTCGTGATGATCAAGAACCGGCAGGTGCCCCAATTGGCTGCCGCCGTTCCGAAGATGGATCCGCTGTGGAGTGGGTGGAAATATTCCGTCTGGAAAATCCCCGCCGATTCGGGCAAGCCTCGCCCGCCTGCAAAGCTGCAGTAGGCGCCAGGCCGGAGTCAGCATGAAACTGGCAATCTGAAATCTTATGTGTGGCATTTGTGGCATTCACAACTTGGCGATGGAGCCTCTCGGCCGGCCTGAGGTCATTGACCGAATGTCGGAGCGGATGAGGCACCGCGGGCCTGACAGCCACGGCAAGTTCGAACTTTCCCACCTGGCTCTCGCTATCCGCCGGCTCCGCATTATTGATCTTGAAACCGGCGACCAGCCGCTCTCAAACGAAACCGGCGAGATCACGCTGGTCCTCAACGGGGAAATCTACAACTATCGCGAGCTCCGGAAGGAACTTCTCGATCGGGGCCATCATTTCAAAACGCAATCGGATGGCGAAGTCATTGCCCATCTCTACGAAGAGAAAGGCACGGACCTTGTGCACGATCTCAACGGGATGTTCGCGTTTGCACTTTGGGACGCGAGGGCCCAGCGGCTTGTCCTGGCGCGCGACCGCGCCGGCGAGAAGCCCCTTTATTACTGGCAGGGCGATCGCACGATTGTTTTCGCGTCTGAGATTAAGGCCATTCTCGAATATCCCGGGATCAGCCGGCGGCTGGACCCCGACGCCGTGGCCCAGTATTTCTTTTACGGATACTTTCCCACGCCGGCGAGCGTGTTTGCGGAAATCAAGAAGCTGCCGGCGGGTCATTTTTTAGTTGTTCAGGGAGGGACGGTCCGCGCAAAATCCTATTGGGACTTACGGGATTACCTGCGCGCGCCGGGACAGCCTGCCCTGACGGCAAGGCAGGAGGAAGATGTCTGCGCGGAGCTTCGGGAGCGGCTCCATGCTGCGGCGGCTTCCCGCCTGGTCAGCGACGTCCCGGTGGGAGTTTTTCTGAGCGGAGGGCTCGATTCCTCCACCGTGGTCGCTACGATGAGCAAACTCGCGCCGGGGAACGTGAATTCCTTTTCGGTCTCGTTTCCGCAGCGGTCGTTTGATGAAGGCGGATATGCCGCCTATGTCGCCGAGCACTTTCACACTCATCACCATGTGCTGATGGCCGACGACCAGACCATGCGCAAAGCGCTCGTCGAGCTTATTGACCACCTGGACGAGCCCATGTCCGATCCCGCCATCGTTCCAACTTACCTGTTGTCGCAGTTTGCCAGGGAACACATCAAAGTGGCTTTGAGCGGCGAAGGCGGCGATGAGCTTTTTGGCGGCTATCCGACGTATCTTGGGGTGCGCACAGCCGAATATTACCTGCGGCTTCCGAAAGTCATCCGGCGGCAGGTTTTTGGCCGCCTGCGAAACCTCTTGCCCGTCTCCTCCGGTGCCGTGCCGATCGGGCTGTTCCTTCGCCGCTTTCTGGCCCACGCGGAAACAAACCCGGCCGAGCGCCACCACATCTGGTTTGGAATGTTTTCGCCGGAGCAGATCGGCGGCCTCTTTTCCCCGGAATGGGCCGCCGCCCATAGGCCCGTCCAGGCCCTGTTTGCTCCTTCGTCCCGGCTGCTTGAAGGCGCTGAGTTTGACGAGGTTCTTGGAGAAATGCTCTACCTGGATTTTTGCATGTATCTTCAGGACAACCTGCTGGTGAAGGTGGACCGTGCCAGCATGGCGTGCTCGCTGGAAGTGAGAACGCCTTTCCTGGACCACCGCCTGGTGGAGTTTGTGGCCGGACTGCCGACCAATCTGAAGATGCGGGGTTTCAAGGGAAAATACATTCTCAAGAAAGCGGTTGAACCCTGGCTTCCGCATAACATTGTCCACCGGCAAAAACGCGGATTTACCGTGCCCATCTCAAGCTGGCTCCGGAATGACCTCCGGCGGCTTGCGGCCGAGACACTGGCCGAAGATAAGCTGAAGAGCCTGGGCATCTTGAATCCCGTTTTCGTACAACGAATGCTTCAGGAGCACCTCGAGGGACGCGTCGATCATCGCAAACCCCTTTGGACGCTGCTGGCTTTCCAGCTCTGGTACGACCGTTGGGCAAGAGGAGATTCTTAAGGATTGCGCCGGAGGATCACAACGGCCCGCAGACTCACCAGCCCGCCACCGGGACGCGAGGCTTTTCTCCCCCGGGAATGGGCGGTCATTCAAAAATTAGGGACGCCGCGCAGCGTCCAGCGCTTTCTCGATGCATTGCCCTACAATCACGAAAAGCGCGGGGAGACCTTGCGCAGCTTCCGCAGTTCGTTGAAACACGGGACCGCCCATTGCCTGGAGGCGGTTCTTATCGCAGCCGCGATTCTGGAGCAGCACGGTTACCCGCCCTTGCTGTTGGATATGGAATCTCAGGATAACCTGGACCATGTGGTGTTTGCCTTCCGCCAGCGCGGCCGATGGGGAGCCGTGGCCCGATCCCGCGACGTTGGATTACAGGGCCGCAAGCCTGTCTTCAGGAACTTGCGCCATCTGGTGATGAGTTACGTTGATCCTTACGTGGACGGCAAAGGACGCATCACAGCATACGGTCTGGCGGACTTGCGGACTTTAACGGCCAGTGACTGGCGTTTCTCTGCCAGGAATGTATGGAAAGTGGAGCAGGCTCTGATCGACCTGCCTCACCGGAAGCTGAAAACCTCGGACCGCCGGTACGAGCGCATGCTGCACCGCTTCCTTGCCTTTAAAAAGCGGCATCCGAACCGCCCCTTCACGGATTATTCAAATCGCTCGCAGTGGATGTAATCCGCAAGCTTAAGACCCCCGAAATTCTTTTCAGCGGTAAGTTCGATTCGAGAAATCCACGTGAAAGCGCCGCGGCCTACGGTCATGCAGAACAGACCGCCAATGATGCTGGTTGGAAGGGGTGATTACGCCCCGCAGACAGACGGGCGTCATTGGGATTGTTTGACGGCATTGAGCAGAAGGTCGGCTTTATGGGCAAGATTGAAGGCTCTTACCAAGTCTGATTCCTGAAGCGCATGGACCGATTGCTGCAAGAATCCGCGTGCGCCCTCCAGGGTTTCGCGCTCGCTTTGCGGAAGCCATTCCCGGCTCAAGCTCGTAATCTCTTTTTGAATTTGCTGCTGCATTTGGACCACGTGGCCCCGTAACGCGGATTCCCGTTCTGTGCTTTCGCCGGGGCCTAAGGCCGGCACCTCGGTGGGCTGAGGTGCGGAGGCTTTACTTGCTCGCGGGCTTTCGCTCCGTCGGACGTGCCGGTGGGGCTCCGGTTGAGGGACCGGAGCCGGCTGAGCAGGCAGTGGAATTGGTTCCGGCTTGGGCGGGGCTGGTGCCTGAATGACGATGGCTTGCGCCGCAACGGCCGAGGCCACCGAGGCCGTTTCCACACTTTTTGTGGCCGGCGGCGGCGTTGGAGTGTAAATAACCCTTGGCCCCGTGTGTCTTTTAGGGCAGCCGCCGAATATTAGTGCAACTGTGCAGACTATGGCTTTTCCTGTCAAACCACTCCGATTGTACCATTCACAGGCCTGGCAAGCCTACGGTGGAGTATTGTCGGTGAAAGTCCATCCGGGGAGCAAGGCAACAATTCCCTCCAGACTCCATTCGACAGGGGGCCTCGGCCCCGCAAGGCCAAGTCTGCCTCCCCCTGGTGCGAGTTCGCAGACCGTGGCGTGACTGGCCGGCGTGCAGAAGCCGGGCAACGGCAGTCTTAGCGAGCGGCTCTGCTAAGCTACTGCGATTTGACCTGCTGTTCGTACACGTGCTGCCATTCTTCGCGCTTTTTCAAGACGAAGTGCTTGGCATCTTCAAAGGACTTGAAGAGGCGTTTCCCCTTGATGACGTTGCAGGGCTGACAGCAGGTAACGAGGTTATCGATCCTCCGTTGGCCGCCTCGCGCGTGCGGGTGAACATGATCGATGGTTAGAGTCATCCAGTTGGCAAAATGGTGCAAGCCGTCCAGGCCGCAATATTGGCATTTGAAGTGGTCTCGTTTGAAAATTTTCATCGCCTCGTCACGTGCGATATGGGGAGCCGCTCCGGTGAAGTACTTCTTGATCGTTTTGATGGGCATGGTTCCTCCTCTTGAATCAAGCCGGATACTTTAATGTGCCCGTTACAATGGTGGATTCATGGCGACGAGAGAATCCTCTCTTCCTTCAGCCTTCCCATGCTTTTGTCAATATTTTACTCCCGCTCGTTGGTTTTTGACAGTGCAACCGCATCTGCCGGACGCCGCCCGGACTTTCCTGTCGGGGTTCTTCGAAACCGCCTAGATCGGCAAGGCAATGCGGAAAGTCGTTCCCTGATTCGGTTCGCTTGAAAAATCGATGGAACCGTTATGGAGTTGAATGATCCGGTAGACCATGGCGAGCCCTACGCCGGAGCCGCCGGGTTTGGTGCTGAAGTAGAGTGAGAAAATCTTGGGGCGCAGTTCTGCGGGAATTCCAACGCCCTGGTCGGAGATTTGCAACTCAACGTACTGCGATAGCCTGCGGGGCCTGACTTTCAGCTCGCCGCCGGAAGGCATTGCCTGGCACCCATTTAAAACAAGGTTGAGCAGGGCCTGCTTGATCAGGTCACGGTCAACCCGCACTTTCGGCACGGTGCCATCTTCGACAAGCTGCAGCCGGACGGAATTTGCTTGCGCCTGGGGTTCCGCCAAGGTGAACACTTCTCGAATCAGGGCGGCCAGGTCCGTTTTACTGGGATGGAGTTCGACCGGCCGGGTGAAGTCAAGGAACGTTTTGACCACCCG
>CAYWMN010000272.1:4419-4885 GCA_964459065.1 uncultured Acidobacteriota bacterium | reverse complement strand
ACTCCATAACAACATTGAATCTCCTCACTCTGCGCGGTTGGCCGTCGGACGCAGGGTTCGGTATTTTGAAAATGAGTATGATACTTCCAGTTTGCCCTTTGGAAATAGCAAATCAGCTTTTCTCCTTACGCCTGGGACCCGTTCCTCTCCTCCTGATGAGAAGCGCATGCGAGCGATGAATTCTCCCCCGGGTCACGCTGCAAGTTGAAGAGCAACGGAGGTTGATGCGCAATCGCAGGCGGTAAGGATGCAAGACGCTGGTGCACCGGAGCCGTCGCATCAAAACCGTCGATGAGCTTTAAATTTCCATCGAAGGAAACTCGCCAGGTGTTCAAGTCTGAAACGAGCCAGTCGCGGTGATGGCGGGTTCTTCCCTCCAGCACGGGACGGAGCGTTCGGCTGTCCATCTCCTTGGGGCGCGCGACTCCTCCGTAATCTAAAAATGTGGCGGCAAGATCCATCGTGC
>CAYWMN010000272.1:0-4409 GCA_964459065.1 uncultured Acidobacteriota bacterium | reverse complement strand
AAAATCGAGAAGGGTGGGGGCCAGATCCGCCCAGCTCACCAGCGCATCGCAGGCTCCCGCCGGCTTCACACCCGGACCGGCGGCAATCAGCGGCACCCCCACTGCGGGCTGATAGGGAACGGATTTTCCCCAGAGGCCGTGGTCACCCAGCATTTCGCCATGGTCGCTGCTGTAAACGATTAGAGTATTTTCCAGTTCGCCCCGCTTCCTGAGTTCCTCGACGTAAACGCCAAGCCAGCGGTCAAGGTTCTCCACCATAGCAGAATAGTTCCTTCGGATGTTGTTATTGACGGCCGCGGAGTATCCATCCGAACCGTTGGGCGGAGGAAACTCAACTCCGCGCCACCGCTCCCACATGCTTCGCGTAACATTCCACGGATCATGCGGGCCGGCGAAGTTCACCATCAGAAACCAGGGCTTGCCCTTCGGGATGCGGCGCATGAGCTTCAGGCCGTTGCGGGCGATCCAGTTATCGCAATAGGCGTCCTCAGGCAGCGGCGAAGGCAAGGTGCCGGCATGGCGGGCACGGCGAAGCTTGTCCATATAGGCCACGTAAGCCTTCGCCAATCCCCTCTTGTGAAGATAGGCCATGTAGGGATCGGTTGGCGCGACGGCTCCGGCGTTAACGGCATCCCATTTCCCAAGATTGTTGATGCCGTCGGAAAAACCCCATTGCTGCAGGTATCGCTTCCCATCCAATCCCGTATTGTTATCAGCCTTGTTCAAATCCAGCTTGCCGCAAGCCGTAACCCAGTAGCCGCTGGCCCGCAGCAAAGAATAGAACGTAGTCTGATGCAAAGGGTAATTGAAACGATTGTTCCACACGCCGGTGCGCCCGTAGGCTTTGCCCGACGCCAGGCAAGCCCGCGCCGGAGCGCAAAGAGGAGAGGGCGTTAGAGCGCGGGTAAATCGCACTCCGCGCTTGCCCAACCGATCAAGGTTGGGAGTCCGGACCGGAAGCCCGGGCGTTGTCCCGAGCCAGTCAAAACGGTGTTGGTCAGGAAAGAAAAGAAGGATATTGGGGCGGTGGCCGCTCCGAGCTGGCAAGCCTTCCGCCTTGAGCGTTGAAAGTCCGCCCGCCATTCCTCCGGCCAGGGCGACTTCTGCCAGAAACTCTCTTCGATTCTGGGTGCTCACCTAATCGACTCCTTCCATTCCACTGCGAAGGTTGGGAACAATATTGAAAAGTTCAAACCGCGTCCGGCAAGAAAACGGTCACCTTCGAAGCCCATTCCGGTCAAATCATCCCGATAGCTTGCAGCAGAATCCGGCAAGTTGAGGAGGAACAATGACCTTTGGAGCCGGTTGCTCGCTGCACGAAATCCTGCACCAGTGCAAGTGAGAGAGTTTACATCCCAGAATGGTTCGCAATCAATGATCTCCTCGGATATGATTTACGGGCACTTCGATGGAGGGAAAACATGCAGCGGCGCACCTTTATGAAATCTGTCGTGGCGGGGGCTACGGCCGGCGGAGCGCTGGCCGGCAATGCCCCCGCCGAAGACTCTGGAAAATCCCGGCCGAATTTTCTTTTCATGATTGCCGACGACCTCACTTATCGGGCCGTCCAGTCGCTTTATGGGCAAGGAGTTCGCACTCCTAATTTGGATCGCCTGGTGCAGAACGGCTGCGCCTTCACGCATTGTTTTCACCAAGGCAGCTGGACGCCCGCGGTTTGCATTGCCAGCCGCATGATGCTCGTTACCGGCCTCAATACTTTCCGCGCCGATCGCGACCGTGACTTCACGCCCTTGTGGGGGCAAACGTTTCGTAATGCCGGCTACCACACCTACCTTGTAGGAAAATGGCATCTGGACCCCACCATGATGCAGAGGTGTTTTGACGAAATGGGTCCCATCGGGCTGGGAATGTTCGAATCGGGTCCCGCAGCCTATCAACGTCCCAGGCCAGGGGATCCCTGGACGCCCTGGAACAAGAACCTTAAGGGGCATTGGCTGCATACCAAGCTGTGGCAAAACACCGCTGAAGATGCCATTCATCACTCCTGCCGGATCTACACCGATTGCGCCGTTGATTATCTGCAACACAAAGTCCCGCGGCTGAAAAAGCCATTCCTGATGTATGTCGGGTTTAATTCGCCGCACGATCCCCGGCAAAGCCCCAAAGAGTTCGTCGATCTGTTTCCCCGCAATAGGATTCAGATCCCCCCCAACTATCTTCCGGAGTTTCCGTTCGATAACGGTTTCCTGCGCGGGCGGGATGAAGAACTCGCGCCCTTCCCAAGAACCAAGGCGGCGGTCCAATTGCATCGTTCGGAGTACTACGCGCTCATTGCCTACCTGGACCAGCACATCGGCCGGATTCTCGACGCTCTCGAACGCTCCGGGAAGGCTCGCAACACTTATGTGATATTCACCGCCGATCATGGATTGGCCGTCGGCCAGCATGGCCTGATGGGAAAACAGAGCCTTTTTGACCACAGCATCCGCATGCCCTGGCTCATCACCGGCCCCGGCGTTCCCAAAGGGAAAAGAGTTGATGATCTGGTTTACCAGCACTGCACTTTTGCAACAACCTGCGAGCTGGCAAGCATTCCAATCCCGGAATCCGTGGAATTTCCCAGCATTGCCGGCCTCATCAAAGACGATGGGAAACCAAAATATGACGCGATATTTTCACGCTATCTGAATTTTCAGCGTACGGTTCGGCAAGACGATTACAAGCTGATCGTGTATCCGCAAATTAACAAGGTGCAACTGTTCGACTTGAAAAAGAACCCTTGGGAGACGCTCGATCAGGACCTTGCTGATCGCCGCGCCCTGGCGCCGGTTCGAAAGCACTTGATGCAACAACTCCACCAGTTCCAGGTGGAACTGAATGATCCGCTTCTCGCCCACGAGCAAACAAAGAGCTGAGAGCCTTCAAACAAGCCGTCGGTACAGTTTCAGGGGCTGAGGGATATCGGCCGGTTCGATGGAGCCAAGCAAGACACTTGCGGGGTTTCTCGGAAGATACGATGGCAGGAGAAGGGGAAGCAATCTCGGCACAACAGGGAAACGGCGCTGCGTCCCGATCCTACCGGGACTGCGGCTGACACCTTTCGCGAAGCGCGGCATGAAGGCGAGTCCGCACGTCGTCGGGAAGCGGGTAGAGCTTTCCATCACAGTAAAGCTCAACAGTTTTCCGTGTGGTATCAAGAATAACCTGGCAATGATGGCAACACTTCAAATGAGCTTTCAAAGTGCTCTTTAAGTCCTCAGCCAAGTTCTCGTCGAGATAGTCGGAGATTTCTTGTAAAGCCTCTTTGCAATTCACGGTGCATTAACCTCGTTTGAATATCTTGCTCAAATCCTCACGCAAACGGAGACGGGCGCGGAAGAGGCGGGCTTTCACCGCGCCGGCTGATAGATTCAGCAGCCCCGCTGTTTCCTCCGTTGAGAGTCCTTCAACGTCACGAAGAAAAAAAACCGTACGAAAGGTCACGGGAAGAGCCTTGGCCGCATTGCGCAAGATGGTCTCCATCTCCAGCCGTTCCATCTCTTGCTCCGGGTTCGGCCGCCAATCCGCAAACTCCCTCGGAATAAATTCTCCATCGCTATTGGAAGCGTCTTCCACCTGAACCTCTTTACTGCTGCGCCGCTTCCGAAGTTTCATCAGCCCTTCGTTGATCGCAATCCGCACAATCCATGTGTAAAAACGGGAGTCTTCACGGAAGGAGGGCAAATGCTGAAATGCCTTCAAGAATGTTTCCTGGAGTAAATCCTCAGCGTCCTCCGGATTGCCCGTCAGGTTGAGACCGAGGCGATAGATCTTTTTCTCGTACCGGTTGACGAGTTCCTCAAAAGCCGCATAGTCACCGGCCTTGGCTTCTTTTACCAGGACGGATTCGTCTTTTACGAGGTCAGCTTGTGGAGAGTTGCTCGTCACAGAATTAACAATACTCCCATGGACTTAGCGGCGATGGAATGGCCGAGCCGCAACCAAGACCGCCTAACAGCCATACTAGACAAAAAGGCAAGACTCCGCAATGCCCTGCTCGGGAATCCCCGCCGTACCCGGTAAGACCTACCCTCAGAATTGCCGAATGTGCTTCGCCAGGACAACCATGGTGCCGGCCGGCACCTGGATCCCGTTAACCGTTCCGCCCTGCTGATCCCAAAAGGCCAAGCCCCGGGCAATCAATGGAGTCGCCGAGGTTATCGCGCTCAAGCCGGGGGGCTTCACAAAATCGGTCTGGCTATCAGTCGCAACGATGTAGGGACTTCCACTCAGGAGGTCCGAACATGGAACAAACTGGAAGCCGCCGGTCTTATCATCAGAACCGTTTTGAAGCAAGGAAGAAAAATCTCCCTGGATCGATTGCAGGCGAAGATCAATCGTGTCTGCGGCCACAGTAACGGGACCGCCGCTGGGGGCGCTTTTTCCCTACGCAGGTTAAACGCCTGCAA
>CAYWMN010000271.1:0-4888 GCA_964459065.1 uncultured Acidobacteriota bacterium | reverse complement strand
ACGTCGTCCTGGTTGATGTGGGTGATGTTGATGTTCATCATCACCGTATAGCCGTAATGCCGCTGCCGCTTGACCAGGTAATCGAAATAGGGCTGGATGCGGTTGAGGGCTTTGGGGAGCCCGGGCTTTTCATTGACGCAATCGATCGCCAGGTTGACGATCCCGATGCCGGCATCTCCAAGGCGGTCGATGACCTCCGGCCGCATCAACCGGCCGTTGGTGGGCAGGTAAACGTAAAAGCCCTTCTTGGCAGCATAGTAAACGACTTTGTGCACGAACCCGGGGCGCAGCAAGGGTTCGCCGCCCATTAGCGCCAGCACGCGGCACCCGATCGAGTGCAACCAGTCAATCGAGCGGCGCGCGACATCCTCGTTCATTCCCTTCACGTTATTGTTGTACGACCAGCAGTAGTGGCAATCGACGTTGCACTTAAACTCGGTAAACAGATAGGCGATGATCGGCCGGAGCTCGGAGCTGTGAAACCTGGACTGAACAAACGGCAACGCCCAGCACTTGAAGGCCCGCATCGTATTGATCTTGTGATACTGCTTTTCCGTGTAATCCTGGCCTTCGGGAAGAGGATGCTGGGGATAGACAGGCTCCGGCAGGGTAAGGCCTCCTGTCGCGTCAGACTTGGGGGAATGGTCGCCCATGCCGGGCGGAACGGCGGGACTCTTGGGTGATTTCATTAACAAGTCGTGCAATTGGACATCGATACGGTATTGTGGCGTGCTCGTGCCGGTCTGCCCAAGTTTTTCAGCTTCGCCCATCAAGCCTCCTTTTGTCTAACTATCTATCGGCTCTTGCATGAAAGAAATGGTTCGGCCTGCAAATGCTTGCAAGCACCGCTAGAAAAAGCGGCACAGAGCCCTTATTGTATGCAAATCATGCGGCATTTCCAAGCCCGTGATAAGGATATGTTTTTTGACTCCGAAAATTATGATTTTAACAAAGCATTTTTCAAATTAGGTGGCCCATTTGAAAACCTAATCCTACACCCGATTCGTGGATTTTGACCGGCCAAGCCATCGTCCCGCGTGGAACCACCGGAGAGGCCTAAAGCATAGCCGACAAACAATCGGATGCAATCTTGGCACAAGTCGTTACGGAGAAATTTCTCCCACCAGGACATTGTCGAGCCCCATCGTACCGGGATAGAAGCCTTGTGCCGCTGCAAGGTTGCGCCCGGCAGAGTTTGGGTTCTCACGGCGCCGGCGGAGCTAATTCTCCTGCGAATTTACGACTCGAATTCAAGCGCCACAAACGTATAGGTCTCAAGGTGCGGAACCGTCAGGTGTGCACGGCTGCTTTCAACCCTGCAGGCAAGGGTTTCCTTCCTGTTTCCGTCCGGTGTTATCAGCACGGCCCGCCCGACCTGTTTTTCTTTCGGCAAGGCCACATTCATGGACAGGTGGCTGACGGTTGATCCCTGCCCGGCGGCATAGTTCAGCAAATGGACCAGCCGCCGGTTTTTCCACTTCTGATCGATCAGCTCTGCCACGACGGTGAGTATCTTGGGAGTCTCGATTTCTAGTGAGAAGCTGCCGCCGGCTGCCCATCGGACCGCCGCAATGAGCTCGGTCCAGTTGAGCGGCAACTTCCAGTACCGGCTGCTCATCCGTGTTGTGGGCGGCTTGGGAATCGCCGGCTTGATCGCGGCAAGGTAACTCACGCGTCCCTGGCCGATGCGGTTGCGTACCGGAGCGATCTTCAGATCCTTTTCCTCTCTTCCCCTGCCTTGCCAGGCCGGCGCCTTCACCCGGAACAAGTCCTTGAGCCCGAAATCCGGCCGCCGCCTCCGTGTGGGGGTGTACAGGGATGTCTGCTCAGTCGCGACCAGCCCGCCGCCCTGCTCAACATATCTGCGGATGAGGTCTATCTGTTCGTCGTCGAGACACTCCTGGTCGGCGAGCAAGAGCACCCGGTACCTGGAGAGTGTTTTCAGGTTCTCATCAAAAATAATATCGAAAGGGACCTTGGCCTGAATCAGCGCCTGCGTCGCCAGCATGAAGCTGACGGACGGCCGCTCGTTGTTGAATCCCATCGTCGCGTAGGAATACAGCACCGCAACGTCCGCGTGGTTCTCAACATCGCGGTAGTAATCAAAATTCTGATGGTAGAAATTGATATAGCTCCGATCCTCGGCGGGCAGGTCCAACGCGTCCAGCAATCCGCCCACCATGCCCAGGCTTTGGCGGTTGAAAACCATGGATTCGGCCATCGCCAGCCGGCCTCCTACTCCGGCCCCGTAGTGCCCGCTGCTGGCGGTATAGGTCAGGATTTGCGTATCCAGCGTGCTGCCCATCTTGTAGGTGCGGATTTTGGAAACAAGAATCCCATCGTCGGTGACGGCGGCCTCATCGCCTTCCTCGGTCCAACTGATGTCCAGGTGCGGATAGAGGCCGGGGTAATTCACTCCCTGATTCCAAATCGTGTTGGCGCCCGAAAGGCCCGAGCTGGGATTGTTGTCAATCACCACGGCTGGGTTCAGACTCCGAATCAGCTGCTGCATTTCCGCGTAGTACCGGTTTAACTGCTCGCAGCGAAAGTCCGTCCACAACTGGAACATCGGATCGTCGATGACCCGCAGTTGGTGGTCGAGCTTGGGCGGCAAAACGTACTTCACGTTTGAAAATCCCATCCGCTTCTTCAGGTCTTCCGCGGAATAATGGTTTTGCAGGTACTCCCGAAAATCTTTGATGGCCAGCGGGTGCTGAAAAATCTCCGGCCGGGCTTGCAGGCTGGTGTTGTCAAAATGAATCATGTCGGCTTTTAAGCTTTCGACGCCCAGGCGCACCACGCGCTTGAGGTATTCCACATAACCGGGATGCATGAAGTAGACCCGCTTGCGGAACGTTTCGTCGCCGTACAACACCGGTTTTCCGAGATAGTCGGGGACAAACCACTCCTTGGCCTCCGGCACTTCCAAGAGGAAGGTTTCATAGCAGATGGTGCTGCCCACGTAGAGTCCCACTCTCACGTCGTATTTGTGAAAAAGAGCTGTCAGTTCCCGAGCAAGATCGATATGGTCTTTCTCCGCTTCGATCCCGAAGCCCTTGAAGAAATCAATAATGGCGACTGTGATCCCGAGATCTTTGAGCTTTTTGACCGTCTCCTCGCTATGCTCCCTGCGATAGTCAGCTTCCTGCCAGGTCGGAGCTCCTCCAACTCGCAGCTGGAAGATCGGCATATCGTCCCAACTGCCCACGGCCACAAAGGGCGAGTTTTTCAGCCAGGCCCGGGGGGAAGCCTCGTCCGGTTCACCCGCGAGCACCAGGTTGGGAACCTGCGTGACCGATAAGCCTGCAGCGACCCCGCGCATAAAATCTCTGCGATTCATTTTTGCTCCTTGGATTCGTTCGAGCCAAGCTCGTTCACGTGCAAGAAAAGAACCAGTGTATACCACGGACCGCGACTTCTGAGAGGGTGTTTCCAACCAGAAAGATTTTGCTCGCCAGCCCTGTTCCCAAGGGGCTTCCGCTCACCTTGACTAATTGGGTTGGAATTACCGGCTGACTCCCTCAAAATGGTTTGGACCAAATTCATCTTGGATCGTGGCTGAGAATGAGGCGGAACTGATAGGGTCAGGAGGGAAAACTTGCGCTTCTTAAGAATCCGGAATAGCAAAGATCATGGCACAAATCCATCCAGGGTCAAAAATCCAGGAGGCTCACGAAAGGCTGGACATATCCTGGCGGCGTTTGGAATCCTCCTGGGCTTGGCTGCAGCAAGCTTTGGACGCCCGCAGCAAGCTTCCCGGCCGATACTGAACCCGGCCAATATCCCCGCCTGGTTTCAGACCGGCATGTTCCGGTCCGCTCGTTGGGACGGCGGCCCAATTGAGGCTAAAAAAGGAGAGCTGACGGGCTGGCCAAACTACACTCCCGGCAATCCCCTGCATATGCTTCAGGCCACGCGGAACTGGTATAACCCTGAGACCATTCGGTACTTGAAAATTGCTCACATCAATTGGGTGTGGGTCACCTGGAGCAACGGCTTCTCGCCGGCGACCGAAGCAAAGCAGTGGCGCTTGCTCAGAGCGTATATCAAGGCATGTCACGAAAACAACATTCGAGTGGCTGCTTACATCTCCATCGGGAACATGTTCTGGAAGGACATGTTTGCGCACCTTCCTGAAAGCGTCGCGTGGGTGAAGCGCCGGCCGGATGGCAGTCCATGGTTTTACAGCCGGCCCAACCGTTACATGGCGGATATCACGAACTCGGGCTGGATGAATCTGCAAAAAGAACGGGTCGCGGCCGCAGCACGCGCAGGCGCGGACGCTTTCTGGATCGACAACACCTTTGGGTATTACGGCGAACAGAACGTTGCTCATTTCCTCGACCAGATTTACGCCGTGGCATCCAGGATCAATCCGCATATCGTGATCATGTCGAATTACAATCGCGGCATTTACACCTGGGGCCGTCTGCAGAATGGTGTGACCACCGAAGACGGACAGGAGCCAGGCTACTACACGGACAAGTCCACTCCCGAGCTTGTCACCAACGCCGGACTGCTGCGCTACAACGATGCGATTGGCGAGGGATGGCGGCCGGTCTCAGTTGAGGATGGCGGGCGGCACACGGGCACTCGGGAGGGAAGCCTGATGGCGGGGCCGAAATGGCAACTGGCGATTGCCGAATGCGCCACGTACAACACAAGCCTGGAAATTTTTGTGGAGGGCCTGTTTCTGCGGGACCTCTATTTCAACAACTCTAAAGCGCTCAATGACTTACGTGCAATCGGGCAGTACAACGCCTTTCTTGAGCGGAACCAGGCATTGTATGCAGAGCCCAAGACGATGGCTCAAGTCGCCATCTTAAGCGTCACGACTGACAGCATCGTCCCTGCGCTGAACAAGCTCTCCAACCAGCACCTCAACTAT
>CAYWMN010000270.1:0-4891 GCA_964459065.1 uncultured Acidobacteriota bacterium | reverse complement strand
CCCATTCAGCAGCGCCAGCGCGCGACGAAGCTATCCCCATGTGGAAGGTATTATGATTGGTTAACCAGCGAATGGCAAGTGTCCGGAGGGTCAGGGCGGCTCGGTTTCATCGCATGGACGGGCAATTCAAAGGGGCGGCAAGAACAACCTCCGTGCGGGCTGGTGCATCCTTACAGGTACGGGGGACTAAACCGAAAGGAGGAGACGATGCGACGATTAGCGTTAACCTTAATTGGTGCCTTTAGCATTTTTTCTCTGATACTGGTAATGCCCGAAACGCTGCCGGCGCAGCAAACCGGCAATCAGCAGTCTCAGTTGACGCTCAAGCAGGTGAAGCAACGGCTGAGCACGAACAAGAAGTACCTGAAGCAGGCTGAAAAACAGGGCAAGGCCGGAAATTCCGCAGGCCTTGAGACGGCGCTCAACAACTATGACCGCGGCATGGCGGGGTTGAATACAGCGCTCAGCCAGGGGCATTTTAACGGCACGCCCTCCCAACAGGAAGAAGCCTACAATCGCGTTCAGAAAGCGACCCAAAAGCATATCAAGGTCCTGAACAAGCTCCTGAGTAAAGTTCCTGCGCAGGCTGCTCCGCACATTCAGCACGCGATCGACGTTTCCAAAACGGGACAGACCACCGCGCTCAGCCAGCTGAGCACGCTCCGCACGCAGCAAGCGATGCAGCAAGGGAATCGCCCGAACATGGGTGAAGGCCAGGGGATGGGCCGGCCGGGAGGCGCAGGCAACCAGAGTGGTATGGGCCACATGGGCGGCGCAGGCCCGATGGGCGGCGGCATGCGCGGAGGCATGGGCGGCGGTATGGGACGCGCCAGCGGTCCTCCCATGGGAGGAGGCCACGGCCGATAGTCTGAAGCTCGTCAGCCCCAAAACCTCATCAGCAACCTATCACGAGTAAACGCGGCGGCCTTTCCTTTGCCTGAGGAAAGGCCGTTGGGTTTTAAAATAGAGATCGCCGGCGCCGTGGCTCTTGTTTACCGGAATCCCGACCACAGCAGATAGGCGTGGAGCAGGGTTTCGCCTTGCAGGCTGGCGTAAATGGCCGCAATGCCCAGAAAGGTTCCGTAGGGCCAGTGATAGCCGCGAAAGCGCGGGCTCGCGATGGCGAAGGGAATGGCGACCAGGGTTCCCAGCAGCGAACCCAGTAGAATGGTCAGCAAGGTGAGTGCCGGGCCCAGGAAAGTTCCCACCATCAGCATCAGCATGACGTCGCCAAAGCCCAGGCCCTCCTTGTGGCGCAGGCGATAGAAGGCCTCGCCCACGCCGTAGAACAGGCCGCCGCCCGCCAGCGCTCCGGCCACCGCTCCCGCAACGGAAAGCAGAGCCGGGGGCGGAAAAATTTCCCATAGTTGCAGAATCCAGCCGAGGGGGCGGCTATCCACCGGAATCAATCCGCTGAGGATCAAACCGATGGCCATGCCGGTTATCGTGATGGCGTGGGGAAGGCGGCGCAGGTTGAGGTCGGTGAAGATCAGAACAATCACGAGCATGGCAAAGACGGCGTTTTTCAGGAACAGGGGCGAAAGGCCATAGAGCGCAAAATCGGCCACAAAAACCGCCGCCGTCAGAGCTTCAACCAGGGGGTAAAGCAACGAAATGTGCGTCTGGCAATCGCGGCAGCGGCCGCGAAGCAGCAGGTAACTCACCAGCGGAAGGTTGTCGTACCAGCGGATCGGGTGCCCGCAGCCCGGGCAGTGCGAGCCCGGAGCCACCACGGATTCGGCGCGGGGCACTCGATAGATGCACACGTTGAGGAAGCTGCCGAAGGCCAGTCCGAACAGCGCTACGATGAAAGACATCAAAGGATCACCCCGTCCTTCACATTCTTCGTCATAAAAGTTCCAATTCAGGAGCCGCCCGGGCCGCGGCGCGGGCCTTCGCTCGATGCCGCCGGGCCGCCGCTGGCCTTGAGCCTTGCAAGCTTGGCATACTTCAGCCGGACGTAGCGCGCGGCCATCCAGGCGATCTGGAATCCCGCCACGCCGTCCAGCACGCCCAGGCGCAAAAAGTAAGAATGAACAAAAGTCCAGGGCGGAAGCAGGAGGCGGCCGAGGCCGCCCGCGCTCCGGCCGCGCGCCCACATTTCACGCGCGGCGAGATCGGTGTAGGAGTCAACGCGTTTCTGGTGATCGGCAAAAGTGTCGCAGGTGTAATGAAGGATTTCTCCAGGGAGCGTTGCAACGCGCCCGTCCGCCGCCACCGACTCATGAACGTATTCGCCTTGCCAGCGAGCCTGCCGGCGGTTGAACAGCCGGACCTTCCAGTCGGGATACCAGCCCGAGTGCAGAATCCACCGGCCCCGGTAACGCGCCCGCCGGGCAAAGCGGTAGGCGGCGGCGGTGGGATTGGAATTCTTCCACCGGGCAACGGCCAGGCGCGCGTCTTCATTGAGTTCTTCGTCGGCGTCGAGGCTTAGAATCCAGTCGTAGAGGGCCGCGGCTGCGGCAAAGTTCTTTTGCGCCGCGAAGCCCTCCCAGGGATGGAAAACCACCCGAGCGCCGAGCGCCTGGGCGATTTCAACCGTGTTGTCGGTGGAGCCGGAATCGACCACCACGACTTCATCCGCGCCCTCAAGAGATTTGATGGCGCGCGCGATATTCGCGGCTTCGTTGTGCGTGATGATGGTGGCGGAAATCGGTGGCATGAAAAAGCGTCACAAGCCGCCGGCCGGAATCCGGGCGTTGCTGTTCGGCCGCAGCCGCAAGGGTTTCAAATGCTTCTCAAACGTCGCTCCAAAGCGCCAGGGCTGTTTACCCGGGTTGCGCGTCGGGGGCGAAAAACTCGCGGTACTTTTCCGGAAGCGCTGTCGGATGTCCTTCGCGGTCCACAATCACGTGCGTGGTTTCGCCTTCGGCCAGCAGCCGGCCATCGCCGGGCCGGTAAATTTCATACCCGAACACCAGAACGCGCTTCCGAACCTGGCGCAGGCAGGTGCGAACCTCGATTTCGTCGTCGTAATGCGCCGAGGCCCTGTAGCGGCAGCTGGCTTCAGCCACGATGATGCAGAGGCCGTCTTCGCGCTCCATGTCGCGGTACTCAAAACCGCGCCGGCGGCAGAACTCGCTCCGGCCAATCTCAAACCAGACCAGGTAATTGGCGTAGTAGACCACGCCCATCTGGTCGGTCTCGGCGTAGCGGACCCGGAAGTTGGTGGAAACCCAGTCTTTGGAAAAATTTGTCGTCATGAACGGTTTTGAACAGCGGTTGAGATTTTAACACTGCCGGGCTTGTGATGGAAACCGGTGAAGCCTTCGAGCGCGGCCGCGGCCCAGTCGAATGGACCTGCGCCGGCCAGTCGTTACCACAGACGATTTCCTGCGCCGTCGAAGGGATGGTGAAGCACCTGCTGCAGGGCGCGGCAGAAGGCGCTGTAGACGGGATCGGAATAGCGGCGCAGCGCCAGGTCTCCTTCGAGCCGCAGCGAATCGGCGGGATCACGGCCTTCCCACAAGGCCACGAAGAATTCTTCAGCGCTCTGCCAGGTGAGCGTGAGAGCGGGCGAACGCGCAGGCCGGCGGTCAAACTGCACCTTGCCGCGGTCAAGCGCCACCGTCCATTCAAGTTGCCAGTCTTCCAGCACCCAGAGCGTGATCGCCCGGGCTTCCCGGATGTGCTGGCGCACGTTGCGGTCGCGTCCGGCCAGGACCAGGGCATGCTGGATCATGCGCCGCGCCGCCCGCTTCGATAGCGGCGGCATCGGTTCCGGGGCAGCGTTGGCAGAGGTTTCAGGTGAATCATCGGCGCCGGGCGCCTCGGGACCAAAAGAATCTTGAAAATCGTCCATGGTGATTATCATCCGCGCTGCTAGCAAGCTTTATCCCAGCGCCTGTGCCATCGTAAGCTGCCGGGCGGAAAGTTGT
Source organism: uncultured Acidobacteriota bacterium (assembly GCA_964459065.1). Lineage (GTDB taxonomy): Bacteria > Acidobacteriota > Terriglobia > UBA7540 > UBA7540 > JAMCXS01. The sequence goes on along the minus strand of CAYWMN010000270.1, from coordinate 1,013 downwards.
CAAAGCGGGTGGTTGTTCCATGCTTGAATTAGGGCACAGTCCGGAGCTTGCAGCGCTTCTCCCCGTGCGGCACATTTGCTATAGTGATGGCTGCAAATGACGCTATGAGCGAAACCTCCCAAACAACTTCACCGCGCAACGCAGGCGACGACGGCTTGATGCGCGGCTTTTGGTATCCCGCGCTGCGCAGCGCAAAAATCCGCGGCGCCGGGTTGCGCACCGCCATGCTGCTGGGAATCCCGCTGGTGGTGGCCCGCAACGCCCAGGGCCAGGCCGGCGCGCTGCGCGATGCCTGCCCGCACCGCGGCATGCCGCTTTCCGAGGGCTCGCTGGAGGGCGGGGAAATCGAGTGTCCGTACCACGGCTGGCGGTTTGATTCAAAGAGCGGCCAGTGCCGGGCGATTCCGTCGCTGACGGCGCGCGACAAGCTGAAAGTGGAGCGCGTGTTTGCCCCGAGCTTCGCCTGCGAGGAGCAGGACGGCTATTTCTGGGTCTTTATTCCCGATCCGGACCGGCGCAATGAAGAGGCGCCCGCCGCGCCGCGGCTGCCAACCTTCAGCGCCGACTATCAACGGGCCCACCTGGAGGCCGAGCTTCCCTGCCACGTGGATCACGGCATCATCGGCCTGATGGACCCCGCGCACGGTCCCTTTGTGCATCAGTCGTGGTGGTGGCGCAAGCGCAGCAGCATTCACGAAAAAGAAAAAGTGTTCGAGCCCATTCCGAACGGCTTCCGCATCCGCAGCCATTCGCCTTCGGCCAACAGCGCCGCCTACAAACTGCTGGGCGTTTACGGCAATCCCATCACCACCACCATCGAGTTTGTGCTGCCCAATATGCGTTTTGAGGAGATTCACTGCGGCAAGTACTGGTTTTCGAGCCGCACCACCGTCACTCCCATTACGGCGGCGCGCTGCCGCATTGACGTTTGCGCGGCTTGGAACGCTTTTAGCCACGTACAGTTTATGACCCCCCTGCTTCGGTTTTTCGGAAACAAATTCGTGGGGCAGGAC
>CAYWMN010000269.1:0-4915 GCA_964459065.1 uncultured Acidobacteriota bacterium | reverse complement strand
AGAATGCGCGTCTTTACGGCAAATGCAACAATCCTTACGGCCACGGCCACGATTATAACGTTGAGGTCACGGTGCGCGGTCCGGTTGATGCGGCCACCGGGATGCTGATCGATCTGGGGCTTCTTGACCGCATTGTGGCAAAGGAAGTCATGGATCGGTTCGACCATACGCACCTGAACCTGGACGTCCCAAGTTTCAAGGGGCGAGTGCCGACAACCGAGAATCTTTGCGTCGAAATCTTTGATCTTCTTCGCAGCAAGCTCGATGCGGAAGCAGCGCCCGCGCGGCTTGAAAAGGTGAGGCTTGAGGAGACAAACTCCAACTCTTTTGAATATTGGGGACCTTCCCGGGGCCCTGCGGAAGGAACCGGAAGCGAGAAAGTATGAAAGCCGACCGCCCATCAAACATTGATAATCCGGAACGCGACGCCGCACCCGACCGCCTGCGGGATACGGTTCACTCGCTGCTTGGCGAGATCGGGGAGGACCCCGGCCGCGAAGGCCTGCTGAACACGCCCAAGCGCGTAGCGGAGTCGCTGCGGTTTCTGACCAGCGGCTACGCGCAGGACGTCGAAAAAGTTCTGAACGACGCCGTCTACTCGGTGGCCTATGATGAGATGGTGATTGTGAAGGATATCGAGATCTTCAGCCTTTGCGAACACCATTTGCTCCCGTTCTTCGGGCGCTGCCACGTGGCGTATATTCCCACTAAGAAGGTTATCGGGCTCAGCAAGATACCCCGGTTGGTGGATGTTTTTGCCCGGCGACTGCAGATTCAGGAGCGCCTGACGAATCAAATTGCTGAAACCATCATGGAAACCATCAAGCCGCAAGGCGTGGGCGTTATCATTGAAGCCAGGCACCTCTGCATGATTATGCGCGGCGTTGAGAAACAGAACTCCGTGGCCGTGACCTCTGCAATGCTGGGGGCTTTTAAGGATTGCGAGCAGACTCGCGCGGAGTTCCTGCGCCTGGTGCGTGAGCGGAGCTAGCCTCTTATTAGATTCGCATTCTTCAAGCTGTTGCCCTGGATCGAGATCGTATGGCCAATTTTGCAAACAAGATCGCTGTGGTGACCGGAGCCAGCCGGGGAATCGGCCAGGCGATTGCCGGCCGCCTGGCCGGTGAGGGCGCAGAGGTGGTGCTGGTGGGGCGCGATCCCGAATCGCTTCGCCGGGCGAAGAAAAACCTTTCAGGAAAGACGCTGGCCATGGCCGCAGACGTTTCAAGCCCTCGCGACGTCGGGCGTCTGTTCCGGCGAATCAAGAAGCTTTACGGCTGTCTTGACATCATGGTGAACTGCGCCGGGGTTTTTACTTACAAGCCCTTCCAGGAGACCACGCTTGAGGATTGGCGCAATAACATTGAAACCAATTTGACGGCTCTCTTTTTGACCACTCAGGCGGCGCGGCCGTTGCTGGCCGCGGCCGGGGGAGCGCACCTGATCAACATCCTGTCTGTTTCAAGCAGCCGCAGTTTTCCGAATTGCTCGGCCTATACGGCCTCCAAGTTCGGGGCGCTGGGACTCACCCGCGTTCTCCGCAAAGAACTGAGATCGCAGGATATCCGGGTGACGGCGATTCTGCCGGGATTGACGGACACCCAAATGCTGGACGAGTTTCGCTTTGAGATCTCGCGCGACAAAGTGATGCAGCCCGAGGATGTTGCGGACGCTGTAGCCTCGGCGTTGAGGCAGCCGGAACGGACGGCGGTGGAAGAAATCCTGTTGATGCCTGCAAGCGGGGCGGTTTGAATCGAGCCCTCAAGGGAAATGGGGGCCTTCGGCTTGGGTTGCCAACCTTCCGGCCGCCTGGGCGTCCTGGAGGTGGACGGGCCTATCTCTTTTTTTTTGCCAAGTTGGAACGGAAAATGTTATTCTGAGTGACGATAAAAGAGGGATAATTTGTTGGAAACGAGGAGAACTAGCGGATGGCGTTAACCCGTGATTCAAAGACAAGTTTAATTGAAGGCTACCGAGTACATGCTTCAGACACGGGTTCGCCGGAGGTGCAGGTCGCTCTATTGACGGAGCGCATCTCTTACCTGACTGAGCATTTTCGCGTGCACCGCAAAGATCACGCATCAAGGCGCGGACTTTTGACCATGGTGGGGAAAAGAAAGCGTTTGCTGGAATACTTGAAGCGCCATCATGCTGATCGTTACAAGGAAGTAATCGCGCGGTTGGGAATCCGCAAGTAAGCCGGTTGTGAGAGAAGAACCAGGCAAGGCCGGTTCGAATTGCTCCTTGGGCTCAAGCGACCCTGGGCATTTTGTGCCGTGGGTCGTTTTTGTTTAGGTAACTGGTTTCCATGTCCGGGTGAAAGCCCGGCTTTAGCTTGGATGCTTACCTCGATCCACGATCCCCGACTTATAAATCCAAGGTTCTATTTGGAGTCCCTGAACTAGGTGGCGGTCAGATGGCGTATCAACGCCGCTAATTCCCACGTTGTCGAGGGGCTTCGCTGAGGGGCCGGCGAATTTTGAAGGAGCTAGTTATGGAACAAGTGAGTATTCCACTTGGGGGAAGCACACTGACGATTGAGGTCGGCAAGCTTGCCAAGCAGGCTGACGGGTCAGCCTACGTCCGATACGGGGACACAGTGGTGTTGGCGACGGCGTGCGCAACACAAAGTCCGCGGGAAGGAATCGATTTCTTTCCGCTGACAGTGGATTATCGTGAAAACAACTATGCCGCGGGCAAGATTCCCGGTGGTTTTTTCAAGCGGGAAGGCCGCCCCACGGAGAAGGAAGTTCTGAGCAGTCGGCTGATTGACCGGCCCGTGCGGCCCATGTTTCCCGACGGTTTCAGGAATGAGACGCAGGTGATCGCCCTGGTGCTTTCGGCGGACACCGACAACAATCCGGACGTGATTGGCCTGGTGGCCGGCGCTGCGGCGCTTTACCTGTCCGATATTCCGTTCGATACACCTATTGCCGCTGTGCGAGTGGGGTTGGTGGAAGGCAAGTTTGTAACCAACCCGAGCTATTCGGAAACCCGGGCGAGCGATCTCAACATGATCGTTGCCGGATCTGAATACGGGATTGCGATGGTGGAGGCCGGGGGCAAAGAGGTCTCTGAAGAGCTTGTCAACGACGCGATTCAGTACGCCCATGGTGAAATCAAGAAGATCGTAGCGGCGGAAAAAGAGCTGTTTCAAAAACTGGGGATCAAGAAGCGGGCGTTTGAAGCTCCGGCGATTGATCAATCCATTGAGAAGGAAGTCCGGAAGAAAGTGGAAGCCGATCTCCGGGATGCAATGGATACCTCCAAATATCCCAAGCTCGAAAGCCAGAGGAAGATCTCAGAGCTTCGGGATGCGCTTGTTGCCGGCTATCCGGAAACTGAAGAAGAGACGATCCGCAAAGCGAAGCAAGCTTTTGAACGGCTGGAGGAATCGCTGTTCCGCCAGGACGTTCTCACCAAGCGCCAGCGGCCGGACCGCCGGGCATTTGATCAAGTCCGCGCCATTTCCTGCGAGGTCGGCCTGCTGCCCCGCACTCACGGTTCGGCCGTGTTTACGCGAGGCGAAACGCAAGCCTTGGCTACCGCCACATTGGGCACGGCGGAAGACCAGCAGCGGCTGGATGTGCTGGAAGGCGAATCCCACAAGAGCTTCATGCTCCATTACAATTTTCCACCTTTCAGTGTGGGCGAGGTGAAATTCCTGCGGGGCCCCGGGCGGCGTGAGATTGGCCATGGGGCGCTGGCCGAGCGCGCTCTGCTCAGCGTCATGCCTGATGAAAAGGACTTCCCCTACACGGTGCGCGTGGTTTCCGACATCCTGGAATCCAACGGCTCATCCTCCATGGCGACGGTCTGCGGAGGCTGCCTGGCGTTGATGGATGCCGGCGTTCCCATCAAGGCGCCCGTGGCGGGAATTGCCATGGGACTTGTTAAAGAGGGCGATGATTACTCCATTCTGACCGACATTGCCGGCGCCGAAGATCATTACGGCGACATGGACTTCAAGGTCGCCGGTACCGAAAAAGGCATCACGGCGCTTCAGATGGACATCAAGATCACCGGCGTCACGCCCCAGATTATGGCCGAAGCGCTGGCTCAGGCCAACGCCGCCCGTTTGCACGTGCTCGGGAAAATGCTGGAGGTGCTTCCTGAGTCGCGCACCAAAATTTCCAATTACGCTCCGCACATCCACACTATCCACATCAACCCTGCCAAGATCGGTGAGCTGATCGGGCCGGGCGGAAAGGTGATCCGCGGTATCGTGGAGCAGACCGGAGCGAAGATCGATGTTGAAAACGACGGCAGCGTCAACGTTTCCGCCGTCGACGAAAGCTCAGCCAACAAGGCTCTCAAGATCATCAAGGACATGATGGCTGAGGCTGAACTCGGAAAAACTTATCTCGGCAAGGTGGTTCGCCTGGCGGACTTCGGGGCTTTCGTTGAGATTTTCCCCGGCACCGATGGGCTGCTCCACATCAGCGAAATCGCCGAGCATCGCATCCGGGACGTCCGGGACGAGCTGAAAGAAGGCGACCAGCTCCTGGTCAAGGTCATCTCAATTGACGGCAACAAGGTCCGGCTGAGCCGCAAAGCTGTCCTGCGCGAACAGCGCAAGAAGAGCGCGGGCGAAACTGCCCAGCCTGAAGCACAGGTTGAACAGTCCAGCTAAGCCCACTCCCCGGAGAATTTCCTCTCCTTGCATTCAGGCAGAGCCGGGTTTTCACGGAAGCACTCAAATGCTTTGGTGAAAACCCGGTGTTCTGCCGTCTTCCTTTCGCGACCTCATCCCCTTCGGATTGCCCTTACTGGCTTGCGTCTTTCCAGTTGTCGGTCCGGAACGGGGAAGCGGGAAGCCCCGCCTCATTGTAAAGATCGCAAATGGGATTATTCGCCCATCCGTAGCGGACGGCCACCGGGTGCTTAACCGCCTTGTTTGAAACCACGACGGTAT
>CAYWMN010000268.1:0-4915 GCA_964459065.1 uncultured Acidobacteriota bacterium | reverse complement strand
GCGGCGGTGTCCCCACCGCCGGCCTTTCGTAGCGGCGGCTTTACGCCGCCATTGGAGATTCGTAGCGCAAGGCCCGTTCTCCGGCCCTGCGGTTTTTCCAGTTCTTTGGGGTCGTCAAACGGTGGCGGAGCGAATCCCCAGGGTTGAAATGCCGCCGCCTGGCTCGTAACCCTAGGTGCCACGCGCGCCATTTTGGTAGGCACGGCATGAATTGTATGCCGTGCGCTTGTTGGCTTTGACCCGCAAAAGGCCCACGGCACAACCCCGGTGCCGTGGCTACCCGCTTGCTTTTTCTGCCGTTGATATCATAAGCAATAATATGCCACCCATGACCATTTACAACGTAAAAACCGCAGAGTTAAAGAACAACTCTGCGCTACCTGTTATCTATTGTTGGATGGCTGGGCGGGATCAGGCGACGGGGCTTGCCACGGCGGCGGGAGCTTCTGAGCGTGCCTTGGCGGGAGCCGGGTGAGGAGCGCGCACCAGTTTCCAGGCGCTCTTTTCATGAAGCAGGCGGTCAACCAGCGCAAAGTGCATGGCGTGGCCGGCGCGGTCCGCGACAACGTGTCCTACCAGCGGATGGCCGAAAAGCGCGAGGTCGCCGATCACGTCCAGAACTTTGTGGCGGCAGAATTCGTCCGCAAAACGCAGGCCTTCGGGATTCATCACGCCGTCGCGCGTCAGCACAATGGCGTTTTCAAGCGAGCCGCCGCGGACCAGCCCGCTCTTGCGCAGCATTTCAACTTCCTCGAAAAATCCGAACGTCCTGGCGGGAGCGATTTCCCGCTCATATTCGTCCTTGTTGGGGTGGAAAGAAAACTCCTGGCGGCCGATCAGAGGATGATCGAAGTTGATGCGATAGGTGATGTGGAAATCGTCGGCCGGAAGCACGGCGATGCGCTTGTCGCCCTCGATGACCTCAACGGGCTTCAAAATTTTTGCGTAGCTCCGCCCCGACCGCTGCCGTCGCAGTCCCGCCTGCCGGATCAGTTGGAGAAAGGGCAGGGAACTGCCGTCCATAATGGGGAGTTCCAGGTTGTCGATCTCGATCGTGACGTTATCGACGCCGGCGGCCGCCAGTGCTGAGAGCAGGTGCTCGGTGGTTGAAATCAGCACGCCCTTTTTCATCAGGCTGGTGGCGTAGCTGACCCGCTCCACGTTCCGGGCTTTGGCTTCAATCACGAATCCGTCGAGGTCGGTTCGCTTGAAGACGGCGCCCGTGTCACTTGGCGCAGGCAGCAGGCGCAAATGAACCTCGACTCCCGTATGAAGGCCGATGCCTTCCGTGGAGACTGGCCGAGCGATCGTGTGTTGGTGATCCAAATACCCTCCTGTACGCTAACTATTATTATGCACGAACCTTTCCACCCGGGAATCATTTTATATGCCGTTTAGAATCATGGCGTTACATAGATAATCTATTTTCCTTGGAATTCTGAATGTGGCAAAAGTACAACACTTGATAGGAATTTTGACACGCTTGTGAACTAGCTGTTGTCGGCTGCCGGCTCCCGCTCGGAGCTACCGCGCTCCGGCTGATGCCGCCGGAAGTTTCATCGGTTGTAAGGTAAAATGGACGCTACCGACCAGGAGGAAAGAATTTGGCGCAAACAAGCGAGTCCCCAAAAGTAGTTTTGATCGATGCGATGTCGTTGGTGTTTCGGGCCTTTTACGCGCCCATGCAAACCGCGCTGGCCTCGCCCACCGGCATGCCGACCAAAGCCGTCTATATTTTTTTGCGGACCCTGCGGAAGCTGCTGAATGATTTCCAGCCCGACAAGGTTGCGGTGGCTTTTGACCTGGCCGCCCCCACCTTTCGCGACGAGCTGTTTGAGAAATACAAGGCCAACCGCCCGGCTTTCCCCGAAGACCTGAGCGTTCAACTACCGTACATTCGCCGCTTTTGCCGGGCCCTGGGCCTGCCGCTGGTGGAAAAGGAAGGCTTTGAGGCTGATGACGTGATCGGCACGCTGGCGCGGCAGGCGGCTGGCCGCGGCGGCGACGTCTTTATTGTTTCGGGTGACGAAGACCTGTTCCAGCTTGTGGATGACAAGGTGCGGGTGGTGAAGCCGTCGCGCTCTGCGTCAAACGGCGAGACGGTTTGCGACGCCGAAAAGGTCAAGGAAATCATCGGCGTGGAACCCGGCCAGGTGATTGACTGGCTGGCGCTCACCGGCGACCCGAGCGACAACATTCCCGGCGCGCGGCCCTTGCCCGGCCAGGACGCTCCGCTGACCCAGAACGGCAAGAAGCGCAGCTACATCGGACCCAAGGGCGCGACGGATTTGATCCGGCAGTTCGGAACGCTTGACAATGCCCTGGACCATCATGCGGAAGTGAAACGGCAGAGTTACCGCGAAGCCTTGCGCGATTTTCGCGAGCAGGCGCTGCTGAGCCGGGAGCTTGCCACGATTCGCACGGACGTTCCTCTCGACCAGGGTGTGGACGATTTGGCTCCGGGCGAAAAGGACGCCGGCGAGATTCGCGACCTGTGCCGGGAACTGGGTTTTGTGTCGCTGTTGGGTGAGTTGCTGCCGCCCGAGGAAAGCGAGTCGGCCAAGGTTGATGCGGCCGAACTTCGCTCGGAATCCGACCTTGAAAAATGGCTGGGGGAAATTCCCGCGAAGGTTGAACTGGCGATCGCGTTTGCGGTGGATGGCGACGAAGGATTTGCCGGGCGGCTTGCGGGCTTGGGATTGTCGGACGGCAATCGCCAGGCCGTGGTTCCGGCGGAGGCTGTGGGCGGGGCCGCAAAGGTTTTGCAGCGCGCCTGCTCGGGCGATCGTTGGCCGCTGGCCGTTCACAATTCAAAACAGCTGCGTCTACTTTTCCACCAGCAGGGAATCGAAATGGGCGGGGTCGCGCACGACACCATGCTCTATTCCTACCTGCTCGATCCGCTCGCTTCAAACCACCGGCTGGAAACCGTGGTGCTGTTGCGCCTGGGGAGGAGAATCGACGGCTCGCTGGGCGAGGCGGCGCGCTGCATTCATGAACTTGCCAAGATGATGAGCCCGCTGGTTTCGAGCGAAAACCTGCGGGAGCTCTACTCTCAAATCGAACTGCCGCTGGCGGCCATCCTGGCGGAGGTTGAAGCGGTCGGAGTAAAGATCGACGCGGCGATTCTGGGGCGCATGTCGGAAGAGTTTTCAAAAGAGCTCGCTGATTTGACGGGCGAGATTTACGATCTGGCGGGCCAGTCGTTTGACATCGACTCACCCAAACAGCTGGGCGAAATTCTGTTCGGAAAGCTCCAGCTTCCCGGCGGCAAGAAGCTGAAGAAGAGCGGGCAGTATTCCACCGAAGCTTCCGTGCTGGAATCTCTGGCCCAGACCTACGACCTGCCGCGAAAAATCATGGATTACCGCACGCGCGCCAAGCTGAAATCGACCTATGTGGACGCGCTGCCGCGCTACATCAATTCGGAAACAGGGCGCCTTCACACCAGCTTTAATCAGACGGTGGCGCGCACCGGGCGGCTTTCGTCTTCGAACCCCAATCTGCAGAACATTCCGGTGGGCGAAGAGTTCGGCCTGCGGATCCGCTCGGCGTTTGTCGCGGAGCAAGGCTCGAGCCTGATTGCCGCCGATTACTCGCAAATCGAATTGCGCGTGCTGGCGCACATGTCGGAGGATCCGCGTCTGATTGAAGCCTTTTCGCGCGGCGAGGACATCCACTCGCGCACGGCGCAGGAAATTTTCGGCGTTCCGTCCGGCCTGCAAAACCACGAGCATCGGCGGATGGCGAAGGCCATCAACTATGGGGTGATCTACGGCCTCAGCGCTTTTGGGCTGGCCGCACGCACCGGTTCCAGCCGGACCGAAGCCCAGCAATACATCGATGCGTATTTCGAGCGCTACGACGGCGTGAAAGCCTTCCTTGACGCGTGCGTCCAGGAAGCGCGGGATACCGGAAGGGTTCGGACGCTGTTCGGGCGGCTGCGTCCCATTCCGGAAATCAACAGCAACAACCCTGCCGCGCGCAATCGCGCCGAGCGCGAGGCGATGAATACTCCCTTGCAGGGAACGGCGGCGGATTTGCTGAAGCTGGCCATGGTCAAGGTGCACGCCCGGCTGAAACACGACAAGATGCAGACGCGGATGATCCTGACCGTCCACGACGAACTGGTGTTTGAATCGCCTGTTTCGGAAGCGGACGCCGCAAAGAATATGGTCCGGGAGGAGATGGAAGGCGTCTACCCGCTCAAGGTTCCCGTGAAGGTGGACATCGGCGCGGGGTCGAACTGGAAAGAAGCCAAGTGACCGGAAGCGAGGGCCGGCGGCGTCTGGGGGAGCCGCCGGGTTCGCCGGCTGGAAGATTGCAGAAGGAAGCAGAGTCGATGGATTCGTTGGAAACCTTTCGGAAACTTTTTGAATACGACCACTGGGCGAATCAGCGGGCGATCGTAAGCATTGAAGCTCTCGGGGAAGCAGGCGGGCAGGCGCTCAAGATCGCCGGCCACATCCTGGGCGCCCAGCGGATCTGGCTGGCGCGGATTGAGCGTCCGGACGCATTGCCCGGCACGCCGTGGCCCGCGATGACCCTGGAAGAAGCGCGCGCAGCCGTGGCGGTGCTTCGGCATCGGTGGTCGATGTTTCTGGGCAAGGTGGCGCCGGAAAATCTGGACGAGGCCGTGGTTTATCGCAATTCGAAGGGGAGGGAATTTCACACTTCTTTGCGGGACGTGCTGATGCATGTGGTGATGCACTCCGCCTACCACCGGGGCCAGGTGGCCGAGGCGGTTCGTGAGGCGGGCGGCAAGCCCGCGGCGACGGACTACGTGGCTTACGTCCGCCAGTTGAAAAAGACTTAAAAGCACCGGGGCGTGACGGCTAAGCGGTGGAGGTTCCTGAAGCTTTCTCTTTTTCCCGTTTGAGCTGGCGGTCGCGCGCGGCAAGCGCCACTTTGTATT
>CAYWMN010000267.1:0-4917 GCA_964459065.1 uncultured Acidobacteriota bacterium | reverse complement strand
TTTGAGATGCTGCCGGACAACCAGCTTGATCTTGCCTTGTTCCTGGAAAGCGACCGCATGCGCTCGCTGGCCCTGAACCAGGCGAACCTTGACAACCAGCGCAACGCGGTTCAGGAAGAGCGGCGTCTGGGCATCGACAATCGGCCCTATGGCAAAGCGTATCTGGAAATCGACAATCTCTCTTACGACAACTTTGCCTACAAGCACTCGACGATCGGATCGATGAGGGATTTGAACTCGGCCACGCTGGCCGACGTGCAGCACTTCTTCCGCATCTACTATGCCCCGAATAACGCCGTTCTGACGCTGGTGGGCGACCTCGATCCCAAGGAAACGCTTGCCCGGGTCAAGAAATATTTCGGCGACATTGCTTCGCAGCCTGCGCCGCCCAAAGTTGATTTGACCGAGCCCGAGCACTACGGCGAGCGGCGGGAAACCATCAAGGACCCGCTGGCGCGCCTGCCCATGCTGCTGATGTCCTACCACATCCCTCGCGGCAATACCCCCGCGAGCTATGCCCTTCAGGTTCTGGCCAACATTCTGAGCACGGGCGAAAGCTCGCGGCTCTATCAGGACCTGGTGAAAGAAAAGCAACTGGCCACTTCCGTGCACGTCCAGGCGGATGCGCGCATCGGTCCCAGCCTTTTTTATGTGATGGCGATGCCGCGTCCCGGCGTGAAGCCTGAGGATTTGGAAAAGGCGATTGAAGACGAAATCGCCCGCGTGCAGAAAGACGGCGTGACCGCGCGGGAGATGGAAAAGGCCCGCACGCAGTTCCGGCGGCAGCAGATCCAGTCGCGGCAAACGGATTTGCACACGGCCATCCTGCTGGGACATTACACCGTTTATTACAACGATCCCAACCTGATCAACACAATTTTTGACAAGTACAACGCGGTAACTGCTGCCCAGGTCAAACAAGCCGCTATCCGGTACCTGATTCCCCGGGAGCGGGCCGTGGTGATTGACCTGCCCGCGCCTCAAACCGCGCGAGCGGCGGCCGGACGTGGAGGGAGGGAAAAGTGAAGCGATTCTTCCTTTTTGCGATGACAGTGTGGCTGGTGATGGGAGCCGGCAGCGCCACCCTCCGGGGGCAGGAAAGCCGCAAATCAACGCCCCTCAGCAAAGTGGTCCGGTTGAACCGGGCGCCGGTCAGCAAGCAAGTCCTCCGGGTCAAGCTCCCGCGGCCGCGCGAAATCAAACTGGACAACGGCCTGGACGTTCTGGTGTTGGAGCGGCACAAGCTGCCGACCGTGGAGTTTATGCTGTGGATCAAGGCGGGAGCGCTGGACGATCCCCGCGATCTTCCCGGGCTTGCCATGTTTACCGCCGGCATGATGCGGGAAGGAACCACGCACCGGACCAGCGCGCAACTGGCCGCCGAGGTTGACGACATCGGAGCGTCGCTGGGCGCCTCGGCCTATTTCGGTCGGAGCATTTCCAGGGTGACGGCGTCGGGATTGGTGGAGAACACGGACCGCATCCTGGAATTGATGAGCGATATGGTTCTCAATCCGGCGTTTCCCTCGGCTGAGCTCGCCAAGTATAAAAAGCGGCAGCTTGCCGGCCTGCAACGGATGCGCTCGGAGCCGGGCTTCCTGGCCCAGGAGCGTTTCTTCCGGGTTCTTTACCGCGACTTTCCGGCTCATGAAGTTTCGGCCACGCCGGCATCGGTGAAGGCGGTCACGCGGGAGGACCTGGAAAGATTTCACCGCGAGTATTACGTGCCGAACAATGCGATTCTCGGCGTGGCCGGCGACGTGAAATTTGACACGATTGTCCCGCTGATCCGGAAGTACTTCGGCCACTGGAAATCCCATCCGGTCCCGGCCTCGCATCTGGGCGCGCTTCCGCCGCCGGCTCCCGCCAAAGTGGTTCTGGTGGACCGGCCCGATTCCGTGCAGACCAACATCCTGGCGGGGAATTACTCCTTACGCCGCAACGATCCGGACTATTTCGCTCTGCTGGTGACTAACCAAATCCTGGGAGGGGGGCCGGCGGCGAGGCTGTTTCTCGACCTGCGCGAGGAAAAAGGGTACACGTACGGTGCCTACAGCTTTTTCGAATCCGACATCTACCCGGGTCCCTGGATCGCCACAACAAACGTTCGAACTGCGGTGACCGATGGATCAATGCAGGCTCTGATGGCGGAGCTTCGCAAGATTCGCGACCAGGAGGTTCCGGAAAAGGAACTGGATGAAGCCCGGCGATCCATTATCGCGCGGTTTGCGCTCTCCCTTGAAAGGCCGTCCACCCTGCTCAATGCCTGGCTGACGGTTGATTATTACAAGCTTCCTGCCGATTACTGGGACCAGTATCCGCAGAAGGTCGCCGCGATTACGCCCAGTGGGGTGCGCGGGGCGGCAAGAAGGTATATCGACCTTAACCATCTCCAGGTGATTTGCGTCGGCGACGGCCGCGCGATCAAAAAGGTTCTCAAGAAATACGGCCCGCTTGAGGTCTATGACGTCAACGGCAAGCGCCTGGAATAGGCAGGCCGGGTTGAGTTGCCCGGGCGGGGGACGCAGCGCGGCCGCTGCCCACAGGTCACGGGGGACGCTATTCCCCCAAGACCTTGATTACCACCCGCTTGCGCCGCTGGCCGTCGAATTCGGCGTAGTAGACCTGCTGCCAGGGGCCAAGATCCAGACGGCCTTTCGTGACCGGAACAATCACCTGATGGCCGATCATGAGATTTTTCAAGTGGGCGTCCCCGTTAGTTTCTCCGGTGCGATGGTGCCGGTAGTCGGCGCGGAAGGGCGCCAGTTTTTCCAGCCATTCCTCAATGTCGGCAATCAGGCCGTCTTCAGCGTCGTTGATGTAGACTCCGGCCGTAATGTGCATGGCCGAAGCCAGGACCATGCCTTCCTGGATTTTGGCGGCCGCAAGCGCCTTGGCGAGTTCCGTCGTGATATTGATGAACTCGCGCTTTTTGCTGGTGTTAAACCATAGGTATTCCGTGTGACTTTTCATGTCGTTTTGTGCCTCCTTATGAACAGGGAGGGTGTTTCCGGCTGAGTAGCCCTGCCCAAAAAGCCAAGGATATTGTAGAATATCTGTTTGTCCTAATACTCATTTGCCTGACATAAGGCAAGAGATTACACTAAGATCATCCTGGATTGGGGCAGGTTGGCGAATATCAGGAGGCGAAAAATGAAATCCGGCAATTCCAGCCGAGGCGCGGTCAATGTTAAGGAACCTAATGGTGCGGAAGCCCATCTGGTTGAGCAACAGGAACGCGCGCGCCGGACAGATCCCGAACTCTTGAAGGATCTTCTGGAGAAAATGCTGCTGGTCCGGCGGTTTGAGGAAAAAGCGGCAGAGTTCTATACGCTGGGCAAGATTGGAGGTTTCTGTCACCTCTATATCGGCCAGGAAGCTGTTGGCGTGGGAGCGGTTTCCGCTCTTGAGCCTGAGGACGCGATTCTTTGTTCTTATCGCGACCACGGGCACGCCCTGGTGAGGGGTCTCGACCCCGGAGCCATTATGGCGGAGCTTTGCGGCAAGCGGACCGGCGTTTCCAAAGGCAAGGGCGGATCGATGCACCTGTTCGACGCAAAACTGGGTTTCCTGGGCGGCCACGGCATTGTGGGCGGACAGATTCCCCTGGCGGCGGGCGTGGCTTTTGCAGCCAAGTACCTGAACCAGTCCCGCGTAACCCTCTGCTTCTTTGGCGAGGCTGCGATCAATATCGGATCGTTCCACGAATCGCTGAACCTGGCGCAGTTGTGGAAACTGCCGGTTATCTTCATTTGCGAAAACAATGAGTTCGGCATGGGAACTCCGATTGAAAAGACTTCGGCTATCCGGAATCTTTTTGAGAAGGGCAGCTCCTACGACATGCGCCACATGGCGGTTGATGGCATGGACGTGCTGGCCATGCGGGAAACGATGGCCGAGGCTATCGACCGTGCCCGCAAAGATACCCTTCCGACCCTGATTGAGGCCCGGACGTACCGTTTTGTGGGACATTCGATGTCCGATCCTGCTCACGGAAGCTACCGGACGCGGGAAGAGCTGGCCGAACACCGGCGCCGCGACCCCATCAAGCGGTTCACTTCCACCCTGGAATCGCTGGGGATCATCGATCAGGAATATCTGGACGATCTCGATCGCAAGATTCATGAAGTGGTCGATCAGGCGGCACAGTTTGCGGATGAAAGTCCTTTCCCTGCGCCCGAGGAACTGACCACGGACGTCTATCTTCCTTAAAGCGGCGCGCCTTGGGGATTTATTGTTCAGGAACATTTGCAGCGGGCGGGGGATTTTCGGCATCCCTGCCAAGGGCCTTGGGGCCTCGGGGTTTTGAGATGAGTAAAAGAAGGGAGTACCTATGGCGGTCATAGCTTTCCGGGAAGCTCTCAATCAGGCGATGCGCGAAGAAATGCAGCGCGATGAGAATGTCTTCCTGATGGGAGAAGAAGTTGGCGCTTATAACGGCGCGTACAAAGTCACCAAAGGCTTGCTCAAGGATTTTGGCGGCAAGCGAGTGCTGGATACCCCCATTACCGAGTTGGGTTTTACGGGGCTCGGAGTCGGGGCGGCCATGGCTGGGCTGCGGCCTATTGTGGAAGTGATGACGTTCAATTTTGCTCTGCTGGCCCTTGACCAGATTGTGAACAGCGCCGCCAAGATGCTCTATATGTCGGGAGGGCAATGCGGTGCTCCGATGGTGGTCCGGGGACCGGGAGGCGCGGGGCACCAGTTGGCCGCGCAACACTCGCAGGCGCTTGAATCCTGGTTCTGCCACGTTCCGGGCCTGAAGGTTGTGATGCCTTCGACGCCCGCAGACGCCAAGGGCTTGCTGAAGTCCTCGATCCGTGACAATAACCCGGTGATCTTTATCGAATCCGAAGTCCTTTATGGCTTGAAGGGTGAAGTTCCGGAGGAGGAATACACCATTCCTCTGGGCGTGGC
>CAYWMN010000266.1:0-4943 GCA_964459065.1 uncultured Acidobacteriota bacterium | reverse complement strand
CGCGAGCTGATGACGAACTACGGCAAGATCGACATTCTCTGGTACGACGTCGACTGGCCGCTTACGCCCGAACAGTGGGAATCGAAGAGGATGAACGACATGGTCTTCAAGCTGCAGCCGGACATCATCGTGAACAACCGGAACGGATTACCGGGAGATTTCTCGACGCCGGAGCAACATATCAAAGCGGCAGAAAAAGGCAGGGCGTGGGAGACCTGCATGACAATGAATGATAGTTGGGGCTACCAGCGCGCCGACGATGACTGGAAGTCCACCAAGACGATTGTGCGCAACTTAATCAGGTGCGCGAAAGGCGGCGGGAATTATTTGCTGAACATCGGACCCAAGCCCGACGGATCGGTGCCGGCAGAAGAGGTTCGCACGCTTGAGGCGGTCGGCAAATGGATGAACAAGAACGGCCCGACGATTTATGAAGCCGAGCCCTTTCAGGGGAACGGGACGCCTTTTGCGGATTGCACGAGGAAGGGGAACACGCTTTACCTTCACGTGTATTTCTGGCCGGCCAACACGCCGGCGGCCAACTGGCTGTCGTTCTTCCGGCCGACGACGACGGTGGCGATCGGCGGCCTGCGGACCAAAGTCAAGTCAGCGCGATTGTTTGCCTCGGGAAGGAAAGTGGACTTCCGCCAGGACGATATCTCCGTGCAATTCACGGGACTGCCCCAAAAGGCTCCCGACGATCCTGTGACGGTGATCGCGGTGGAGTGTGAATCGGAGCCCGTGGTGCATGGTCTCTACGTGCGCGAACACCGCAAGCGCTACAAGGTGGGAACCATCGAATCGTGAAATGTTGCTGCCCTGCTAAACCGAGGTTGCCCATCGAGGGATGGGCTTCCTCGGGCGAGTGGGTGCGCAGGAGTTTTGGTGGCTCGAGAGCAGTCGAAGAGAATCTGAAAGGAGTCGCAGGGATGGCGAACGATAATAAGTCGTGGGGGCTGCGAGCAGGTTTAGCGGCGTTATTCATTTGTCTGGTGAGCGGCCTGGGGATCGCCCAGGGCTTGAAGATTGCAGGCACGCCGCCCATGGGTTGGAATAGCTGGAATCACTTCGCCTGCAAAGTGAGCGCCGCGGTTATCCGCGAGCAGGCCGCGGCGATGGCCAGCAACGGCATGAAGGCCGCCGGGTATAAATATATCAACATCGACGACTGCTGGGCGGGGAAGCGGGATGCGAAGGGATTGATCCACGGTAACAAGAAGTTCCCGAACATGAAAGCTTTGGCGGACTACGTTCACAGCAAAGGGTTGATGCTGGGAATCTATTCATCGCCGGGGCCGAAGACGTGCGCCGGCTACCCGGGAAGCTACGGGCACGTCGAACAGGATGCCAGGACTTATGCCGCCTGGGGAATCGACTACTTGAAGTACGACTGGTGCAGCGCGCGCACGGTCTACAAGTCCTCACAAATGCCGGCGGTTTATAAGAAGATGCATGAAGCATTGGCGAGCACCGGACGGCCCATCGTTTTCAGCTTGTGTCAATACGGGATGGAGAACGTCTGGACGTGGGGCGCGGCATCGGGCGGCAATCTGTGGAGGACAACCGGCGACATCAAAGACAACTGGCAGCGCATGTCTCGCAATGGATTCGACCTCCAGCCGGGGTTGGCCAAGTATGCCGGCCCCGGGCATTGGAATGATCCTGACATGCTGGAGGTAGGCAACGGCGGGATGACGGAGACGGAGGACCGTACTCACATGAGTCTATGGTGCATGTTGGCCGCCCCGTTGATCGCTGGCAACGACTTGACTCAAATGACGCCGGAGGCCCTCAGGATTCTTACCAACCGCGAGGTCATTGCGGTTGATCAGGATCGTCTGGGGCGTGAAGGGTATCCGATTGCCCGTTACAAGGACGGGAAGAAAATCAAAATTCATGAGAAATTGCCCCTTTCGCGGCATTCCAAAGTGCAACTGGGTGGCGGGGATGACCAGGAGGTTTGGGTAAAGCCTTTGTCCGGCGGCGCAATGGCCGTTGGGTTGTTTAACCGGGCGGCTTCTCCTGCCCGGATTTCCGTTCGGTGGAAACAAATCAAGATGCGCGGCCCGCTACAGGTGCGTGACCTCTGGGCACACCGCGATCTGGGTCGGCTGAACAGTGGATACTCAGCCGAGGTTCCCGGACACGGCGTCGTGATGCTGCGGGTTTGGAAGTAGGTGCGATTCCGAGTGCCGGATTGTGCGCTTGCGGAGCGTAGCGGAAAGTGAGCATCCATATGGAGCGCCGAGGGAAGATGTCTTCCGGGCTTCAAGATCAAGAAAATGATCTGATCGTGCAATGAGGATATTGTTGAAGGGTCTGAGTCAGGCACGCTATAATTTGGGGCAGGCAAGGCTTGCCGAGCTGGAACGGATGCGGCCGAATGATGCGCTTCCGGCCGTAAGCCAGTTTTGAGGGAAGCGGGTTGGCAATCGGTGTTCCAATCAGTCCCTCCACACGATAGACTTTCCCTGCGCGCCTGTAGCTCAGTTGGATAGAGCGGCAGACTTCGAATCTGTAGGTCGGGGGTTCGAGCCCCTCCAGGCGCGCCATCTACTCGATTAATTCCTAAGGATCAGAAGGCTTTGGGCAAGGCGGCTTCGTCGTGCTCCCTTTCTGCACACAGCGAAGAAGCTTTCAGCTTGCCGGTGTCATTTTCAGCAGGGCATTCCTCCAAAACTCAGATAGTTGTTCAGGTTTCCGCAGTCTCATAGACGCCACGACGAACCCAAATACAAGACTGAAGTTGGCTTTACGCACCCGTCAGCTTCAGATATATTGGAGACAGAGGGAAAGCAGAGATCCGCATTATTAGGTTCTAATTCGGTTTATTTAAAAGCGGCGCCGTCATGGCAAGTCAAGAGCGAGGGTTGATCTCCAGTCCATGGAGAAGTGTCTAGCGGCACGAAGAATTGTTTAGCCGGTTCCTGAATGCGTAGAAGAGTTCGAAAGGGGGTTTGAACATGTCTGCTACCCGCCATCCACTCAGCGTGGAAAAACTCATTGAGCGACAGATCAGGTTTTTGGAATTGCGCTGCCAACAGGGCAAGGAAGGTGAACGGCCTGGACGGGGAAAGTTGGGTGGGTTAATGTTCGGGCCTTATTTGTTAATTTCACGAGAAAAGGGAGCGGGCGGACGGACGGCTGCTGCCTTGGTTGCAAAACGTTTAAACTGGCAGGTCTTCGACCGGGAGATTGTGGATGAAGTTGCGCGGCGCGCTAAAATGCGCCAGCTCTTGATTGAAGGGATGGATGAACGCGCCCGGGGCGGACTGGAAGAGTTCATCAGGGATTTCGTGGGAAATGAGCCGATCGCTTTGGGAGATTATCTTTACCATCTGAAGCAGGTCTTGCTGATGTTGGGCCATCGGGGCGACGTTGTCATTGTGGGGCGCGGGGCGGAATATGTTTTGCCGAGCCCTTTCGGAGTTCGCGTTCGCATGATCGCTCCTCGTGAAATAAGGATTGAACGCGTCCGCAAGGCGCAGGATCTTACGGCGGACGCAGCACGCGCTCAAATCGCCCAAGTCGACAAGGAGCGCGAGCAGTTTATTCGCCATCACTTCCATCGTAGCCCGGGCGACCCGTCCGGCTACGACGTGGTTATCAACACGGGTTATCTAACTCCTGAAGGCACCGCCGACATATTGTTGGCAATCCTGGAAAGAAAGTTGGGCGTCGTGCCCAGTCGCAATCCTGCCGTTGCGGAAAAGTGATCTCCCCTTTTTTGACCCAAGCGGGTTAGCCTAATTCGGGACCGGCTCAAAGTTCCGGCTGCGCGGTCGTGCGTGATTTGCCCGCGACGCTCCTAATGAATGCTGCAGTTTCCATGCCCACCATGATTTAGAGAAGGGAATCGCGGATACCCGTTACTGCAATCGTTGACATCCCTCAAGTTCCGTAGTAACAACTGCAATGCAATGCTATTTTTCCGGGCAGACTCCTTGCGAAAGAGCCTGCTGTCGGGCTTGGACATCGGTGCAGGAAGGGCTGGCGATGGGGAAAAAATCAGAAATCACACGACGGGGATTTATCGAAAAGTCGACGTTAGCCGGGCTAGGACTCGCAATGAATTCCAGCTACTTATCAGCACGCGCCGGAGACAGCGGCGGTCCGGTCGTTTTGGTGAACGAAGGGGCTTCATCTCCCAAAGTTGATTGCGGAATCGAGTTTCTGGCCGCCACACTGCGCCAGGCCGGGGTGCCCTGCCATGTCCAAAGATCCGGTTCTGCGCCGCCGGGCAGCCGGGCGATCAAAGTGCGAGTTAGTCCTTCCGGCCTTCCCTTGAATGCGAAACGGGAGGAGGGCTTTTCAATCAAGTCTCGCGGGAAGGACATCGACGTTTGGGGATTTGATGAGGCTGGAGTGCTCTACGCCTGTGCGGAGTTGGCTGCGGAGGTTCGGAATTCCAAAGGATTGCCATCGAGCGTGGATGTTTCCGATGCCCCCAAGATGAGCATGCGCGGAATTCCATTGTTCCTGATGACGGCAGGAACCTATATGTACCCGATCGTGAAAAATCAGTTTCCATGGTTTTACGACAAGCCGCTGTGGATCAGGACGCTCGACTTTCTCGCCGAACATCGCCTGAATTTTATATCGTTTTGGAACGCGCATCCCTTTCCTTTTTTTCTGCGGCTTGAAAAATACCCTGAAGCCAAAATGATCAGTGATGAGGAACTGGGAGGGAATGAGGAACTGCTGGAGTGGCTCAGCCACGAGGCGGCCAAGCGGAATATATGGCTGATGTTCCAGTTCTACAATATTTACGTTCCTGAAGGTGTCGCCAAGGCCCGCGGGGCAATCGCGGGCAATGAGAATCTGAAGTTTTCTCACGGATATGCCGTCTTACGGAAGCCGACTCGGTGGGCTGCCGAGTACACCCGACACGCCATCAAAGAATTCGTTCAAAAATATCCCAGCTTGGGCTTATACGTTTGCCT
>CAYWMN010000265.1:0-4956 GCA_964459065.1 uncultured Acidobacteriota bacterium | reverse complement strand
CAGGTCTTCCGTTACACATAAAAAGTGTGTTGATGACGATTGAACTGAATGATGCCGATCTGGTTCGGCAAATCGGCTCCGGAACGGACCGCGAAGCCGAAACGGAATTGTTCCGCCGCATGGCGCCGCGGGTTCGGCTCTACGGCTTGCGCCACATGCGGGATGAGTCGGCCGCGGATGACCTGACCCAGCAGGTCTTGATCACCACGATTGAAGCTCTGCGGGCGGGCCGCCTGCGCGAGCCGGAAAAGCTTGCCTCATTCGTGCTGGGAACGTGCCGGATGACGCTGCTAAACCTGCGCCGCGGGGTGGAGAGAAAACAACGCCTGCTCCAACAATACGGAGCGGATTTGCCGGCGGTGGACCAGCCAGCAATGCCGCAACTCGACCGCGACCTGCTGCAGCGTTGTGTGCAGGGCCTCAAGGAGCGCGAGCGAACGGTGGTCGTGATGAGCTTTTACGACGAGAAGGCCGGAGGCGATGTCGCAGGCTTTCTGGGTGTTTCTGAGGCTAACGTGCGGGTGATCCGCCATCGGGCGATTTGTCAACTGCGCCAGTGCATGGGGGTGGCGGAATGAGCGATGGCAAAGCTCCCCAAGCCGACTGCGCAAATCCCCTCGGGGCGGCTGTCCTTGCCGACTATTGGCTTGGCTTGCTGGTCCAGGCGGAAGAAGTGTCCATCGAGGAACATCTGCTGGCATGCGACGCGTGCGGAGCGCGGTTGCGGGAAGTGATTGCGCTGGCCCGGGGCATCGTCGCCTTGGCTCGCGAGGGAAGCCTGCGCATGGTGGTGAGCGAAGAATTTCTGAGGCGGGCCGCGGAGGAGGGCTTGCGGGTCCGCCAATACGCTCCCGCGCGTGGAGGCAACGTTCAGTGTACGGTAACCGCGGAAGACGACATTCTGATTGGGCGGCTGGCGGCGGACTTTAAGGGAGCAAAACGCGTCGATCTTGTGGTCTGCGATGAGCAGGGAAGCGAACAGCTTCGGTTGCCGGATATCCCCGTGAGTGCTGGCGCTCAAAGCGTGATTTACCAGGAGTCGATCTCTTTTGCAAAAGCTATGCCGACAAGCACCATGATCGTGCGTCTGATCGCCGTTAATGAAGCCGGCACGGAGCGGGCTCTCGGCGAGTATACCTTCAATCACACGCGCTCACTGCCGGGCGAGGGGGCGCGGTAGGCCGCTTCGCGGTGCGGCCTGCCAAGGAAATAACGATCCGTTGTCTCGCGAGCCCGGAAAGCTAGGCGGGCAGGCCGGACTCAGGTTAAACTCTTTCCTGAGGTTTTATGCTCCAGGAAATCCACATCCAGAATTACGCCGTTGTCGACGACCTCACTTTAGAATTTCACCCGGGCTTGAACCTCCTGTCCGGTGAGACCGGTTCCGGCAAGTCGATCATCGTGGATGCTCTAGGGCTTGCTCTGGGCGGGCGGACCACCACGGATTTGATCCGCACGGGTTGCGACAAGACAACCATCACCGCCGTTTTCGGAGTGCCGCAGAAGCAGTCCTGGAAGCGCTGGGTTGAAGAATACGGCCTGGAGAGTTCCGGCGAGCCGGAGATTATTTTCCGCCGCATCATTCACTCAAACGGCAAGAGCCGAATGCTGGTTAACGACCAGCCTGTTACACTTACCGCCGTGCGGGCTCTGGCCGGTCAACTGGTTGAGGTTCACGGACAAAACGAACAGGTTTCTCTGTTTTCCCGCGAGGCTCAGCTGGAATTGCTCGACCGTTTTACCGGAGCTGACGGCCCGCGCGCACAAGTGGAGGAGCTTTACTCCCGCCGCAGGCAAATTGAAGTGGAGCTGGAAAGCCTCAGCCAGAGCGAGCAAGACCGCCTGCGAACCGCCGACCTGCTGGCCTTCCAGTTGCGCGAACTGGACCAGGCGGCGCTTGAAGCAGGTGAAGACGCGCGCCTGGAAGAAGAGAAGAACGTTCTGGCTCATCTGGAAAAGATTCTGTCCGCAGCTTCCAGGGCCTACGGGGCGCTCTATGAAGATGACCATTCCGGTTGCGCGCAAGTTGCGACGGCGGCCCGAGCGCTGGAAGACCTGCGCGAATATGATGCGACCATCGAACCGCAGCTTGCGCCTTTGCAGGAAGCGAAGGCTCAGCTTGAAGACGTTGCCCTGACCCTCCGGGATTACATGCAAAACTTTGAGGCGAACCCGAACCGTTTGGAAGAGGTTGAAGCGCGGCTGGCTTTAATCGACCGTCTCAAGAGAAAGTATGGCAAGACGCTTGATGAGGTGCTGGCCTACCACGGCCAGGTTCGGGAGCGGCTGGCTGGCCTGGAGCACTCGGATGACCGGCGCAGGGAACTAGCGAACGAACTGAAGCGGGCGCAGAGCGAATATCAAAAAGCCGCCGAACAGCTTTCGCGCGAGCGGCGAGCGGCGGCGTCGCGGCTTGAGAAACTGGTCCGTAAAGAACTGGCGGACCTCAGTATGGAAAAGACACGATTCGAGGTGCATTTTGGGCCGCCTCCTTCAAGCGGTGCAGATTCCACCCTGGGAGGGCCGCGTGGGATCGATAATATTGAGTTTCGGCTTTCACCGAATCCCGGCGAGGAATTGCGCCCGCTTGATAAAATTGCCTCGGGCGGCGAACTTTCAAGGATCATGCTGGCGCTGAAGACGGTTTTGGGTACCAACCGCCCGGCGGTAAAAGCGAAACGCGCTGCAGACCCGACGTTTATTTTTGACGAGGTGGATACCGGCATCGGCGGCCGGGTCGCGGAGCGAGTGGGACAGCGCCTCAAGCGGCTGGCGACCGATTCCCAGGTGCTGTGCGTCACGCATTTGGCGCAAATTGCTTCTTTCGCCGACCATCATTACTACGTTGAAAAGTTTGAACGGAACGGACGATCGCTCACCAGCGTCGAGTACCTGGCAAGCGAAAAACAGCGAGCCGCCGAGCTTGCGCGGATGCTTTCCGGCAGCCAGGTCACCGAGGCGGTCCTTCAGCACGCGGCTAGCATGCTTCGCCAGGCCTCCCACCAGAGCCGTTCCGGCGCTTAGTCCCGGACGACATACCCCAAAGCAGGCCCTTGCCTTGACCATAGGCGCAGGCGGAAACGATTTCCGCGGATGCTTCCGCCTTGGGTGCCTAGAATGCCGCCGTTTGTCGTGGAACCTCCCGATGGGCGGTTAGGCCCAGGACTCGAGGATCTCGACACTGTAGGGTTCCATCGCCTTGGGAGTTCCATTGGGAAGATGGAACCGGGCCTCGCGGCCGGTAAAGTTTAGGAGCGCCAGCTTGCCGCCTTCCAGAATGCTCCAGTAGACATCCTGGGGCTTTTTCATCTGGATGGCCTGGCGAACTTCCGGGCGCAGGTTCTTGGTTTGAAGGATCTTCTTCCGCACATAACTGAGATAGTAACGGGGAGGTTCCGCGTCACCGTTGTAGAAGAAGACGCGTCCTTTGCCGGTTTTCCCTTTCAGCCAGGCCCGGGCGATGGAATCGTCGTCGATGGTGCGGGGCAATCCGCGCGGGCGGGCGGCGCCGATTAGAGTTCCTCCGGCTTTGACCCAGGCGTCGAGGCGCTCGATCACCGGTTGTGAGGTGATGTAGCCCCAGAGGAAAACGAGAACCTTGTAACGGTCCAGGGCGCCGTCGAGAACCATTTGCTCGCTGGCGTAATCGAAGTCCATCAGCGAGCGCAGCGCCTCAGAGCGGTTCAGGTAGGCGGCGGCGTACAGGTTGAGGAGCAATTCATCGTTGAGCGCAATCTCCGTATCCGGATAGAAGGCCGCCACGTCGATAACCGGCTTGGCGCGCTGATTGATGACGGGCGCGTAACGCCGCCACGCTTCCGAGCCCTGGTCATTGGCGAAGAGGTTGCTGTAGTAGTAGAAGAGGTGCTTTCCTCCGTTGGTGGTGACGTTGAAGATTCTTGCCACCACTCCCCGCATGCACGAGAAGCCTCCGGGTTCGTACCCAAGTTCGGCGCCGTAGAAGCGGGCCGCCGACGATGCCATGCGCGTAATGGCGAAGTTCAGAGCGAAGTTGTCGCTTTCGTTGGTCAGCCGGATGCCCCCGTTGAGTTTGGCCATGGCCTTTGATTGCGCGGTGTAGTCGGTTCCGATTTCCGTCGGCCCCCAGCCGCCCGAAGACATAAAGATGGAATCGGCCGGCATTTCATCGCGGGCCCATTGGGCCCATTGCGCACACCAATTGCTCATCGAGTCCATGTACCAGGTGGTGAAATCGAGTTGCTTCCTGACCAGCGGGACATCGGAGGGAAGGTACGTTACGCGGGTGCTGAAGGAATTGCAGGGTGGAAGGAAGGTTTGGATCTCGCTGAAGGAATTGTAATGCTCGCCCCAGGACTGGTTGAGCGCCTCGATGCTGGGGTACTTCGCTTTGAGCCACTTCTGAAATTCCGGGCTGGCGTGATCGTCCGCCGCCCACCATCCCACATGGGTGTGGATGTGTTGGTCTTTGTATCCCAGATTTCCCGTGGCCGGGTATTGAGCCTCGCCGTAGTTTCCGCTGGGCCCCAAACGCAGTCCCAGGAGTTCTTTGCTATTCCCGTAGTGCTTGGCGAATTCCTTGATAAAACGCTGGACGTAGGGGTCCTGCTCGTGAGCGAAGATGGAAGGGATCGCGTTGGAGACGTGATGTTCCAGGCATTTAAATCCGTCCTGGCCTTTTTCCTTGTAATACCACTCGGGCAATGCGTAGGCGGAGCCCACAATCAGCAGCGGGAAAAATTTGAGGCCGTGCTTCTGGAGTTCGTTGACGATGCTGTCGTAATGGCTCCAGTCGAACACCCCCGGCTGCCGCTCGACATAATTCCATTGCACGTAACTTTCAACGGCGTTAAAGCCCAAAGCTCGAACCAGGGGAGCCACATTTCTGATGACGGCAACTCCTTCGGCCTCCTGGCCCAGGGGACCGTCGACGGTGATGTTGATGTCTCGCTGGAAGCCGCCGTTAAAATGGAGGAC
>CAYWMN010000264.1:0-5028 GCA_964459065.1 uncultured Acidobacteriota bacterium | reverse complement strand
CTGGCCAAACGCCAGGTGGAAATCGCCCTGGCCACCGGAGCCGACGCTCTGGCGCACGGCTGCACCGGGAAGGGCAATGATCAGGTTCGGTTCGAGCTGACTTTTAAGGCGCTCGCCCCGGATCTGCGCGTGATTGCTCCCTGGCGTGAGTGGTCGATCTCGTCCCGTGAAGACGCCCTGAAATATGCGCGGCGCCACAATGTGCCGGTGCCGGTTACGAAAAGGGATCTCTACAGCCGCGACGAAAATCTTTGGCATATGAGCCACGAAGGCGGGCCGCTTGAAACCTGCCTGGGCGAGCCTCCGGAAGACGCCTGGAAGCTGACGAAGAGCCCGCAGCGAGCTCCCAATCGTGAAAGCAAAGTGACGATCGGTTTTAAGCAGGGGATTCCGGTTTCGTTGGATGGCAAAGAACTCAAACCGATCAATCTGCTCGAAAAACTCAATAAGATTGCCGGAGAAAATGGCGTGGGCAGAACGGACCTGGTCGAAAACCGGCTGGTCGGGATCAAGTCCCATGGAGCTTATGAAACGCCGGCAGGCACCGTCCTCCTCGCAGCTCATCATGAGCTCGACGCACTTTGCCTGGACCGGGATACTTTGCATTACAAACTCGGCATCGCACTTCGGTATGCGGAACTCGTTTACAACGGCCAATGGTTCACCCCTCTGCGCGAAGCTCTCCAAGGCTTTGTGGACGCTACCCAGCGGACCGTTACCGGCTCCGTCACGGTGGGGCTTTACAAGGGAAATATCCGAATCCTGGACCGCCGCTCGCCCTATTCGCTCTACAATCCCAGCGTGGCAGGTTTTACGATGGGGGCTGACTACGACCAGAAGGATGCGGAAGGCTTCATTAACATCCTTGGCCTGCCCATCAAATTGGCTGCCAAGGCCAAGGACCTCTCACGGGCTGGTCAAAAGGGCCGGTCAAGGAGAAAAGGATGAAGCTTTGGGGCGGACGGTTTACGGGAAAAAGGGATCCTCTTTTTGAAAAGTATTCGGAGTCTTTCTCCTTTGATCAGCGCCTGATTTTCTATGACCTTCAGGTGAACCTTGCCTATGTTCAGGAACTCGGCCGGGCGGGGGTGATCGCGCGGCGGGAGCTCTCCGGCTTGACGAAGGGGCTGAAGGCGATTGTCCGGCACGTCAAGACCCACCCAAACTGGGCTCAAAATGAGACAGCCGAAGATGTCCACAGCTGGGTCGAAGGGCGACTTGAGCGGGAGGTCGGGGCTCTTGCCCGCAAGCTTCGCACCGGCCGCAGCCGGAACGACCTGGTGGCGACCGGAACCAGGCTTTATGCCATGGAGTCCATCCGGGCTCTCCAGAGGAGCGCCGTCGAGGTTCTCGAGTCGCTGCTCGACCAGGCCCGGCGCAACCGGGGTGTTATTCTGCCGGGCTTCACGCACCTGCAGCCTGCGCAGCCCATCTTGTTTGCGCACTACCTTCTGGCTTATGCGGAAATGCTGCGGCGCGACGTTTCCCGGCTGGAAGACTGTTACGTCCGCACGGATGAGCTGCCGATGGGTTCCGGGGCGCTGGCGGGCACTTCGTACGCGATTGACCGGGCTCGTCTGGCGCGGGCTCTGGGTTTTTCGCGTGTTGCCCAGAACAGCCTGGATGCTACCTCCGACCGCGACTTTGTGGGTGAGTTGTTGTTTGCCTGTTCGATGATTATGGTTCACCTCAGCCGCCTGTCGGAGGATTTGATTATTTACTCCACGCCGGCGTTTGGTTATCTCGAACTCGATGACGCGTATGCAACGGGCAGCAGCCTGATGCCCCAAAAGAAAAACGCAGACACGCTGGAGCTTATTCGCGGCAAGTCGGCGCGGACGCTGGGCAAGCTCAGCAGCATGCTGGCCGTTCTCAAAGGAATTCCGCTTGGGTACGACCGCGACCTGCAAGAGGATAAGCACGCCTTGTTCGACGGGGTGGATACGGCGCTGGAATCTCTCATCCTGGCGGGGCGCGTTATCCGGACCCTGCGCATTCGTCCAGAGAAAATGAAACAGGCCACCGCGTTGGGATTTCTAACAGCCACCGACGTTGCAGATGCGTTGGTGGAACGCGGAGTGCCGTTCTCTCAGGCGCACGAACAGGTAGGCCGGCTGGTGAAGTACTGTGTGGACAAGGACACTACTTTTGCCGGGATTGCGGTGGAAGAAGCCCGCAGCCTGATTCCTCTGTGGGATAAAAAGCTGCAAAAAGTGGCCGTCTCCGCGGAATTGGCTTTGCGCAAGAAGAACGTTATCGGCGGCACCGCTCCACAGCGCGTGTCCCGCCAGCTTTCGAGCCTGGACCAGGCGGTAACCCAATTGAAGAAGAATTTACGTCCTTCGCGTGGTAACCGCAACCGTTCCTGATCTGAACCCGGGTGGAAGAATGATGGACCCGTCCGCCGCGGGTTTTACTTTATGCCTGTTGATGTGCGCATGCTGCACGGCTCCGCTCCCGCTGATTTCCAGGCGCAGGCGTCCTTTGCGCAGCCGGAGGTCGGCGGAAACGGGTCCCGATCCCGGGTACAAATTGGGACGGATCACCGTCCGGGCTCCCGTAAACTGAACTCCCAGCCAGTGCCTCACTACAAACAGCACCACTTCCGCGCACGTCCACGGCAGGAGTCCCGCAAAGGCTTCCTGGGCGTGGATGGAGGGAATTTCTTCGTACCAGATGCCTGATTGGGAACCGGGAACCGTGTTCATCCATTCGAGCGTCCGCCGGCTGCGATCGTAAAGTTTGGCGTCGTGCTGGGCTCGCAGGATAAAACAGCTGGCGAACGGCCAGGGCCCCGGCTGATCCACCTGGGAACTGGTGTTGTAACGGTCGTAGCCGCCGTCGGTCCACCGCGTGTTCCATAATCCTTCAAGGTTGTCGAGGGTGCCTCGCGCCAGGCGAGATGCCGGATCAACGACGCCCAGTGCGATCGGAAGGGCCATCGAGGCGTCGGGCATCAGGCGATGATTACCTTCCGTGCATCCCGGAGCGCCTGGGACGCAGTGGCTCAGGGTTGGAACTGCGTTGGCGATGGTTCCGGTTACATTGCGCCGCTTAATCAAGTGTCCCTCGTGTGCCAGCGCCATGGTCGGATGGTGAAGCATCGCGTGCAGGGTCTGGTCGGCTTGCTGGCGCCAGCGAGCGGCCCGGTCCTGGGCTCCTAAGACGGGAGCCAGGGCCGCCGCGTCCCTCAAGCCCTGGATGACGTAAGTCTGGTAAGCCAGTTCATAGGCATCATCAAAGGTCCGCTCCCAATATTCACGCCGGTTATGAACCATCCCGGCTTCATCGAGAAAGATCGGTTTCAAAGGACGCTCAATCAGATTCAGCAGTTCTGTTCGGTGTTCTTGAATCAGGGATTCGTCCCCGGTCCAATCGCGATAGGCCTTTAACGCATGGAGGATTTCACCCATTTCATCAAGTTCTTCCCGGTCCGGCTTCTCAAACTTGCTGGCGACCATGGTGGCGCCCTGTTTGCTGATCATGGTTGAAAGGACCTTCTCAAGCGCGGCGCGTCCCAGCTCAAAATAGCCGGCATGGATGGCGCCCAGAGCGCTGTTCGAGGTGTCCCGAGCCCATTGCCGCCCGTATTCAAAAATGCCTGCGTCCATGCTTCCGTCGTCGGCGATCATGCCGGGAAGGTTATATCGCGCATGGTCAAACAAGGCCTGAACCGTCTGGTCCGCCGCGGAAATCCTCGAGGGTTTGCTCCACGCCACAACCGTTGCGTGGCGTTGTTCCGCCGCAGCTCGGGACCTGAGTGAAGCCGTGCGCTTGATCACCGTTTTGACGTTGCCAGCCGGGATTTGGGCAACAAGCCCCGTGCGAACCTCCATCGTGGCTCCGGGGGCGATCATGAGAGGGCCGACCTCAACAAAGCCGTGAACCACATTGCTTGCGACCGGAACGTTCCCGTGAACAACCAGCGCCAGTTGGCATTTCTTACCATCACGCACCAGGACCTGCCCTTGGCCCTCAAACGTGCCAGCGGGAAGGGATAGCCGGAGGGTGACCGGCTGTTCGCCCATGATGTTGGCTCCATCAAGCCGAATGACTCTTTCAAACACGCCGCCTTGCGTCAGGGCGGAAATCTGTTCGGTAACTTTGACGCCCCCCGCCCACCACACGGCCTCCACGGTTGGGATGCCTTGCGCGCTGATCCAACGGGTATGGGTGCGTTGTCCCAAGGCTGAAAACAGGAACCCTCCCAACTCGACCTGCAGAGCGCTGGAGAACGCTTCTTTTCCCGGAACAAAATTAAACGCCCCGGCTTTGCGGCGGCTTTGGCTGGGATTTTCCGCGTCAAAAAGCAAATAGGTAAAGGCCGGGCCCAGGTCGGCACGGTCAGCTTGCAGAATCATCTTGGCGCGGCCGCTCCGCAGGATAAAGTAGTGACGTCCGAAAAAGAATGAGCCCTCGTACAGGTTGATCGCCTCCGGTGCTTCCCCTACAAGGCGGCCCCTCCGTTGTTGTGTGGAAGCTGGCAGCCCGTATCCAAGAACAGGAATCGCCAGCGGCGCCATCGTACAGCCAGCCAGTCCCATAAAGGCTCTTCGGGATAATTCTGGAGTTCGGTTTTCGGGTTTCTTCTTAGTCATCAACGCCTCCCGGTGAAAAAGTTTACACCCGGAATCCATTTTTGACTCTTCAATTACTCCCAAGACAGCAAGACAGGTGGATCATCTTTATGTATTAACGGTTATCAAACCCTTAACAGGCCGGAGGAAAGTGCAAACATTTGCATGTCATAGTTATTGTCGCATTGGTAAACTTGGGAGATGTCTAGCTAAGATCCGTGCAATGAGTGACTTAGGGAAATAGGCGTGTTGCTTTCGAATGGAGAAAAATCTTGACAATAACTGTAAATTGAATTATAAATTTTCTCTTAGGTATTTGTCGCTGGCGTAGCCCCCGCAGCGAGTAACGACGTCGGGGCAGTTGCGCTGCTACCTCAAGGAGGGGTCAATGAGAACGCAATTAACACGGCTAGTGCTGATAGTGGTAGCGATGGTAGGGATTGGGCTGGTG
>CAYWMN010000263.1:0-5080 GCA_964459065.1 uncultured Acidobacteriota bacterium | reverse complement strand
GGTCGTGCCGTGGGCTTTTCATACGACAAACCTTCAAACCCACGGCATAAAGGCGCTGCCGTGGCTACCAGTTGAGGTTAGAATGTTCATGTTAGACAGACTGTACATGAACCTTCCACGACCACCTTTTACTGATGCTGAGACCGAAAAAGCCGCAGATCGGGTCTACAATTTTGTGTGGCAGCGAAACGCTGGCGGATACGACATTCTCGCGACGTAAGAAAACCAGTGCGGCATAATTTACTTGCGAATGAGTACGAATAAGAGTTGTTGAGCACTCGAACTGCTTAATAGGAGGCAATTATTCATGGCCGAGCAACCCAAACATGTTCTTAGCAATGACCAAATTCAACGTGCCGTGGCCGTGATGAAGGATTACTTAGCCGCCCCGAAGAACCCTGATGGCCGAACGCCTATGGAAGTCCAGACAGAACGGGACAAGCATCGAGTGAGATTAATCGACGCTGAACTTAAGCCATTGCTTGGCGGCTACCTATCAGGGCATATCGATCTCGCTAATTTCAAGACAAAAGTCGACGGTATTAATAAGCGGAACGCGTTTTGGGGTTTCAAGGGAATTAAGGGGCAGATGTTCTTCAACATGGTAGTCAATGTAGCCCATGACAAGCATGAGTGCGATTCCGAGCTGAAAGCCGCAATCAAGGCACCTACCAACGAAGGCACGGCTTCAACGCGGATTGAAGCTTTTGCCAATTACGTAAAACGGATTGGTGACCAACATGTGGAACTGGGCGGTACCGGAGCTGGAAGGCCCAAGCTGGGTAGCATCCCGTTCTTTCTGTCCTACTTTTGGCAGATCCAGGAAAGAAACATTTGGCCAGTGTTCTATACCAATAGCGTGAACGTCATGACTGACATGAATCTGTGGGTGCCAACAGGCGAACCCTCAGCCGATTATCTTACTTACAAGCACATTCATGAGGAACTAGGTCGAGTGTTCACGCACGAGAGCAAGAAGGAATTTGGCCTCTATGAGGTCGAACATGTCTTCTGGTTCAAAGGTGGAAACCCTTACGGGGGAAATAAACCCGTGGTGAAGGGACAAGTTCCCAAGGATTCCCACAATGAACAAGTAATTGTTAGTGACCAGGAAACTCTGGTCAGCCTCTTGGAGAGGTACGTCCCGCCGATTGTAGAACTCTTGCCTAGGATGGCACGAAACGAATCGTCTATGCGCGAAGCAACGAGGGCCTCGGGAACAAGCTTGGAACGCGCTTTCGAGAAGAGTATCCATGCCGCTTTTACGATGCTTGGCTATGAGACAAAGCTCCTTGGTCAAGGACAAGGAAGGGTTCCGGATGGGCAAGCTTTGAGCCTCGATGATTCCTATGCGATCCTCTGGGACGCCAAAGTGCGGACTGAACAGTACAGCATGGGTACCGACGACAGGGCGGTGAAGGAGTACATCACCACACAAAGCCGGGAACTAAAAAGGCGTCGCCGGCTCCGCAACATCTACTACCTCCTTGTGTCGAGCGAATTTGCCGATGACTTTGATGATTCTATACGCTCTATCAAGATGGAAACTGACGTAAATGAGGTCTGCCTTGTGCAAGCGGATGCCCTGGTCGCTATGGTAGACGCGAAAATGCGCTCACCGCGGGAAATAGGTCTTGGGCCTGACAGCCTCCAACGGCTCTTTACTGTGGGCGGAGTGGTGTCTGCTGACCTCGTGCGAGAAACTCTAGGTTAATGTGACCTACCCCCGCCGGGTGGCGCATCTATGAAGGGGGCGATGTGTGCGAACGGGATCGAGTGGCCACGGCACCGGGGTCGTGCCGTGGGCTTTTCATACGACAAACCTTCAAACCCACGGCATAAAGGCGATGCCGTGGCTACCAAAATGGCGCGGCTGGCGCATACATCGCGGTTGAGATGATGCGGGTGGCCACGGCACCGTGTCATTCCGAGCGAAGCGAGGAATCTCGCCCTGAATATAGAAATCCGCTGAGAATCCTGAAGGTGCATCCCTGCGAGATTCCTCGCCGCCCACCGGCAGGTGGCGCGGACATTGATTTTTGATGTCTGCGTCGAGCGAAGCTTAGTGTGTTTAGAATGGCGAGGTACGTTGGCGGCGGTGCTGGGTCATCACGATGGGCCGCGTGCCATTTCATCATAACCAGAACGTCTTGCTTCGCGAGATCGCGGATACTAGAGGGCAAGTGTCTGCGCCACCCGGCTGCTATAATTCCGTTATCCAACATTGGATGGGGGATTAGAGCATGGCCAGAGAACAAGCCCAGGGAAGGAAGCACACCGAGGGCG
This sequence comes from uncultured Acidobacteriota bacterium, assembly GCA_964459065.1. Taxonomy (GTDB): domain Bacteria; phylum Acidobacteriota; class Terriglobia; order UBA7540; family UBA7540; genus JAMCXS01. Next base: position 2,794 of record CAYWMN010000263.1, on the reverse strand, counting down.
TGGTAAAGCGAACCGAGGCGGTGGGGCTAAAAGATGTCGCTGCCGGGAGCGCCACGCAGATGCAAGTCCTGATCGGCCCGGAGGACGGCGCCCCGCATTTTGCGATGCGGCGCTTCGTTATGGGCAAGGGCGGCGGAATACCCAGCCATACCAACACGGTGGAACATGAGCAGTACGTCTTGCGCGGACGCGCCGAGGTGGGAATCGGCGGCAAGGTGCACGACGTGCGCAGCGGCAACGTCCTCTACATTCCGGCCGGCACGCCGCATTATTATCAGGTGATCGAAGCTCCCTTCGAGTTCCTCTGCCTGGTGCCGAATGCCCCCGATCAGCTCAAAATCATCAAGGATGATCACCCGGGCCCCTCAAAGTAATGGACACGCTCTCACTTCCATCGGGCGGTGGGGACGGCGCGTCTACAGAGTGACCCCTCACCCGGCCGCGTTGCGCGGCCACTGGCTCCCGGCGGGAGAGAGCTGGAAATCGTTATAGGGCTCGCGTTCCCACGGCTTACGCCGTGGGCTAAAGTCTATCGGCCCTCCGGGCCTGAGAAAATGAAGAACCCGCAGAGGAACGCAAAAGACGCGGACCTCTTCGCTACATGGACATCAGACCTTTTAGGCCTGCGCCCGCACCGAGTGTGGTAGACTATTTTTGGCTAGTATCATTGAAAGATTTGGGGCACTCGCCTAAGTTGACGGGCGGTGCCCCTTTTTTTTTTTGCGCCCATCTTGACGTGAAAAATGAGAGCGGGCGGGAGCACGTTCTGCAGGTCTGCGTGCTCGCGATTCGGCGGCGGGACGTCAAGGAATTGGAGCAGAATCAGCGGATAAAAATGACGGAAATAGAACTATGGTTCTATTTCCATAGAACCTTCGTTCCTTGACGAGGGAATCAACTCGGCATATAAAAACGGACAGAGTGGAGGGGGGACAGAGAATCCTTCCGTGTAACCCGTACTGCCCTAAAGTGTTTCTCTGTCCCTTCAGTGCGAACGCCATAATTCTTTAATCAGCAAAAGAGACGCCAGTTGGGGGCCACGGCACAAAATCTTGTGCCGTGGCTTGATTTACAGCCTTTTCTCCTTCCATTTCAGTCATTTCCAAACAAACTTCCGCCGCTGTGCTCCCCGGCGGCGAACAGCAGGCAAGGCTGCTACGATTTACGGGACCCCTCGCCCCGGACTAAAGGGCATTGCCCTTGCGGGGCATTTCGGCGCAGGCGTGCGGCCCGCCACCGGCAGGGGTAGGCTTGCACCTCTGTCGTTATTGAGTTGGCAATGGCCCTTGCCGGATACTGTACTAAAGTTCAGGTTCAGACGCCGGCGTCGGGCAATACGCGAGATCAGCCCGCTACTAGCGCGAACCTCCGGCGTTGAGTTCCGCGTTTTTTTGGCGATGCACGTTCACGGCGTTGTATTCTAGCGCTGTGCCGCGCCTGCGGCGGCCTTTTCTTTCCGGCCGGCATTGCCTTGTGGCCGAATAAAGCGTGGGGCCTTGTTGCTGGACGCCCATCCGCGTTGGCTGTTGCCGCCGGATGGATGGACGCGAATTGAAAGAGAAAAGCCTCCGGACTGTTCCGGGGTTTGAGTTGCATCAAGGGAGGCAAGAAGAGGATGGTCACGCGAAGAAGCTTTTTGAAGGGCCTCGCGGCAGCGGCAGGGACTCGGCAGGCCGTGGGAGCCATCAACCTGTCCGCTCATGCGGCGCCCGCGATTGCCGCTCCGCAACAGATCAAAGCGTTTTGCGTTGACTTTAATTGGGCGGGCCAGGGCTTTGCGCCGCCGGGGCATTGGGCCGAGGCATCGCCTGAAAAGCACGTGCGCTGGTACCAGGAGCTGGGCGCCAACGTGATCCAGACGTTTGCCGTTTCCTGCAACGGCTACGCGTGGTACCGGCATGGCTTTGTGCCTCCGCAACCGGGGCTGAAGCACGACTTCCTTACCGAGATGGTCAGGCTCGGCCACCGGAAAGGGCTGATGGTGATGGGCTATTTTTGCGTGGGCGCCAATTCCAAATGGGGCAAAGATCATCCCGGCCTCAGTTACGGCACGCCTTCTACTCCCCATATTCCTTTTACCGACGAATACCTGGAGTACCTGGGCAAGTCCATGCAGGATGCCATGAGGAAAACGGGCATGGACGGCACCATGATCGACTGGGTGTGGAACCCTTCGGAGAAACTCCGAAAAGGCGGCTGGATACCCGCAGAACAAAAGCTCTTCACGCAGCTTACCGGCAAGCCGTTCCCCGCAAACGGCCGCCCTTCCCGCCAAGACAAGCTCGAGTACGAACGCAAAGCGATCAACCGCTGCTGGGCGCACATCAAGCGATGCCGCGACAGCGCGAACCCCAAGTGCGTGCTGTGGCTTACCGTCAACAATATGGCCGACGCGTCCATCCATCGTTCACCCCTGCTCAGGCAAATCGACTGGCTGATGAACGAATCGCCCGACGTGAAGCTCTACCAGATGGGGCGGCAAATGTCCGGGCCCGAGACGCGCATGATCCAGAACGTTGTGGGCTGGCCCGGCCATCATGCCGACAAGTTTCTGTCCGACCCCAAGAACGACAAGCTCAACCTCTATGGCTTTGCCAAGCCCCGAGCCAATTCACTTCCGCTCCCGATTCAAGAATACCTGAGCAAACCGGTCGCTAGCTTTACGCACGAAGGAGCCTTCAGCACGAACGATAGAAACATCGCCGCGCTGGCACGCTTCTACCGCGGCCTGCCCCTCTAGCAAGCGCCGCCGTCACACGCCCGGAATGCGTCACGACCGGCCGCCCGGCGGGTT
>CAYWMN010000262.1:0-5088 GCA_964459065.1 uncultured Acidobacteriota bacterium | reverse complement strand
CCCAATTCCCAGGTAAAGAGCACCTGTGGATTGGAGAGCAACCGACAGGAGGTACAGACTATGGCTATAGTAACGATATCGCGAGGTTCAATGAGCGGGGGAGAGGCCCTAGCTAAATGCCTGGCTGCCTCCTTGGGATATCCGGTTCTCGGCCGTGAGGTTCTGGTGGAAGCCGCGGCAAAACTGGGTGCTCCTGAAGAGGTGCTTCGGGAAAAGATCCAAACCAGCGTGGGCCTTTTTGAGAAGTTGACGACGGACAGGCAGATTTACCTGCTTGCCCTGCAGTCAGCCCTGGCCGATCAATGTGTCGCTGGAGACCTTGTCTATCACGGCAACGCGGGCCACTTTCTGCTGAGAGGTGTGCCCAATGTCTTGAGGGTCCGATTGATCGCGCCGATGGCTGTGCGGGTCCGTGCCGTGGTCAAGCGCCTCGGACTAGACCACGAGTCGGCACGGGATTACATACGCTATGTGGATCAGGAGCGTATCGAATGGACCAAATTTGTCTATGGTGTAGACTGGCGGGACCCCAAAAACTACGACCTCGTCGTCAACTTGCGAGAGCTTAGCCTCGAGGCGGTTTGCGCCATGTTGTCCCAAGTCGTACGGTCCACTGCTTATGCCACGACGGCGGAGGTGAAGAAGAAGCTGCAGGACTTTGCGCTGGCCTGCAGGGTCAAAGTAGCTCTGGTGGCAAAACCTAAATGGCAACGTATCTCCTTCGACGCTCGCGCGGACGGCGGGATCGTCGAGATCACCTGGCAACCGGCTCCGACGGAGGGCCATGTGACGCCGTTAGGGGCGAGCGAAGAGGAGATCCGGGAGGCCGCGAAGACTGTTAAGGGCGTGGCGGAGGTTACGCTGCGTTTTCGAGAACCGACTAGCTCCGGCAGAGCGGCATGAGTCATAGAGCGTAGGAATCACAAGAAAGGATTTTGCAAACCAGGTCCGAGCGAGGCAGGTTGATTGAATATTCCCACGCGAAGCAAGCACATTTGCACCCAGCCCCGGACGGAATGCAAGCCTGCTGCTGGAGATTTATAGCCGGCGGGAATTGCCGGCCGGGATTGCAGGCAGTTTCCGCTCCCGAACGGAGCGGTTTAAAGGTGACCTTCGCGAGTAGGGTTTCTGAATGACGACGTGGTCGTTCACCTTATATCTCCTGGTGGGATCGCTACTGGCGGGCGCAGTGGGGGCGCTGGTTGGTATGGGGGGAGGAATCATCCTTGTCCCCATGCTGATCCTGCTTTTCCACGTCAATGCGCACTACGCTGTGGGGGCTTCTCTCATTTCCGTGATTGCGACTTCCTCAGGCGGCACGGCTGCGTACATCCGTGAAGGCTATACCAATGTGCGGATTGGAATGTTTCTGGTTGTTGCAGCAAGTGCCGGAGGAATCCTGGGCGCCCTGGTTGCGGGACGGCTGAGCACGACAACGATCACGGCGGTTTTTGGCATCGTCCTGCTTTTCTGTGCCTTCCTTTCCTGGCGCCGGCAGGAAGAGGGTGAGTTGCTGGCTCCATCGGATACGCTCGCCCAGCGCCTGCATCTGGAAGGCAGCTACCCAACCGTTGAGGGCTGGCATCCTTACAAGGTCTACCATGTGGTTACCGGTTTCTGCATGATGTTGTTGGCTGGAGTGCTTTCGGGCCTGCTGGGTATCGGAGCGGGAGCGGTGAACGTGCTATCCATGGACCAGGTCATGCACCTTCCTTATAAGGTTTCGAGTGCCACAAGCAATTTCATGATTGGAATTACGGCCGCAGCCAGTGCGGGGGTTTACCTGGGCAGCGGCTTTATTGATCCGAGCCTCACCATGCCCGTAATGCTCGGCGTCTTTCTGGGTGCTATGATGGGTGCAAGATATCTGACCCAGGCCAAGTCGAGGTCCCTGAGGATGTTTTTCAGCGTACTCGTCCTGATCATGGCGATCGAAATGATTTATCGTGGTCTGATAAAATAGGAGGTCGTTAAAGATTTCGCCTCGCAGGTCTGGATACCTGAAGCAGAAAAAGTAGAGGAAGATAACCCATGGCAATTATAACCATTTCGCGGGGGTCCATGAGCGGTGGCATGGCATTTGCCGAATGCCTGGCCAAGACCTTGAACTACCCATCGTTGGCACGGGAAGTTCTGGTCCAGGCTGCCGCAAAACTGGACGTGCCGGAAGACAAATTGCGCGGAAAAATCGAAAAGACAGGGCGCTTCTGGGAACGGATGACCTCAGACCGGCGCATCTACCTGATCGCTCTGCAATCTGCGCTGGCCGACGCTTGTGTTGATGGCAACCTCGTCTATCACGGTCACGCCGGCCACCTGCTGCTCAAAGACCTTCCGAATGTGCTGCGAATCCGGCTCATCGCTCCCATGCCCGCCAGAATTCAGGAAGTTATGAAGCGTCAGGAGCTCGATTACGGGGCGGCCTTGGATTATATCCGGTTGGTCGACCAGGAACGAATCCGATGGACCAAGTTTGTTTACGGCCTCGACTGGAGCGACCCAAAGAACTACGACATCGTGATTAATCTGGGAAACGTCGAGATTAACACCGCCTGCGCGATGGTCGCGGCCGTTGTGAAGCTGCCCGCGTACGCGACCACTGAAGAAGTCAAGAAGAAGCTTCGAGACTTTGCCCTGTCCTGCCGCATCCGAGTCGTCCTGGCCGGTAATCCGAAATGGAGATCGGTCGAGTTCGGCGTGCGGGCTGATGACGGGAAGGTTGAGGTCTTTGGCGAAGTCGCGACCAGCGGGGTGCTGATCCGGCAGGCGGGACCGAGCGAAGAAGAGATTAAATCGATTACGAAGGCCGTGGAAGGCGTAAAAGAGGTCGGTGTCAATCTGCGGAAGTTCCCTGAATTTGCCGAACCCTAATCGGGCTGATGTGCACGGCCTGCGCGGTCAACGCGACGGGGTGGCAAAACAGCAAGCCAGACGTTTGCCGCCGGTCGTGAGGTTTTTCACGGCGAAAGCACATTGCCGAATAATAAGGAACTCACCTTGAAACCAAAAGTATCACACCGCAGCTTTCACTTTCACAGCCGACTGCTTTGGGAGGAGGAAAGGCGGGGAAGCGTTTCAGTCGATGGCAAGCCTGCCGTGCAGGTCTCGAGTCCCCCCGAATTCAAGGGCGATCCGACCCGCTGGTCGCCTGAGGACATGCTGGTGGCCGCCGCAGATGCTTGCCTTCTGATGACCTTTCTTGCCTATTCTCGACGGGAGGAAATCGAGCTGCTCAAGTATGAGAGCAACGCGGACGGCACCTTGGAGTTCGCTGACGGCAGGTATCGCTTTACAGAAGTCATCCTGCGGCCACGCATGACATTCAGGACCGAAGAGGACGCGGAAATCGCGCAGATGGTTCTTGAAGAAGCCCACCGCGACTGCATCATCACGAATTCAACCACAGCTGCGGTCAAGGTAGAACCCGAAATTTGCGTGGCGACTGCACCTTGATGAGACTTGGGTGGAGACATTCGGCATGCCGAGGCAGACTGCGGTAGCTTCGGAGCACGATTGGCTGCCGGCACCGGAGCGGCGTATGGCAGAGTTGTTTCCGATAGTTCTCAAACTGAACGGGCGGCGCGCAATGGTTGTCGGCGGAGGTAAAATCTCTACCTTGCGCATTCGACAACTGGTGCGGGCTGGAGCTTCCGTAACCGTTATTGCGCCGAAGATGAAGGCCGAGATTGAAGAGTTGGCCAAAGCCGCCTCGATGGTGCTGAACCGTCGCGAGTTCAAGCGAGCGGACCTCACCAAGCGCTACTTTATTGTCGTTGCCGCCACCAATAACCCTGCGGTGCAAAAGGCCGTGTTTGAAGAAGCGGAGCGTCACGGCACTCTTTGCAACGTTGTTGATAACCCTGCCTGGGGCAACTTCTATACGCCCGCCGTGGTCGAGCGTGGCGAACTGAAAATCGCCATCAGCACCAGCGGTCGCAGTCCCTCGCTGGCGGGAAAACTTCGCGAATACCTTGAAGAAGCCATTCCCGAAAATGCCGCTGACCTCACGGGGACCGTGGGCCTCTTGCGTTCAAAACTGCGGATGGAAATACCCGGCGACCCGGTGGCGCAGCGAAAGCTGGTCAGGGAGTTTGTTGAAAAGGCCCTCAAAAGATGATGGAGTCGACCCAACCCACCGGCAAGGTTTTCATCGTCGGCGCTGGGCCGGGCGCCGATGATTTGATTACTCTTCGTGGCCTTCACGTCCTACAACAGGCAGAAGTCATTCTTTATGACGCGCTGATCAGCTCAAGGCTGCTGACCGAAGCGGGGCCTTCCGCCGAGCGCATCTATGTGGGCAAACGCTGCGGGCGCCATTCCATGAAGCAGGAAGAAATAACCCAACTCATCCTGGCCAAAGCCCGGGAAGGGAAAACCGTGGTGCGTCTCAAGGGTGGGGATCCCCTGATCTTTGGGCGTGGCGGGGAAGAAGCACTGGCGTGCGCGGAAGCCGGCGTGGACTTTGAAATCGTTCCCGGAGTGTCGGCGGCACTGGGCGCAGCCAGCTTTGCAGGAATTCCGCTCACTCACCGCGGCATATCCTCGTCGGTCGCTTTCGTCACAGCCCACGGTGCGCGGAGTGGAGAATCTCCTGACCTGAGTTGGATTGAGCTGGCCAACTCCGTCGACACGCTGGTCATCTTTATGGGCTCGGCTTGGCTTGAAAAGATTGCCGCTGCACTGATCGAATCCGGCTTGAGCGGAACCCAACCCGCGGCCGCTGTTAGCAATGCCACATGTGAATCTCAAATGATCGTGTTGGGTACGCTCAACAACCTTGCAAAACAAGTCGCGCAGGCCGGCCTTCCCACCCCTATTCTCATGATTGTCGGAGAAGTCGCACGATTGAGCGAGACCCTTGACTGGTTCAATCGCCGGCGGGAATCGGTTTACAGTCCTCTCTAGATGAAGCTCCTCAATAAGCTCCCCATGTTCTCGACAACGCAAGTCTACATGCCGTACTTCCACAAGGATGGCTCGGTGGCGGACTGGTAAGAATTACCCGGTGTGGCGGAATGAAACATATTTTGGAGTGGGCGTCATTTGTTGAAATATAAGCTGTTGATAATCAGCAACTTACAAATGTAT
>CAYWMN010000261.1:0-5102 GCA_964459065.1 uncultured Acidobacteriota bacterium | reverse complement strand
ACCAGTTGGGAGTGTCCAGCGGAAACCTTTGACATCAATGTGGGCGGCTTCGCGCGCATTCTGCGGATCGTTGAGCGCCAGAAGCCCGATACGCGTGTTTATCAAGCCTCCACCTCGGAAATGTTCGGCAATGTCGGGGCGATCTGCAACGAGGCGACCCCTTTCAATCCCGTGTCTCCTTACGGAACCTCCAAGATGGCCGCTCACCGCCTGGCGGCCGTGTATCGGAACCGGGGGCTTTATGTTGTAGGGGGCATTCTGTTTAACCACGAATCTCCGCGGCGCGGACCGGAAATGGTGACTCGAAAGATCACCCGGGCGGCGGCGCGCTGGGTGATGGGCGACCGTGCGAAACTGAAGCTGGGAAACTTGCAGGCGCGTCGGGATTGGGGCTTTGCGGGGGACTACGTGAAGGCGATGCACGCCATGCTGCAACCCGATACGCCGAAAGATTACGTGATCGGGACGGGCCTTTCCCATAGCGTGGAGGATTTTCTGGGGCAGGTTCTGACCGAACTCAGAAAGATTTGCGGCTCCGCGGACGTCCCGAGCTCGATCGAGGATTGGGTTGAGGTGGACCGTCAATTCCTTCGGACCGGTGAGATTCACGATTTACAGGCTGATTCAAGCGCGGCGCGGAAAGATCTCGGCTGGCAGCCCGCGGTGGATTTTGCGGGTCTGGTCAGAATGATGGTTGAGGCTGACTTGGCCTCCGTGCGCCAGACTCTGGGCGCCAAGGTCGCCGGATAAGGCGCGCGCCGAGCTCGTTGGCAGGGGAAGTCAATTGATTGCGGATGAGTTCCGAATGCGGACCTTCCACAGGCTTCGTCATGATTTTCCCGGATGCACAAACTCGAGCGGTTTGCCCTCCGTCCAGGGATGATAGCTCATGGCAAAGTGAATGCGCTGGTTGATCGGCGGGTGGCTATAAAGCCAGAACACGATAAAAGGGCTGGGATCGGGATCCGCCAGATTCTGCTCGCCGAGGGTCTGGAAGGCGCGCGCCTCGGCGGCGTTCGGGTTGGGAACCACGCCGTAAGTCACTTCCAGCGCAAACTGGTCGGCCTGGTGCTCGTAGTGGCGTGAAACCGCATTGATGGCGGGTGAAGCAAAAAAGCTGAGCGCCGTGAGCAGCATCAGCATCACCGGCAGCGATGCCAGGTCGCCTTCCCCTTCGATTCCACCCCGGCCGCCCGGCCGCCTCAGCAGCCGCTTGAGGGCCCGGAAGCCCAAAGCGATTGCCGCCAGCGCAATGAGCTCAATCAGAACAAATTCTTTGAGGATGTGGTGAAGGACGTAGTGGCCCGTTTCGTGGCCCAGCACCAGCAAGGTCTCATCGTCGGTCAGCTTCTTCAAAGTGGTGTTCCAAACCACCACGCGCTTGCTTGTTCCGAGTCCTGAAACGTAGGCGTTGAGGGTGTTGGTTTTTGAACTGGCGTTCATCTCCAGAATTCTGGAACGGGGAATATCCAGCCCCGCGCGGTCAAGCATCTTTTCAATTTGCGTCACCAGGGTGGGATGGGTCGCATCGAGCGGCGTAAACTTGAAAAACAGAGGCTCAACCACGTAAGGCTCGACGAACATCAGGGCCAGAGTCAGCGGAACTGTAATCAGCCAGAAATAGAACCACCAGCGACGCGGACTGCGACGCACCACGGCGTAAAGAATCCACACCACCAGCGTTCCAACAAGGGCGAGAAGCGCAAGGCTCTTGCCCCAGTCCCCTGCCCAGGACGCCAAACCCTGGCTCGACAGGCCGAACCGGTGTCCGACAACATAGCCGGAAAAATAATCGAAAGGGAACTCGATCAGTTTGACCGTGACGAAGAAAAGGGGCGCAAAAACCAGGCATTGCAGGAAGTGGCGGCGCGACACCCGGCGAGCCCAATTCCGAAAGGTAGCTGCGATGCCTGCCTGCCACAGGATCAGGTAAATGAGCAGCGCCAGGGCTACGCCGCCGAAATAAAGGACATTGTTGAGGTGTGAATACGCGATGGCCTCAGCCCTTTTCCGGGGCGGAAGCGTGTATTCCGTCGGAGGCGGCCGACGGTGAGATTCCGCCGGGGCAACGGTCTCTGCTTTAGGTCTTTGCGCCTGGGAAGCCACCGGGTGGGCCGCTGCCCAGCCCTCCGCCCCAAGAAAAATCAGGAGCAAAAGGGCCGAGGCTGATAACCAAAGGCGGTTCTTCATCAGATTCGTGGCAGCACGATCCCCTGCTGCGCCTGATATTTCCCCTTTTTGTCTTTGTAGGAGGTCTCGCAGACTTCGTCCGATTCAAAAAACACGATCTGGCACAGCCCTTCGTTGGAATAGACGCGCGCGGGAAGAGGGGTGGTGTTGGAAATTTCCAGCGTGACGAATCCCTCCCATTCCGGTTCCAAAGGCGTCACATTTACTATTATCCCACAGCGCGCATAGGTTGACTTGCCGACGCAGACCGTCAGGATGTTGCGCGGAATCTTAAAGTATTCCACCGAGCGGGCCAGAGCGAAGGAATTGGGCGGAACAATGCATTCCGGGCCCTGAAACTCAACAAAAGAACGCGCGTCAAAGTTCTTAGGATCGACGATCGTGCAGTTAACGTTTGTGAAAATCTTGAACTCGTCTGCGACGCGCAGATCGTAGCCGTAGGACGATAGTCCGTAGGAGATGACCCCTTCGCGGACCTGATTTTCAGCAAACGGAGAAATCATCTGGTGTTCCTTCACCATGCGGCGAATCCAGCGGTCACATTTAACAGACATGAGCTCTCCCTAACGTTAAAATCTCGCTTCTGATGCCTTGCACAACGCCCCTGGCGAGCCGTGTTGCAGAATCAGAGGGCGCAGGGCATCATAATACAAGAGAAAACAACTTGACAACGCCTTCGCGGGTTTTTACGATAAAATCCTGTATTTTCAGGAGGTTCCTGTGATCAAGCTCGATCTCGTCAATGATGTGGTCAATCGAACGGGCATTACCAAGACCAAAGCCGAAAGCGCAGTGGAGACGGTATTTGATTCGATGAAAAAAGCTCTCTCTCGGGGCGAGCGGATTGAATTGCGCGGTTTTGGTGTGTTTAACGTGAAACCCCGCAAAACCGGCATTGGCAGAAATCCGCGCACGGGTGCGGAAGTCAATATCCTGCCCGGCAAAGCGGTTCGCTTCAAGCCCGGCAAGGAGCTCCAGTCGCTCCCCTAGCGAACGCCCGGCGCCCAACTCAGCCGGTTGGGTTGTGTCTTGTCGGTGAGGCCAGGATTTTTGCTTGTGCGGCGACAGGGGTTCTGCTCACATAAGGCTCAACGGGTCCATGTCGATTTTCAGTGAATGGGCCGGAATTCCGCGTTGTTCGCACTCGTCGGCCAGGCGGCGAAGCAGGGCGTTGAGCCGGGCGCGCGAAGCCGCCTTGAAGAGGAACTGAATGCGGTAGAGCCGTTCGATTTTCGCCAGGGGCGCGGGCCCGGGGCCCAGAATTTTGATTCCGCTCGTCATCTCGCCGAACTGCTCAAAGATGTTGCCCACTTCTTTGGCGATTCGCGTAGCGTCCTCAAGTTTTTTGTCCTGCACGATCAGGTTGGCCAGCGCCGCCGCGGGCGGGTAATGCATCACGCGCCGAAATCCGATCTCCCTGGCGAAGAACCTCGTAAAATCCTGTTCCGCCGCAAGGCGAATCGCATAGTGATCCGGGTAAAAGGTCTGCACCAGAACCCGACCGGGCGAGTCTCCTCGGCCGGCCCGGCCTGCGGCTTGCGTCAGGAGCTGGAAAGTTCGTTCCGCGGCTCGAAAATCCGGCAGAGCCAGTGAGGTGTCCGCAGAGACAATTCCAACCAGGGTCACCCCCGGGAAGTCGTGCCCCTTGGCGATCAGCTGGGTTCCCACCAGAATATCAATTTTCCCCTCTTTAAAGTCCGACAGAACTTTGTGGAAGTGGCCGGGGCGGCGTGCGGCATCGCGGTCAAGCCGGGCCACGCGCGCCTGCGGAAACATCTCGGCGAGCTTTTGCTCCAGTTTCTCGGTACCTTCGCCTACAAAATAGAGATATTCGCTTTCGCAGCCGCGACACTTGGCGGGGACGGTAGCCTGGTAGCCGCAATAGTGGCAGATCAGCCGTCTTTCACGCCGATGATAGGTGAGTGAAATCGAACAATTCACACAGCGCTCCGTCTGGCCGCAACTGCGGCAGAGCAGAAACCAGGAGTAGCCCCGGCGGTTCAGCAGGAAAATCGTCTGCTTGCCGGAACGCAACTGGGCCTCAACTTCCTCCTTCAGGCGTTGGGAAATGGGCACCTGGGTCTGAGTCCGCCGAAACTCTTCCCGCATGTCTACAATTTCCACGTCGGCAAGCGGGCGGCCGCCCACCCGCTCGCTGAGGGTCAAAAGGTGGTATTTGCCTTTTTGGGCGTTCTCGTAGCTTTCAAGCGACGGTGTCGCCGAACCGAGAATCACCAGGGCGTTTGCGAGCTGGCCTCGGACAATGGCCGCGTCACGGCCGTGGTAGCGCGGCGTTTCCCCCTGCTTGTAGCTGGCTTCGTGCTCTTCATCCACGATGATGACGCCGAGATTGTCGGCGGGCGCAAAAACCGCCGACCGCGTTCCCAGCACCACGCGCGCTTCACCCCGCCGCACCCGCCACCATGTTTCGTGGCGCTCGTTGGCGGATAGACCACTGTGCAGAAGCGCCATCGCGTTTCCAAAGCGCGCCAGGAACTGCTGGCGGATCGCGGGCGTCAAGGCAATCTCCGGCACCAGCATCATGGCGGTGCGGCCGGCTTCGAGCGCCCGCTCAATCAGGTTCAGATAGACCTCCGTCTTGCCGCTTGCCGTAATGCCGTGGAGCAGCACAACACTGAATTTCTGCCGGCCAAGGCGCTCGGTGAGCTCCTGGACTGCCTGGGCCTGCGGAGCGGTCATGACGGGAGGCAGTTTGTTTGCGGTAGCGGGCTCGTCCGCGGCAAGCGGCACGTCAGCGAACTCCACGATGCCTTGCTGCTGCAATTTTTTTAGATGGGCCAAGGTGGCTCGCGCTGCCTGCAAAAGTGTGCGATGGTCATCGGCTTCTCCGTCGCGTTCGAGTGCGTCAACAATTCGGCGCGCCACGGGCGAGAGTTTTTGTGTCCGGGATT
>CAYWMN010000260.1:0-5140 GCA_964459065.1 uncultured Acidobacteriota bacterium | reverse complement strand
CCGCACCAGGGTTGAAAAGGCCCGAATACCGCTCGAGTATCTGGAACTGAACCGGGTCAAAAGGTACGTCGTGCGGGGCAATCTTTATGAGCCCATCAACCTTAACGAGACAAACCGCCGCTACAAGGCTTTGATCAGCAAGACCAAACATTTCGGGTTCATCGGGGTTGTGCAACAATCGGAACTCGCCAGCGACGTATTTCCCGTTAACATCAAGCCTTACCACTTTGAGACCTTGCACAATGCAGCCCTGACGCTGCGCGTAGCTCCGGAACTCACCGGCCGCATTTTCCAAATGCTCCTCAAAACTTCCGGAGAAAATATCCTGCTCGAACCCGATCCAACCGACCACGATTATCCAGACTTTCGCGGGTTGACCGTGTCCCCTTACGGCGATTTTCTCGACCGCAAGGCTAAACCCGTCAAATGGGAGCTGGCTTCAGCGCCAACGGCGACCGAATGCCGCCTGACGGGAACCGGCCCCGAGGGCATCCGCTGCCACCGGCTGATCCGGCTCGTGGGCAACGACGCGCGGGTGCACACCGAAACAACTCTCGAAAATACGGGCTCCGCCGAACTCACCGTCACGCTCAAATCCCAAATCGATATGGATCCCGGTGGCCCGAATCCCCTGGGGATGGACGACGTCTACCTCACCTTCCGCCGGCAGGACGGCAAGCACGTTGAGTTGAAGGCCATCAAGCCGGTGGAAGAACCCGTTGGCGTGGAACAGTACACAGGGGCCGAACTGCCGGATGGAGAACTGCGGATGGTTAACCGCGGCACCGGGCGGACCGTCATCACCCGCTTTCCCAAAGAGCAGGTGGTGCGCTGCACGCTCGACTGGACCGCCAAGAACCAGAACCGGGCGACCGTAGCGGTGTGGTCGCAAAAGCGCACCCTGAAACCCGGTGAGCGCCTCCAGCTCAACGCGGACTACTCCGCGTAGAACCAACCGAGCGCTGCGCTTGATCGCATCATGTTGGCTTGAAGCCCGGCGCGGCGGTGAACTGCTTGGCAGCCATGAAGCTCACTCGACGGGAATTCGTGGAGGCAGGACTCGCGGTTGCCGGCGGCCGCTCGCTGGCGATCGCCGCACGCGATGGGTTACGGAAAGCGTCGGACGGCAAACAGAAGCCGCCGCGCCGGGTGATTTCTGCATCAAGTCCCCTCATTGTCGTTGAAGGCGGCATCGCGGCCTGGGAGCTTCTGCCTGAGGAATTCCGCACCCATTGCGCCTTGCAGTTCCAGGGCGGGACAGGAATCGGGTCGAAAGGTTCCCCTCCCTCGCTCTTCTCCAACCTTGAGCGCGCTCGCGCCAAGAATATTCCCGTAATCCTTTCCGTGCAGGGCGACGAAGCCGACAGCCCGCCGACCCGAATCGCGGCCGTCGAAAAGGCGCTGGAGGAATTTCCGAACCTGATTGGCCTGCGCTGCTGCGAGCTGAGTTGCGGACCCGGCCTCACGCCTTCCGAGCGAAGTCATCTGCTCGATTTTATCGAATTGTGCGGCCATTACCGAGCCCTGATCACCTGGCAGGATATGGGCTATCCCTACCAGCGCGAGCACATTTTTATGAGGGCCGGACGCGATCCGCAGCTTTTCCGTGCTCTTCAAAAACACGGCGATTTATTCATCCTCACCGACAAGATGAACGGCTGGGGCAAGTACTTTGAAACCGCCTCGCTGGTGCTGGGAATGTGGGCGTGCGGAATCGTAGCGCACTGGGGATTTAACGTCGAGGACTGGTGGTGGTTCGAGCAAGGCTACGGCAAGCGTTTTGTGCCAAGCAAGGGCAGGCGCGGCTACGCGCGCCAGCACGGCAAGGGATATGCGGCGACCAGGGGTTGGGATTTCGCCAGCGCCGTCTCCTGCCCCGATATTTTCTACGCACAGAATCTGCTGTGGGCGATTGCGGGCGGCGCCACGGTCTACAGTTTTGAAATGCCAACCCACGCTTTTGCCTGCGCGGACCGCACGGGCGCGTATCGCCTGACGCCGGCGTGGAAGAACGCCATCTATCCTTTGCTCAAAACGGTCATCGACAAAAAGTTGATTCCGAGCCGCTCCCAGGCGCTGGCCAGGATGAAGGTGGCTTATCAGGATTCCGGCCAGCCGGGTACGGAACTCGACACGCCCGGCGAAAAGCTCTATCGGCCGCTCTACGGAACCCGCGAGACTGACCAGCAAATTCTGGCTCGCGATCTTTCCTCGGCCATCATTCCCCGATCCGGACGCTACTACTTTCTGCCGGTCATTCCAAAGCTTGCGCCAGAGAAGACACACGCCCGCTTCGAGCACATCATCCATCCGCACCAGTTTGCGAATGGCCGCGAGCAGCGCGCCTACTTTGACAGAATCTATCCTGCGGAATCATCCGGTGCGGCGCTCGCCATCCACATCAACCACGCCTGGTTCGTCACCAACTGGCACGAGAACCAGGATGTCGCCCAGGAATTCAGCTTCCGCGTTTCGATTGCCGGCCGGCCCGTTGAGCTTGCCGGAACGCTCCGGCCGAACTCAATGGTCCTGGTCACCCAGCGCCCGCGCCACGTCTCGCTGCTTGTGAACAACTACCTGGTGAACACCCACATCTGGGATAAGCCGCTGCCTGAATACTTCAACGCCCAGCGCTATCTGGAAAATTACGTGACCCACCCCGATGATAAGGAAGAGCGTCTCACCACTCTACAGTTCACAGCGGTTGGCGAGGGAAAACTGTCGCTATCTCACCGGACCCGGCATGGAACCGTCAAGTCAAAATGGGACCCGGCAGCAAAGGCCCTGAACGTTACCCTTCATCACAACGGCCCGGTCTACCTGACCCTCACCCTCTAAGCGAGTGGCGCGGATCTTCAGGTCCGCGGCTTTTCTGTAGCGGCGGTGTCCCCACCGCCCGCTGGCACCGCCCCTCAGCGGTGCAACCCCACATTGCGTGTCATTCCGAGTGCAACGAGGAATCTGCTTTCCCTGGTAGCCGCGACACTGGTTTCTGTGTCGCGGACTCTTCGTAGCGCCGGCCTCTGGCCGGCACCGGCACGGTGGCGCGGATCTTCAGATCCGCGGCTTTTCTGTAGCGGCGGTGTCCCCACCGCCGGGCTTTGCCCCAGGCCCGAGACTTTAGCCCACGGCGTAAGCCGTGGGTACGCTCTGGCGCACCAGGGAAGGAAAAGTATTTGCTGCCTGTCAAAAGCGTTCGGAGATGCCGGGCGGGTCAGCCTTCCAGGCAGATAAAAACCTTACCCGCCTGCACTTTTACGGGATGGGTTTTCAGGTCCACGCAAGCGGGCGCGCCTTTTGCCTGGCCGGTGGTGAAGTCAAAGCGCCCGTTGTGCTTGGGGCATTCGATGATGTGGTCCATGACGAAGCCTCCCGAAAGGTGAACGGCGGCGTGGGTGCAATGGCCGTCGGTAGCGTGATAGGTATCTTCCGGCGTCCGGTAGATGGCAAAGGTCTGCTGATCGTGGTCAAAGCGGATCACATCCTCTTTTTCGATGTCGCCGGCGTTACAAACTTCAATCCATGTTTCACTCATCGGTTTAACCTGTTACCCCTTGCTCCAGCGCCGAGACGGGCTCCCCGGGAGCCGGCAGCGGGCGCCGGACGAAGTAGGTTGGCTCTTTCACCTCCCGGATCAGCGTGGGAACCAACTCTCGCAACGCCTGCCACGTACTCTGATAGGGCGCCGGCATGTCCGCCTTCACTTCCTGGTGGAGCTTGGCCAGAGCGTGGTAGGGCACCATGGGAAACATGTGGTGTTCCACATGGTAGTTCATTTCCCAGTAAATAAACCGGAAGATGGGATTCATGTAAACGGTGCGGCTGTTCAGGCGGTGGTCGAGAACGTCCTCGGCCAGGCCGCCGTGCTGGGTAAAGCTGAAGATGGACATCAGCCACCCGCCGTAGATCACGGGCAGGCCGACATACATCAACGGCAGAATGCTGTGGATTGCCAGGGCCCACGCGATCACCCCCGCATAGATCAGGACGTAGAGGCGCGCGTTGCGATAGACCTTGTGCCTTTCCTGAACCGGGATGTAGGTGGCCTCGGCCGGGGTCAGCCGTCCGAAGCAGTGTCGCACCATCTTCGCGAACTCCCTGGGCACCCGCAGCAAACTGAAAACGTCCAGGGCCATGCTCAGCAAACTCGGCGGGCGCGTCGCTGGAATCTCCGGGTCGCGGCCCACGATGATGGTATCGGTGTGGTGCCGCGTGTGACTCCACCGCCACGGGACCGATTCAAAAAAGAACATGAACGAGCCGATTTCGTAGAGGACATCATTCATCCACATCGTCTTGAAAGCCGTGCGGTGCCCCGCCTCATGCCATCGCGGACCCGAGGCCGAACCGTAGAACAGGCCATAGACCAAAAAACAGGGCACGGCCCACCATGTTCCCCAGGTCAGGTATCCGAGCACGCCCGAAAGGGCGATCACCGCCAACCAGATCAGCGTGTCGCGGATGGCCGGCCCGTCGCGCCGCTGGATCAGTTGCTTCATCCGCGCGCGGGGAATCTTGCAGGCATACCAATCCGCGTTGGCCAGCCCGCGCTCCTCGGCCAGTTTGCCGTCGCGCCCAATGAGACTGTAATCACGAACTCCCACGGTGCCCCTCCTTCGCGGCCGCCGTCCGGCACGCCGTCGGAAGCCCCCTCATGCGGTTCCCGCTTTGGCCGGAATTGCGGTCGCGCCTTCCCGGCGCTCGATGCCCCTTGCGCCTCTCCCGGATCGCCGGCGAGACGCACAACTGATTATTGTATTCTACGGAGCGGCCGACAAAAAGCAAGTAGAGCAGAGTTGTGCGCGCAGCGCATTACTCTGCGGCTTTTGGTTTTCTGGAGCGTGGCTCTTGAGATCCACGGCGGTGATTTTTCTGCAGGCGCGGCGGTTTCACCGCGTAACGATTCCAACACTCGCCCCCCACGGTGTCATTCCGAGCGAAGCGAGGAATCTGCTTTTTTCTGTAGCGGCGGTGTCCCCACCGCCGGCCTTTCGTGGCGGCGGCTTTAGGCCGCCATCGGAAGGGTAGCGTGGATCTTTAGATCCGCGGCCTTTGCTTTTTCCGCCGCGGGTTCTTCATTTTCTCAGGCCCGGAGGGCCGATAGAATTTAGCCCACGGCGTAAGCCGTGGGTACGGGAGC
>CAYWMN010000259.1:0-5150 GCA_964459065.1 uncultured Acidobacteriota bacterium | reverse complement strand
TGCCGGCCGGAGGCCGGCGCTACGTTGGGACGATACAAAGGCCGGCGGTGAGGACGCCGCCGCTACAGAAAGACCCCTCACCCGGCGGCAATGCGACGCCACCGGGTCCCCAGGGTAGAGGGCTGAGAATCGTTATCTCGATCGCGAACCCACGGCTTACGCCGTGGGTTACAGTCTATCGGCCCTTCGGGGCTCGTTGGACGTAGAGACGTTCCGCTGGAACGTCTCGCTTTTGAGACGCCTCAGCGAGGCGTCTCTACGCTGTGCGGCGGCAAAAAATGCCGACCGCTTTGCTACCCGCTATCCTACAATCACAATCGCACCCATCGCCAGCACCGCGATGGATGGGCCACCCACCTTCCGTTGGGCTCGGCACGCCAGTATCGCGCGCATCGGGCAGGCGCTTGTGCTGTGTTATCCTCGTCGCGTGCGGCGCAGGCCGGGAAGGCCTAATCCAGCCGGTTGAGGTGCTAAATGGCATGCGATCCTGAGATGCTCAGTCATGTTCCACTGTTCGCACTGCTTGACGACGAAGAGAGCGCGGTGCTGGCAGGGCAGGTGAACCTGCAGAAGTTTGCTCCCCGGCAGCGCATCTACAAGGCCGGCGATCCCGGCAATCGGGCCTACGTGGTGGTGTCTGGAAAGGTGCGGGTTTCAACCGTGGATGAGGACAACCAGGAAGTAGTTATGGAAGAGGTGTCGCACGGTGACTTTTTCGGATTTGCCTCCATGCTTGAGCAAACGGCCCATCAGACCAGCGCCATGGCCCTGGAGGAAGCCGTCTGCGTGGAAGTAACCCGCGACTCGATTGCCACGCTGCTCCAGAGGAAGCCTCTGGCCGGGATGGATATGCTCACCGTCCTGGGGCGGCAAATCCACGCTTCGCAACAGCTTGTGCGGGTACGCGCCGCGCGCAATCCCAATGACGTCATTGAAGCGCGCACCACCACGGGCGAGCACATTGCAGATGCGGTGGCACGCTTCGGCGGTTCCTGGGCTTTCATCATCCTCTTCGCAGTGATCTTGTTGGTCTATACGGGCATCAACGTGGAGTTGGGCCGGGCGGCGTGGGACCCCTATCCCTTCATTTTGCTCAACCTGTTCCTTTCCATGCTGGCCGCCGTCCAAGCTCCCGTCATCATGATGAGCCAGAACCGCCAGGACGCCAAAGACCGCCTGCGCTCCGAGTTGGATTTTGCTGTCAATCGGCTTTCGGAGTCGGAAATCAAAGGGCTTGCGCTCAAGCTCAATCTGCTTGGGGATAAGGTGGACGATCTGGAGGATGCCCTTCGCGCCAGGATCGAGCCGAATGAATCCGGCAGCGGGCCGCAGCCCACGACAAATTCATAGTGTGAATGCCAGGGAATCGTGATGGTTTTTCAGGAAGCAAGGGTTCTGTTTTTGCCGGGGTGATGATTCGGTTCGATGATCACAATGCGAAGACCCTCGGACCTCAACCCCCGAGGAACGCGCTACCAGTTCGATATAATTTCCGGCATCAGGTTAAGACCGGAGATTCCGCCGGCCTGTGACGGGCGTGGCGGCTGCCGCGTTCACCGGCCCTATTGAGTTTTCGCAGATCGTCTTTCAAAACCTTGGATTGTTTGAAATACCCCGACAAAAAGGGAAATAAATCCTTATGAATACCCGCCCTGTCCAGCACCAGGGAATAGTAAATCCGCGGGCCTTCGCGGCGATCCTGCACAAGCCCTGCGTTCTTGAGATACGTGAGGTGGCGTGAAATATTGGGTTGCGGCAAATCCAGCACAAACTGAATGTCGCAGACGCACAATTCACCGTGCAGCAGAAGGTTCAGGATTCGCAGCCGGGTCGCATCGGCCAGCGCCTTAAAAACCTGTTCCATTTCTTTCATTCTCAAACTCCCGAGCGCATTCATTGGTTTTTCTTATATGCATATACATATATATGCCGATGAAAAGCAAGGTGCGGTGACGATAATCACATCGAAAAGTGATCATGGCAGACGGCCCGAGTCCCCAGCTAGCGAATGAAGTATTGAAACTGGACCAGCACCGCGTTGTTGGGGAAGCTGTCCACGGCCTCCTGCTTAAAGACGTAGTCGGCTCCCAGTCGGATGCGGTCTTTCCGAATAAACCAGTTGAGCCCCAGAGTCGTCCAGCGCAGGTCGTATTGGTTGCGAACGGAGCGATCCGGGTTGAAGCCCTCGTATTTTGCGACTCCCTGGAACTTGCGGCAGAAACGCACCGCAGCCTGAACGTAAAACCCACTGGCGCGCACTCGAACAAGCGGAGCCCTGTTTGGATCAAACCAGGCATAAAAGTACTCGCTGCGGAGACTGACGGGATTGAAGTCCGCACTGGCTTGCAGGTTGACGCGAGTGTCGCGGCCTGAAAATTGTGAGTATCCCAACGCGGCCGTCCCCGGCAGAGCTGGGGCAAAATCCTGCTGGTGGTTTTCCCGGGTTGAGACCGCCCCGCCCAGGGTAACCCGATCTTGCTTGCCACGGTGGGCCGGAGACTGATAGAGAACCCCAACCAGCCGTCCCGCCACGAGAGGTCCGTTCCCTTTGAAGCTCGTGTTTGCGCCGTTCCCGCTGAAGACCCCGGCGGCATAATGCAAGCGCTTCCGGGCGAGCCACGCGTCAAGCTGAGCGCCATAGTCACGCGCAAAAGAATCTCCCAGTTGCCCATTGGGGATCAGATGGTCGGTAGCCTGCGACCGGTCAAGCGTGGCAAGCTTCCAGTCGGGAGTAAAGCGTTCCATGCCGAACGGAGGCTTGAACTGGCCCACCGTCAAGTGGCCATATTTCCAGGCCGTGTACTTGATCCACGCCTCCTGAAGGTAAGGGCTGCCATCGGTGCTGCTTTCGTTTCCGTCTTTGAAGAGTCCCTGAACGTAATATTGCACATGGGGCTTCAGGGAACCTCGCAGCATCACCTTGAATCGCCTTAACGCATAGAGGTCGTCTCTGGCCTCGATCCCCGTATACCGCAGTTGGAAGTAACTGCTCCACTCAAGGAGCTTCGGCTTCAGCTTCCCATTCGGATATTCCGCTTGTTCCTGAGCCAGGAGGGAAATGGGCAGGAGTAAACAAAGGAGGAGGAGGCTGGCAAGAAAGGAATGTCTGTTGGTGCTGTCCATTTTCTGTACTGGCTATCCGAGTACGGTACGAATGGCTAAGAAAGCCGCCAGGACGGCAAGGAAATAACCGAAGAAGGTCTTCATCTTTGACTTGTCGATTTTGACGGACGTGCGAGAGCCGATCTGGGCGCCCAGGAAAATGGCCGGCACCAGGGCCAGGGCTATTCGCCAGTCAAAATGGCCAGCGGCCAGATGGCCCGCAAAACCGCCGGTAGCCGTGAGTCCTACCATGAACGCGGAACTTCCGACGGCAATGTTCATGGGTATGCCAAACAGCAGCACCAGCATCGGCACCTTGAGAATACCTCCGGATACTCCAATCAGCCCGCTGACGCCACCGGCAACAAAAGAGATTGGGAGAGCCAGGGCAAGGTTGACGCAGTAGGTTTCAAGTCCCACCTTCCGGCGCCAACGATAAAAGCCGCCGGGCTTGTCGCCACAGCGGGTCTGTATGTTGAAGCGCTTCACCATAAAGAAGGCGGCTACGGCGATGACTCCCGAGAACAGGTAGGTCAGAAACCTGCCGGAGAAATGGCCGGAGTACAAACCTCCAAGGAAGGCCCCGGTTGTTGTCGAACTTTCCAGCACAATTGCCAGAGGCCAGTCCACCATCGCGGCTTTGTGGAAAACCAGGGTGGCCGAGATCGACGTGACGATGATCAGGAGCAAACTGGTGGTGGCGGCCGTATGGAACTCGAAACCAAAGAAGAGCTGAACCGGAGTGTAAAGTACGCCGCCGCCCTGGCCAAGCGCCGAAAACACCGACGCGACCAGGAACATCACCAGATAGAACAAGCCAAAGGCCAGGGCGCTCATGGGTGCTTATTGCCTCTCCGCGCAGGGGATACAAACCTTTTTCTCGTTTTTCAGACGGCCATATTCTTCCACAACCATCTCGCCGCATTCTTCACAGACAAACGAACTGAACGAATGAGGGGGCTCCTGGTAGGGATGGTCAAAGACCTCGCTGACCTTCAGGAGCTGATCTTCCGGAGCGTTCATAACCTTATCAACCAGCGGCTGGACCATCTGCAAGGGCACCTTGGTTGGAGGGACACCCTTCATTCGGTAATCCTGGAAAAACTCAGTCTTCTTGTTGGCCTGCATCACTTCGGCCCGGGGTACAACTCGAACCGCCTTGCCTTGTTTCTTGTCGATCAGAGTCAGTCCCCATTTGCCATAGTTGAGCTTGCGAATATTGCCTTTGCCAAAGGTACACCCCGTAATCATCTGGACGCCATCAGCGAAGCAGGTTGCACAATGGTGATCACCCAACTCGACCAGAGCGAGCCATTCGCTGTCACCGGTGCGGTTGACCCCCAGCTTATTCATGGCAGCTGCCCCGGCGCGCAGACCCAGTGGCATCGCCGGGCACTTGTGTCCGTGCAGCTTGAGCCCATCATCAAGAAAGTCCTTTGCACTGATCATTGAATCCCCCTCTTACTTATGTCGGTTGGAATTTCTGTCATGTTGATCCGGCCTGTGGCCGGAGACCTTTGACCGGGGAGTCCTGCCCGAATCAACTATCCCGGAAAGACAACTCCTCTCGCGGCGACAGGTTCGTGATCTGCGGACGGGTTGTATCTGCCTGTGCCTTGAAGAGTTTTTCCGGTTTCTTCCTCTTGCAAGATCCTGATCGAAATATCGAAGACTACGCATATACATATACACGTATACACCCATGCCGTAGCAAGCTGCCGTGACGGGGGTCACCGAGGGAAGTGACGGAGCGGGAGTCCACTTGACCCTACGCCGCGAACTCGTGTGTACGGGCCTCCCTGTT
Organism: uncultured Acidobacteriota bacterium; assembly: GCA_964459065.1. Classification (GTDB taxonomy): domain Bacteria; phylum Acidobacteriota; class Terriglobia; order UBA7540; family UBA7540; genus JAMCXS01. The sequence continues at coordinate 244 of CAYWMN010000259.1, read as the reverse complement.
GCAGTCCGGGCCAAATGAGGGACGATTAAGAAGCCGGTAGCGAAAAGTTGCGTTGGGCAGAGACTCGGCGGGGTTTGAAGGTTGCGAAGGGGTTGGGGCGGGAATAAGCTGGGCGGCGCAGGACGCCTGTGCCATCCGCGAGGCAAGGGGCTCTGCTACCACCGCCAATCGCACCCATCGCCAACACCGCGATGGTGCGCGGCTCGCGATTGGAATTATCGGACCGATGTTTCTTGATCGCCTG
>CAYWMN010000258.1:0-5156 GCA_964459065.1 uncultured Acidobacteriota bacterium | reverse complement strand
ATTTCACTGCCATCGGTTCCTTCCGATGGAGCGCCGGACGTGGCGGGGTCTCTGATCTTCGGCATCGGAACCCAGTCCGATAATGCTATGGGCAGCGCAGTGGTTTTTGCAACGGACGCCTCCGGCAACATCCAGTCAACCTATTACAACGTTGCCTATCCCGGTTTTATCGATAGTGGATCAAACAGCCTCTATGTTTTGGATCATGCCACGCTTGGCATTAGTGACTGCTCGGATGCTCCGGGCTTTTATTGTCCGGGTTCAACCCTGAGTTTCACGGCGACCAATACAGGCCTGAACGGCACGGCGGGTCCGGTCTCTCTGACCATTGCGAATGCTGATGCCCTATTCAATACCTCCAACACGGCTTTTGATAATCTGGGCGGCGACAGCGGGACCGGCCCCTCCACGGATTTCTTTGACTTCGGCCTGCCGTTTTTCTATGGCCGCAACGTCTTCGTCGGAATCGAAAATGAAACCGGCCCGAACGGCGTCGTCGGTCCCTACTGGGCATACTAAACGGAACTGACAAGGCTGCTCGTGGAGCCCGCCGAGTGTAGAAGGAATGGCCACCATCGACATTCCACAAAGTTGCCGGTAGTTCCGGCCGGGCCTCGGAAATAACCGGTTGACGGGCAGGCGCCGGCTTTTTTGCCGCTGCCGGCGTCCGGCCTGGGCCCGCCTTCAGGTGAGCGAAGTCCCCCGCAACCCCGCACTTTCGTCCTGCCGTGCCGACCACGCAAGACACGTGCAGCATAAAGCTGCCTGACAACAGTAAGTTACGAGATAAAAACAACAGGCTGTTACCCAACTTTGTAAAAGGTGTAAAATAACAAATTAGCCCTTTTGCCGCTCTACAGAGTTTTCCTGGGCAGATGCAGAAGTAAGCTGGCGCAGCAGGGGAGTCCGCTCCCCATTAACAAGAACCGAAACGGCACCTGTAAGTTCGGGAGCAAGACTCTTCCCTGGGTCTCGAATGCCGCAACCGACCAAAACAATGCTGGGGTGGAAACAAAAAGTATGATTCCGGAGGGTGATCGCCTTTGTCCGCGATGCGGACAGCTGATTCCTGCTGGACACACGGAGTGTCCGGTGTGCACAGCGCCGCAAGGCTTTCTGTGGAGACTTGAACGGGAAACTTTGGTAATCCTCTGCATCATCTTTCTGGTGGTGTTCTTCGCGATTACCGGTTTCATCACCAGCCGGTATCATGCTACCGAAGCCGCACTGGGCGGCCATTGGTATGAAAAAGGCGCGAAAGCGCTCAAAGCCCACCAGCCCCTGAAGGCCGTGGACGCCTTTCACACCGCCCTGGTCTATTCCCGCGATAACAGCGCCTACCAGTTGCAGCTTGCAGAAGCTCTCGTCGAATCCGACCGCTTGAATGAGGCCGAGGCCTATCTCCGCGCTCTCTGGGTGCGTGAACCCGGAAACGGAACGGTCAATTTGGAGTTGGCCAGGCTAGCCGCCCGCAGGTCCGATGTGTCCAGCGCTACCCGCTATTACCACAATGCCATTTACGGTGTCTGGGACAGCAAAACCATGCTCCATCGGCGCGAAACCCGAATGGAACTATGTGAATTCCTGCTGGCTAAAAAGGAGCGGACTCTGGCGGAATCTGAACTGATTGCGATCAGCGCCGACATGCCGCCGGATGCAGCCCTTCATGCCAAAGTAGGCCGCATGTTTTTGCAAGTGGGGGATCATACCCATGCGCTTCAGCAGTTCCAGCAAGCGTTGAAGCTTAAACCCAGCGTCAAGGGTGCATGGGCCGGGGCAGGCGAGGCTGCCTACGAGTCAGGTAATTATGCTGAGGCGTACCGTTACCTTAAACGAGCAGTTACCGAGAGTTCCTCGGACTTGCAGTCCGCCCAGCGATTGGAGATGTGCAAGCTTATTTTGTCCCTCGATCCCTTTGGCCGCCGCCTTTCACAGAGCGAGCGCATCCGGAGAACCCTGGCCGCGTTCAAACAAGCGCTGGCGCGCGTGAACCAGTGCGCTCAAAATCTCGGCGTGAATCTGCAGTCGAAACAAAGCAATACGGCTCTCGGGACTATCTATGCGAGTGCAAAGCAAATGCAACCTAAAGTGAACAAAAGAAGTCTGCGGCGTGATCCGGACCTGATCTCGAAAGTCATGGACTTGGTATTCCAAATGGAGCAAACAGCCGAGCGAGCCTGTGGGATTCCTCCTGATCCCGACCGGGCTTTATTGATGATTGCGCGTACACGAGGAGCTACTGAAAGGTGACAGAGCCCGCATCCACAAACACAGAAAATCCCCAACCTCCTGCTCCAGGCCCGCAGAAGGGCTGGGAAGCTTTTCGACTGCGACTGCAGAAAATGAGGCTCCCGCGCATCTTCCTCCACGAGGAAGGTCTCTTCCTCTTGCTGGCCGTGATCATCGGTCTTTTGTCCGGGCTTTCCGTTGTCTGCTTCCAGATTGCGATCGACTGGTCTCGCATCCTCCTCCTGGGATCCTCCCTGGGCCCCTCACCCCTTCGCGTCATCCTGATTCCAACGATTGCAGGATTAGGCGTTGCGGTTATGGTGATGCACTTTTTTCCACGCGTCCGAGGCAGCGGAGTTAACCAAACCAAAGCCGCCGTCTACATCTACGACGGCTACATCCCTTTCAGCACGGTGATTGGAAAGTTTTTTACCTGCGCCCTGGCGATTGGATCGGGACAATCACTCGGCCCGGAAGACCCCTCGCTGCAAATCGGCGCCGGCATCGCTTCAGCACTCGGCCGCAGGCTGCACCTGTCGCGGGAGAAGGTGAGATTGATTGCGCCCGTAGGAGCCGCGGCGGGCTTGGCGGCGGCCTTCAACGCTCCCATTTCGGCCACCCTTTTCGTGATCGAAGAGGTCATCGGCAGATGGAGCGCAGCCGTCCTGGGCGCCATCGTTCTAGGTGCTGTCTCCAGCGTCATGGTCCTGCGCTTATTTCTGACGCAAGAACCTTTTTTCCGGATTCCGAGCTTTCGTTTGGTTCATCCCAGTGAGTTGCTTTCTTACGCGGCGCTGGGCGTGATCGGCGGGTTTTCATCCCTGGCATTTACCAAGCTGGTCTGCTACCTGCGGCTGCGCTCAAAGGCAATGCCGAAATGGACCCAATACGTGCAACCTGCGATTGCGGGCTTGATGATCGGCATCATCGGAGTCTGGTTGCCGCAAGTCATGGGGGCGGGCTACGACATCATTGACCAAGCCTTGCACGACCAATTCACCTGGAAGTTGCTTGCCCTGCTGGCCATCTTCAAGATTCTGGCCACAAGTCTCTCGTTCTCAAGTGGAACACCCGGTGGCATGTTTGCGCCCACGCTTTTTATCGGAGCGATGCTTGGCGGGGCCGTCGGAGGAGTTGAGCATATCTTCTTTCCACATTTAGGGGGCACCGTCGGAGGATTCGGCTTGGTAGGGATGGGAGTGCTGTTTGCCGGCTTTCTCCGCGTGCCGATGACCTCGGTTTTTATGGTGTTGGAACTAAGCGGAAATTATTCGATCATCTTGCCGGTGATGATTGCCAATACCATCGCCTATTTAATTTCGCTGAAGTACCAACCCGTCCCGCTGTTTGATCTGTTTTCCCGCCAGGACGGCACCGACCTGCCCTCCATGGAAGAGCAGCGGGAACGCGAAACCCTGCGGGTGGAAGATGCCATGCGGCTGCCGGCCGAGGTTGTTTTGCGAGCCAACGCAAGCGTTGCCGACGCTCTTCGCCAAACCAGCGCTTCACCCCATGAATTCTTCCTGGTCAGCCATCGGAGCGGCGATTGGAGCAGTGTCACCAAAGAAACGTTGCGCAGCCTGGCAAAGGAAGGAAAAGGAGACTCCCCACTCGCACGCGTACTTCCCGGAAAGTTGCTGCCCTGGCTTCATCCGGATCAGCCTCTTGACGCCGCCTTGCGTGAGATCGGCGATTGGCCGATTATCCCCGTGATCCACCGTGCCGACTTCAACAATCTTCAGGGAATCATCTCCCTGGCGGATATTCTGGCCACTTACGGCGCAGCAACGGGCAAGGCCTACCGAAATGAGGCGAGCATCCAGCCGTCAGGCCAGCAACCCGCACTGAGCAGCGAGTAACGGTCACAACTTTTCCTCAGCTCCAGAGTGCTACGTACGCGTATCCGGCTGAACTCTTCCGCATCGCCGGAGAGAGTTTTGGGGACGAGCGCTTTCCTGCATTCATCAGGAATCCGCCCCTAAAGCCGGGCGTGAAAGTAAGCTTTCAGCAAAACGGAGACGGCAGAGCGAAGAGGTTCCGCCCACTCCGCCATCCGGAAGGAGAGGCGACCTATGAAAGAAAGTGGCCTGGCGCGAAGCATCCTTTTCCCGGCTATCCTCCTCCTCGCTGCGGTGCCAAACAAAACCTACCCTGCCCAACAGCAAACCCCTCGCCAAAAGCTCCGGGAAAACGCCTGGAACATTCTCTGGACAGGAACGCACAGCTCCGATAAGGGTCAGCGCTCCAAAGCCGTTGCGGCGCTGGGCCTCCTGCAGCCCAGTCCGGAGGTGGTGCAACTGGCGGAGGACAAATTGCGCGACCCTGAGCCTGCCGTAAGAAGTGCAGCCGCAACCGCATTGGGCGAGATGAATGCCGTAGCATCGGGTCCAAAATTGAGGAAGGCTTTAAAAGACAATAACCTTTCTGTAGCCTTGGCGGCGGCTCGCTCGCTACTCCTCATGAAAAAACAGGTCGGTTACAGAGTCTATTACGAGGTCCTGACGGGCAAGCGCGAGAGCGGGCAAGGCCTCCTCCAGCAACAAATCAACCAGCTCGATAGTCCCAAGAAATTCGCGGAGTTCGCTTTCGACCAAGGCATTGGCTTTCTGCCTTATGCAGGTTATGGCGTGGAGATCCTCCAGGCCTTATCCAAGAAAAGCGATGCCCCGCTCCGGGCAGCTGCAGCCGGAATCCTAACTCACGATCCCAATCCAAGAAGCGGCCAGGCATTGGCGGCGGCCTGTACAGACAAAGATTGGATCGTTCGCGTGGCAGCGCTAAAGGCCATTGCCGTGCGAGGCGATCCGGCCTTTCTGCCTCAGGTTAAGAATGAAATGACAGACAGCGTGGACATTGTGCGTTACACGGCCGCCGCCGCAATCCTGTGATTGACGTGGCCGTCCGAGGGAACAAAGGTGGCGGAATAA
>CAYWMN010000257.1:0-5167 GCA_964459065.1 uncultured Acidobacteriota bacterium | reverse complement strand
CCTGCTCCACGGCAAGCAACTCTATCGCGACCTTTGGGATAACAAGCCGCCCGGCATCTTTTACATTTACATTCCCATCGTCGAAGTTTTCGGCAGGGCAAGGTGGTTGGTGGGCGTGGTGGATATTGTGTCGGTCGCGGCCGTCTCCCTCGGCACGTTTTTATTCTGCCGACGATACCTGGGCGCGCCGGCCGCCGCCCTGGCCGCGGTGCTCTATGCCTACCTGCACGACCGTCCCGGTTACATCAACGCCGCGCAGCCGGAAGCGTTCCTGATGATTCTGGCCTTTGCCGCTTTTCTCCTGCTGGCGGCGAACCCCGGCGGCTCCCGATGGCGGAACTTTGCTGCGGGTTTGCTGCTGGCCCTGGCGTTTTGGATCAAATACAACGCCGTGTTCTTATTGCCGCTGGTGGCCCTGGTTCCTTACCTCAAAGCGCGCGCGCGCGACTCCCGCCCGTTGCGGGTGGAATGGAGCGTGGGGTGGAAAAACCTGGTGGGCCGCACCGCCGTTCTCTTCGGAGGCTTCGGCCTGACAGTGCTTGGCGTGCTGGCCTATTTCCGCTCGACAGGCGCCTGGCCGGCCATGAAACAGGTGCAGTTTGAGGTGCTGCCCCGCTATGGCGCCATGGCGATTGCCCGCACGCCTCATTACTTTCTGTGGGCGCTGGGACAAACCAATTTCAACCTGGGAACGTGGGTCGAGATGGGCGTACCCGTGGCTCTGCTGATGGCCTGGCGATGCCATGAAATCAACCGGACCCTGCCGGTTTTTCTGGCGGCCCTTGCCGGATATCTCACCACGGCGGCGCAGGCGCGCTTCAACGCTTACAGCTTTGAAACCTGCCTGCCGTTTCTGGCCATGATTTGGGCCTATGTTGTTATCAAGGCCCTGGAAGGTTTCCGACGGCTTTCCGCCAACTGCAAGCTGCGGGGGTGGAAGGTTGCCAGCCTGGGCGTTTGGATCATCTTCCTCAACCTCGTCTATTTTCCACTTCCCGCACCGGCCATGAAGCAAATCGAGCATTACCAGGGACTCGCTGTATGGTGGCGAAATCCTGAAAATTCCTACGAACATTACTGGCGGGCTCTTCGCCAGGAAAATTTACGCGGCGAGTTTCAGGTGATCCATTACCTGCAGCAACACTCCACGCCGCAGGATCGCGTTTTTGTGTGGGGCACGGCTCCTTTGATTTACTATCTCAGCGGGCTCGGGTGTCCGACGCGCTTCGTTTCCAATCTCGGGCTTATTTCGGCCTGGGCTCCCGCCGCGTGGCGGGCTGAGCTGGTCCGCGATCTGCGCAAGACCCGGCCGCGCTACATCGTCGTCGGGCGCGGAGACGCGATTCCCGAGGTTTCCTACACCACGCTGGATTCCCAGGAGTTTCTGGTTGATTATCCGGCGCTCGCCCGGCTGATTGGGTCAAACTACGTCTCCGTCAAATCTTTCAGGAACTTTACGATCGACGAACTCGCTTCATCGGCGGGCGCGCGATGAGGGAAGGCGCGCGCAAGCCGGTGCGCCGCTGGTTGAGGGGGCGCTATCTCGCCTGGCTTGCCGCGGCGCTGGCCCTGGCGCTCCTGCAGGCGATTCCGAATCTTGCCTATCCGATGGGGCGCGACCAGGCGACTTACTCCGTGATTGCGCGCGGCCTGCTGCACGGGAAAGCGCTTTACCGGGACCTCTGGGACAACAAGCCGCCCGGTATTTTCTATATTTATACAGCAATTGTAAAAATATTCGGCCCGGCGATGTGGAGCGTCGGCGTCGTGGATATTCTCTGGCTTATCGGGATATCCCTCTGCCTTTTTCGGTTCGTCGAACGCACCCTCGGCCGGCCGGCGGCTCTTCTGGCGGTTGTGGTGAACGCAGCCCTGCACGTGCGCGCCGGCTATTGGAACGCCGCGCAGCCGGAAACCTTCCTGATGCTTTTCGTCTTTGCCGGCTACTTCTTAATGGCCGGGGGAAGTCCAAGGAGCAAGCTCAGACACCTTTGTGCTGGGGTGCTGTTTGCTGCAGCCTTCTGGGTCAAGTACAACGCCATCGCCTTCTTGCCCTTTGTCCTGCTGCTGCCCTATCTCGAACTCGCAAGCCTTGACGGCCGGCCCCGGCGTCTCGGTCTCGGCGTCGCCCGGCGCGATTGGATTCGGGCGGCGTGCGGATTTGCGGCGGGGTTTGCGGCGGCAAGCGCCGGATTACTTTTCTATTTATGGTTCAGCGGATCGTGGCACGCCTTCCTGCAGGAACAGTTCAAAGTGTTGCCGCGATACGCCGCGACGGCCATGGCATCGACCCCGCACTACTGGAGTTGGGCGGCCGGGCGCATCCACTTTTGGCTGGGCTTCTGGACCGTGGGCGCGGCCCTTGCAGCTCTGCTGATCGCGTGGCGGCGGCGCCAATTGAGCAAGCTTACGCCGGCGCTGGTTGGAGCTGCCGCGGGATTTGCGGCGCTCGCCATGCAAGTCCGCTACCAGCCGTATTACTTTGAAACCTGCTACCCGTTTTTCGCCGTCTTTTGGGCGTACCTGGGCGTCGAAGCCTATGAAGGCTGCCGGGGCCTGGCTCACTGGTTCGTGGACCGCAACTGGCGCGTGGCGGCCGCTACCGTCTGGTTGGTGTTGGCCGGGCTGTTTGCACTGCCGCTGCCGGGCCCTGTTGTGAGGGTGATTGGCAATTATCAGGCCCTCAACGCCTGGCGGCGGAATCCTGCGCATTTCTATGCCAACTATTCATGGCCCGGCGCCGCGGAAGATTTTCGGGACGTCCTGCGGGTTGTGGATTATCTCAACCGCCGCCCGGCTGCCGGTTGCAAAGTCTATGTCTGGGGCAATGAGCCTCTGATTTACGATCTCACCGGGCGCGAGCCGCCCACGCGGTTTGTGTGGAACCTGGCGCTTATTGCCCGATGGCGGCCGGGCGGTTGGCGGGGCCAATTCATGCGGCAATTGACCGAATCCCGCCCGCGCTGGATTGTTGTGGCGAGCGATGATGCCGTGCCCGGACTCTCCGGCACGAACCAGGATTCCGCCCAGGCCCTTCGGGAATTTCCGGCATTTTACCGTTACCTGCACGCTTTTTACCGGCCCTCGAAGGACTTCGGGACTTTTCTCGTCTACCGTCGCTCGGGGCCTGAACGGGCGCCGGGTCTGCGCGCGCAGGAATTCAATCGCGGGATTCGGACACAGCAATAGGAACGCTCAGGTTCAGGGAAAAAAGGATGGCTAACAGAGCCAGCGCCAAAACAGAAACGGCGAGGCCCGCCATGAGCCCCCGCTGCCGGTAATAGAAACGAATCGTGTGCCGGCCTGCTCCGGCCCGAACGGCCCGGAACAGGCCATCCGCCCGTAGGATTTTCACCTCATGCCCATCCACGGCCGCGTGCCAGTTGGGATCATAGCGGTCGAGCAGGACCACGTAACCGGGCCGCGAAAGGTTGACCCGCAGCGTGACCGCATTCGGCCGGCGGCGGAATGATTCCACCTGCCCGGCCGGGCCCGGAAGCGAGGCTGCCGGACTGAGATCTGCTTTGGAAGCGAGCAGGACGCTGCCTGTGGCGTTGAAGGCGGGGTCGGCAAGCCGGGCGAGCGTCTGGTCCTCGGCGGGAGAATAGACGGCTGCGCCGGCCACGAACGCCCGCGGCGTGTAGCACCGGTTCTCGTACAAATAGGCGGGGTAAGCTGTGCCGTCCGCCACGGGAGCGATTTCGCGCAGAGTGTCAATACTCCGGCGGGTCCCGAGAATCTGATACCGAACGTTGCTGCGGCCAAACAGGCAGGCGGCCTCGGCCGGGCGGGGAGTCTTGTGCAGAGCGAAGACCCAGAATCGATACAGCGAAACCGGGAAAGACCAGTCCGGATCGACGTTGGAAATGCCTTCCGCTTTCTCCAGCATTCCGCCGTGCTCAAGCAGAAGCCGCTCCTGAAATTCCCGCTTGGCGAGTGGAGAGAGATTTTTAGCGCCGGGTATCGATTGGAAATCGAACGGTCCATCGATCGCCTGAGCCGAAACCGACGCGAGCGCCGAATTGCCGAAAACGTCGGCATAGCGATATGGTCTGCGCGACTTCTGGAAGTGATTGAGGACCGGCGGATGATAGGCGTAAAAGCTTCGGGGCACAGTCGGGTTCACCGGGTAATTGACCATCCCCAGTTCGACCGCTCCAATCAACAGCGCTACAGGGAGCGCCTTAGTGGCCCAGCGTTTGCCCCGGCCGAGCCCCCTCAGCCAAAGCGCGCCGCCCAGCGCGAATCCCGCCAGGCCCGGCAGCTGCCATCTCAGCATGCTCGCGAAGAATCCGCTTGCGCCATTGAGCGCCCTGGCCGTTAAGGCTGCAGAGGACGGTCCTTCCGCCATTTCCGCCGCGTGCAACAGGAGCCAGCGCGCGGGCGCGCCAATCAGTTCCGGCCGAAGCCAGCAGACTCCCCACACAGCGGTGAGCGCTCCCGCAAGAGCCGCGAGCGCCACAACGATCTTTTTGGCCTCGGGAGACCGGACGGCCTCCACATCGCGTACCGCGTCGATGCCCCAGCCCCCGAGCAACGCCACAAGCAGAACCACGGGGATCAGCAATTTGATGGGGAATCGAACCAGAGGGAGAAGCGGCATCAGCCACAGCGCCAGATGATAGAGAGGTGTGAAACGTCCGAAGGCGAGCAGCAGCAACGCCAGCGCGGCAAACGCCGCAAACTTCCTGTGCCGGCCTCTTGCCAGAAGACTGCCGGCAAGGGCAAAGAAAAGCGGAACAAAACCGAGAAACAGGGATGGGAAGTACGGCCTGTTAAAGAAATTCAACACCGGCGTCCACAGCGAAGGCGCGGTGAACGGCGGCCCAAAAAAATTCGGGATGATCATGCCGATGAGCGAAAGCGGATGGAGCGACCAGTAAGTCATCTGGGTATAGGGAAAGCCGATTGCGCCGCGAAGAGAGCCTCGCAACAAAAACAGCGCTGGAAACAATTGCGCCGCGCCCAGAGCCATCATCAGGCAGCCCGATAAAAAGAACCCCGCAACCACCTTCCAGGGCCGGCGCGCCAGGGGATGCCGGAAGAACCCTCCGCGATAGAGTGCAAAAGCCAGGCACAGTCCGAACGTGGCCAGCAGCGTGTAGGGCTCGCCTGCAAGAAACTGCAACAGGAAGGCCAGCGTCAGCAAAATCCAGGGGCGAATGGA
>CAYWMN010000256.1:0-5170 GCA_964459065.1 uncultured Acidobacteriota bacterium | reverse complement strand
GCTCTCATACCTCCCGGGGATCGATCCCTCATGGGCGTAAGCGCCCGTCGCACCGATATGATAACCGCAAAAAGCGGGCTCAGTTCTGATATTGAAGATTTTAGAATCTCGACCGCGAAGGCCGGCCGTCCGGCAAGCCAGGAAATCAGCCGCCGTGAAGTGATCGCACAGCCATCCGTGACGGCGGTCACTTATGGTCGAAGCTTATTTCCTTAGCATAGGCAACAGAGTCATTTCTGCCGAATTTGGATTCCGTAACGGAGGTGAAGGCCGATGATCTGCATCTCCTGGGCGCGAAAGCGGACGTGGGTTTTTCTCCCGACAATGGCGTGGGCGGCGCTGGCGTGGGCGCAAATGCCCAGCCACGTACCCATCCCGAAAGACAATCCGCAAACCGCCGCCAAGATCGAACTGGGCAAGCAACTCTCTTTTGACCCGCGGGTGTCGAGCACGGGAACGGTGTCCTGCAACTCGTGCCACGACATCATGGCGAATGGAACCGACAACCGCCCGGTTTCGATGGGCGTTCACGGCAAAACGGGCGCCCGCAACGCCCCCACGGTGTTTAACGCCGCGTTCCGCTCCGTGCAGTTCTGGGACGGGCGCGCCCGAAGCCTTGAAGAGCAGGCGAAGGGCCCGGCGATGAACCCGGTGGAAATGGGCATGCCGAATGAAAAGATCATCGTGGCCAGAATTGATTCCATTCCGGGATACCGCCGGGAGTTTGCGGCGGTGTTCGGCGGCCCGAACCCCGTCACGCTCGAACACGTTGTGCAGGCTATCGCCAGCTTTGAGCGGACCTTGATCACGACCCCGAGCCCCTACGACCGCTACGTGGCGGGCAACAAGAGCGCGCTCAGCCCGGCGGCCGTGCGCGGCTTGAAACTGATTCACTCGGTGGGTTGCACAACCTGTCATAGCGGGGCCATGTTCAACGGGCCTCAAATGCCCATGGGCAAAGGTTTCTATATGCGGTTCCCGCTGAACAGTGACAACGCGTACGTCAAAAAGTACCACCTTGCGGCGGATCTCGGCCGTTATGAGGTGACTCATCAGGACGCCGATAAACACCTGTTCGTGGTGCAGTCGCTGCGCAATGTGGAGATCACCGCACCGTACTTCCACAACGGCTCGGTGAAGAACCTGGCGGAGGCCGTGCGCGTGATGGCCAAAACCCAGCTGAATCGGACGCTCACCGACGCGCAGGTCGGTGACCTCGTCGCGTTTCTTGACAGCCTGACCGGAGGCTTCCCCAAGATCACCATGCCGCGCCTGCCGGAGACGCCGAACACCACGCCCCTGGGGCCATAATCGCTCCAAAGGCGGCATGGGTTAAGGTGAGGCGGCAAAGCGGATCAGAGTTCCCGCAGCCCGTACCCGGCTGCATTGAGAATGGCCGGCCAACCGGCCTGCGGCGCCAGCCCTTGTGGGGCCGCGCAGGCGGGATGTAGAACTTAAAGGCGGCCTACCCCGTACCAAAGTCATATTGTCTGCGCTTGCAATGTCCCACTAAGATAAATAGTAGAGCTGTTAGCGTTAACGAGGAGTGACCAATCCCAGGGGAGATTTCAATGGTGATGCCTTTTGTAGTGCTGGTGGTTTCAACTGCGTTGTTCTTCTTCTACCTTCAGGCGACCTGCGAACGGGTTTTACGCCGGGAGTTTGACCACCCGTATTTTCTGGATGTTATCAAGGCCATCCGGCTGGAATTTCCGCTTCTGCGCCAGGAGCTTGCGGAAAATACGCCTCTGCGATTTTCAGAGATGCACCTGGCTCTGAGATGTGACTTCGTGGCGTTGGAATATCTGCTGAAGCACAGCGACCGTAAGGCCAACCCTCTTTCCGGGGCTGAAAGGCTGCTGATCCTTTACTGCCGCTTCCTGCTGTTCTCAATGCCCGTCCGGCATGCCTTCAAGCTCCGGGAAAAGCAAGCCGTTTTGAAATTGACAACGATCCTTCAGTTTTTTGCCAATTTAACGGGGGAACGGCTCAATGTAACCCCTGTTGGCGCCAGTACCTCCAACTCTTGAATGGCAGCCATTCATCGCCTATAGGAGTTTCTTGGTGACCACTGGGCTGATGCAGCGGAAAGTCCTGATGTTTGGAGATGACCCCTCCATTCGAAAGCTTCTCCGCGTTTTCACGGCCAAGCTGACGGCTCAGGGCGACGAGACTCAAAACGAGGCGGCGCGGTCCGTTATCAATCGTGAAGCGTTTGACGAGGTCCTTATTGACCTGCGATGTTCATACGCGGACGACAGCGGCGGACATCGCCCGATCGGTGAAGTTCAGCCCAGCCTGCTGGGAAGAGTGCTGGTGATCGCCGCCGAAGTTCGGGACCTCGAAACACTGGAACTGCTTGAGCGATACCTGAAAGAGGGACTTCCTCAGTCGCTCCGCTGGCTCATTGGGGATCACTAGCCCGTCCCAACCCGCACCTTACAGCCGCAGAGGCGCCAGCCGGACCTCCTCGATCTTTGCATCCGCCGGCTGCACGGCGATCATCAGTGGCGCCGTGGCTCGCAATCTCTGTTAACCGTTTTTTCGGTTTCCTGTGTAGAAGGTTTTCTCTTCCAGCTTCAGGCCGAATTCCTTGATGGCCTCGTCCGGGACTCTGTTAAGCGGCGAGTAGCTCGCGTGCCGTGATTGCTTGTAAGGACTGTTGTAAGCGGCGTTGTAGCAGCTGATCAGCGCCCAGCGGGGATTGGGAGATTTGTTCTGGTCGGAACGATGGAGCAGATTGCAGTGGAAGAACAGCGTGTCTCCAACGCCCATCTCGCAATAGACCAACTCCGTGACTTTCTTCGCGGCGTCCACCTGTTCCAGATTGGCCCCGGTTTGTTCTCCATCGGCTCCCAGGTTGTGATCGATTCTTCCCATTCGATGGGAACCTTTGAGAACCTGCAGGCAGCCGTTCTCCTGGTTGGCGGGATCGACGGCAACCATGACGCTGGCCATATCCGGGAACAGGCAGCCGTCGTAGTACCAGTAGCCGTAGTCCTGATGCCACGTCCACGCCCCGCCCACGTAAGGTTCCTTCTGGATCATCTTGGAGTGCCAGTGGTAAACCTCGGTTCCCAGCAACGCTTCCACGGTATCGACCATGCGCCGTGAGCGGGAAAACAAGCCATAGATATCGCCGCCCGCTTCGTTCCATAAGGCGAGCTTGACGCGGCCGCCTTCCCGGTCGTCCACGGTGTGGACGTTCTCCTTCATGGCGTTGTCGATTTCGCGCGCCTTGCGGAGGAGTTCCATTTCGCCAGGATCAAACAGGGACCTGACCAAAATGTAACCATCTCTTTGGAACTGAGCAATCTCCTGCTCCGTGATCGGGGAACCCATGATCTTTTCCTCCCTCCGGGGTAAGGTTGGTGCTTTGCTGATTCTACCACTCAACTGGAAACTTGCGGTGCCACGGGCAAGCGGTTCGGTCCCCTTGTTCCAGGATGCGGTTTCTAGCTGTCAAAAGCGTCGGCAGCCGGCCGACGTGGAAACGGCCCAACAATTGACCTGCGAGTGGGGGTTGCATTTACACCATATTTGGCGCAACATATGCTGGATGCGGAAACCCTTGAAAGGCAGGCATGACGGGGGTTCGCTTGTCAAGGGGCAAGCACAATTACGCATTTCAAAATGGCTTGACAGTTAGGGGGTTATTGCTTAGAGTTACGCACTTCGGTCCTATGTGGGGAGACCCTATATTTCTATTTCAGGAGAGGAGCAGCAAATGGCAAAAGTGATGACCAAATCTCAGGTGGTATCGCACTTGGCTGAGAAATCAGGACTCCAGAAGAAAGCCACGGCTGCAGTACTGGAAAACCTCGTGACACTGGCTACCAAAGAATGCAAGAGCAACGGCCAGTTCGTTATTCCTGGTCTTGGCAAGGCCGTCAAGGCCAGCCGCAAGGCCAGGGTTGGACGCAATCCGCAGACCGGGCAGCCCATCAAGATTCCAGCCAAGACGGTCGTGAAGTTTCGTCTGGCAAAAGCTTTTAAAGACGCAGTTGTCCCGCCGAAGAAAAAATAACATTCCGGTAATTCATATGTTCCCTATGATCTACCGGCAAAAAGCTAACCTGGCAAGTCAGGCGAGGTTTTAGATCTTCAGCATGGGCTCCTCGTTGCGGGGAGCCCATGTAAGGGAGCTTGCAACTCGCGGCAGGCTCGGGGCGTGGACAGGCGAACCAGGGTAGTGTCGGTGCAGCGAACTTAGGCCAAAGGCCCTGCTTTCCGCAGGGCCTTTGATTCTTTCGTGGTAATCAATCCCGGCGCCGGCCAGACCCATCCGGGTTACCTGCCGCGCGCGAAGCCAACAAAATCGTCCTGGAAAATGTTTCTACCAGGGGGCGACAGAAAGCCCCGGCCATTCGGTTTCCCGGGAACTGAGCGCCCGGTCAAGATTGAAGGCGGCGCTGATTAAGGCAACGTGGGTAAAAGCCTGGGGAAAGTTTCCCAGCGCTTCAGCACAGGGTCCTGTTTCCTCCGCATAAAGCCCCAGGTGGTTGGAATAGCCCAACATCTTGTCGAACACCAATACCGCCTGATCGAGTCTTCGCCGGTCCACGCGTCCGGCGCGCGTCAGCGCTTCCACCAGCCAGAACGTGCACATGTTGAAGGTGCCCTCGTCGCCCTTCAAGCCGTCGATTCCTGTTTCCGGATGGTAACGGTAGGCGAGGCTGTTGGAGACAAGGCCTCCTTGATCCGGAGGACGATTGATAGCGTCGATGGTTTTCAGCATGCGCGGGTCCGTGGGCGACATGAAAAAGACGAGCGGCATGATCAGGCTTGAAGCGTCCAGGCAATTGCAGCCGTAGTATTGCACAAAAGACTGGCGGCTCGCGTTCCAGCCCTTGCTCAGGACTTCTTCGTAAATCGCATCGCGATTCTTCAGCCAGCGTTCGCGGTCGGCGGGGAAGGAGCGCTTGTAAGCCAGGCGGAGGCCGCGGTCCAGCGCCACCCAGCACATGACCTTGGAATAAACAAAGTGTTGCCGTCCTCCGCGCACTTCCCAGACGCCGTCATCCGGTTGCTGCCAGTTCTCACAAACCCAGTTCAGAAGTTCCCGCAGCTCTTTCCACAATTCGTAAGAGATGGGGCTGCCGTACTTGTTGTAAAGGTAGACCGAATCCATCAACTCGCCGTAAATATCGAGCTGCAGCTGGTTGGCGGC
>CAYWMN010000255.1:0-5201 GCA_964459065.1 uncultured Acidobacteriota bacterium | reverse complement strand
GAGCGCACTGCGCAGCCGGCGGGCCGAGGCGGGTGAAAAGTCCCAGATGGCCACGTGAACCGTCGGAATGCCCAGCCGGTGGACCTGCGCCATCACCTCATCCGCGTTGTCTCGAACGCTCACCAGCAGGCCTAGACGGTTGTGATTCGGCTGGGACTGCGGTGCGAGGTTGTGCGGGTTGGGGCTCGAAGTTGTTGGCATCAGTATCCTTTCGTGGCGTATTGTGCCACACGTGCCGGGGTCAAATCTACACTCCCAGCAGCGTGCGCACTTGGAGCGTGTTGCCGGCAGTGGGCAGCGCGACAATACCAGCCGGAGGCCGGCGGAGCTAAGGCCGGCTTTGGGCGATGGCGCGATGATAGGCGCGAATCATGTCGCGGGTAAGATCCAGGTAATAAAAGCCCCAACCGCTCGGGCGCGGATCGCCGCGTTCGGTCATGAGCGTGGGTTCCATATCATTGCTTAAGTTGACGTTGTACTGGTCGGGCGGCACAAACTCGTTCCACTGGTTGATGAACAGGAATTTGGGCCGGTATTTCATGGCCACCCGCCACTGGGTGCGATAAGTTTCCCCGTAATTCTTGCCTCCCGCGTCAGCGGCCAGCCAGTTGTTGAGCCCTTTGGCGGGCGGGTGCACGGCGGGATAACCGTTCGTGACCGTGAGAGCCTCCACCTTGCCGTTGTGGTAGGTCGGCGTAGCCTGCTGGTCGTACCAGGACCATGCGCCGTAGCGCTCCGCGTGAGTCTTCTGCAGCCACGCGGTAACGTAACGGATGGTAAAACGCTTGTCGTGGATCGCGGGCGGCTCGGCGCTGCGGGGGCCGTTCAGATAAAGCAGCAGCAGTGGCTTTCCTTCATAGGTCAGATACCAGCGGCGGTACTTTGGGTTGTGGATGTAATGTTTGTAAAGGTAGTTCAACTGGGCTTTGTACCAGGGCCCTGTGTAGGGAGTCTTGCGGCTGGACCAGTGGTTATGCTCCGGCCCGACCATGAAGACAAACTTGGGATGCTGCGCCATCTTTTCGTAGGCGTGGAGCAGCGCGTTGGTTCCCGCAATGCACTCCCGGGCAGGCGCATCCGGGAAGGGTTGGGTCAGGTTGTTCGTCCAATCAAGCTCCACCACGTTGATTCCCATCTCGTCAAACCACAGGTTCTGCTGCCGCAGCACTCGAGGATCGAGCGAGCTGTAAAGGCCCAGCAGCGGTACCGCTTCTTCCTTGCCCCACTGCGCGTAGCCGGGACCGAACCAGACTTCGTATTCCATGATGAGAAGATGGTTGGGGTCCGTGACAATGTTGAAGTGCCGCGCGTGGACCTGAACCGTGACGGGAGCTGAAGCCTCGGCCCCGTCGGTCACGACGATGGAGTTGTCGCCCGTCTCGGGCAACGGCAGCAGCAGATGAGCCACGCCGGACTTGAGCGTCCGGTATTTCGCTCCCCACGGCTTGCCGTTGACTTTTGCGAACAACTCAATCCCCGCCGCCGGCTTGCGATTACTCTTGCGGAGGGCCTGCGCGGAAACCACCACGTTTTGGCCCTCGCCGATTTGGGTCCGGTTCACTTGAATCGAGATCCGGACGTCCCCCTCCGGCGACGGCCGGGCTTTCGCCCCAGCGAGCGCGGCGGAAAAAGTAAGAAGAAAGGCAATGGCGGCGGCTAATGCGCCTGGAACGATTTTAGGCTTCATGCGTCCCCCGTCCTGTCAGAGTGTCATGCCTGAAGTAGGCGGCCAAGCCGCTTGGGGCCGGCTGCCGGCGGCGGCTGCGAGCCGCGCGCAACGAATTTTAGCACACCGCAAGTGAAGTGAAGGCGAAAGGATCAGGCCGATGGCGCTCAGCGGTAAAGGCCGTCCACCTCAGTCTGCGCTTCATTACTCATCGTTTATCGTTCATAATTCAGTTTTGCCATTGTCTCGCTTTCCCATCGCGCGCAAAGGCAAGGGGCGGCGTTTGCTTCACAAACTTAAATTCAGCCGGCGGCGTTGTTAGCGCTTCAGTAGCGTTCTCAGCAGTCGAGGCTTTAGGGAGAACAAGGATGAGGAAGTTGTTTCCGGGATATGCGGTGTGCGTTTTGATGATCTTTGTTTCAGCCGCAGCCGCGCGAACGGAAAAGCAACCGGTGGATTACGTCAGGCCAGATATCGGCGGCGTCAGCCTGCTACTCAAGACCACCCGCCCCCTGGTGCTGTTGCCGCACGGCTATCCACAGGTGACGCCGCTGCTCAATCCCGGCCTCGCGGATTCGTACCTCGCAACCAAAATCTACGGTTTTCCGGCGGGCGGCGCTGTCTTGATGCCGGCGACCGGCGAGCTGAAAACCAAGCCCGGCACGCTGGCCTCCAATTTTGACCGCGCCCTTGAAACCCGGACGCCCTACTACTACCAAGGACTGCTTTCCGACGACAACATCGAGGCCTCCTACACGGTGGGACACTTCGCCATCTTTTACCGGTTCCAATTTCTTTCCCCAGGCCGCCGCCACGTCAGCATCATGATGAACAGCCGGGGCTTGGTCCGCAAGGTTTCCGCCACCCTCGTGGAGGGATCAACCACGATTCACGGCGTTCCTTATTACTTCTACCTTGAGTTCTCCAAACCTTCGGCGAATGCAGCCTCCTGGCAATATGGCGGCCCGCCCCACCCCGCGCGGCAGATCGAAGGGCAGCGGGTTGGACTCACGCTGAATTTTGCGGATTCGGGCAGCCAGTGGGTGGATGTGAAAGCCGGGCTGTCGTTCATCAGCCTGGCGCAGGCCAAAAAGAATTTGAACGAAGCCATCCAGGGATGGAACTTCGCGTTGAGAAAACAGCAGACAAAAGCAGCCTGGAACAATCTGCTGGGAAAGATCGACGTTGAGGGCGGAACGGAAAAGCAGAAAATCATCTTTTACAGTTCGCTCTACCGGGCCGAACAGGAGATGATGGACATCACCGAAGACGGCCGCTACTTCAGCGGGTTCGACCACAAGGTACACGAAACGAACGGCGTGGATTTTTACACGAGCGGACAGTTTTGGGACACCTTCCGCTGCGAGCATCCGCTGCAGCTTCTGCTCAATCCCCGGCAGCAGGAAGCCATCGTTCAATCGCTTCTGCGAATGCATCGGCAATGGGGCTGGCTGCCGTCTTTCCCAAGAGTGTGGGGAGAGTTTCCCGTGATGACCGGCAGCCACTCCGACGAGTTCATCGCAGACACTTATTTCAAGGGATATCGCAAGTTCAATGCGGAGGAAGCGTACCAGGCGATGAAGCACCAGGCGCTCCACGCAACCTTGCTGCCGTGGAGACGCGGGCCGATGACGTACCTGGGCAAAACTTATCTGGAAAAGGGATTTTTCCCGGCGCTCAAGGAAGGAGAAAAAGAGCCCGACCCGTACGTCCACCCTTTCGAGCGGCGGCAGGCTGTTTCCGTAACGCTGGGGGCGGCCTATGACGACTGGTGCGTGGCGCGGATGGCCCAAGCGCTGGGTCATCAGAAGGATTACGAGCGGTTCATCAAGATGGCGCACAATTACGAGAAGGTCTTTAACAAATCCATCGGGTTTATGGCGCCCCGCTCCGCCGACGGCCAATGGGTGAAGGGATTCAATCCGATCCTTCCCAGGGGACCGGGCGGGCGCGACTATTTTACGGAAGGCAACGCCTGGGTATGGACCTTCTTCGTCCCTCACGACCCTGCAGGGCTGATCCGGCTCTTTGGCGGGCGCCAGGCGTTTCTCCACAAGCTGGACCAGCTGTTCGTGGAACAGTACGGCGGGCTTCCCAAGTTCAAATTCCTCGCCAAGTTTCCGGACATGACGGGATTGATTGGAAACTACGCGGCGGGCAACGAGCCAAGTTTTGATATCGCCTACCTGTACGATTTTGCGGGGCAGCCCTGGAAAAGCGCGAAAATGGTGCGGGAAATCATGCAGGTATGGTATAACGACACACCGCTGGGACTGCCCGGCGACGACGACCATGGCGCGATGGGGGCATGGTACGCCTTCTCCGCCATGGGCTTCTACCCATTTTGTCCCGGCGCGCCTTATTACGTGGTCGGCAGCCCGCTATTCCGGAAAACCACGATCCATTTGCCGGGCGGCGGAACCTTTACCATCCGCGCGGAGGGCGTTTCAAAACGCAACCAATATATCCAGTCCGCAACGCTGAACGGCAAGCCCCTCGCGAAGCCCTGGTTTACCCAGAAGGCGATCCGCGCCGGGGGAAGCCTTGATCTGCACATGGGCCCGCTACCCAACAAAAATTGGGGAAGCGCGCCCTCCGACGCGCCGCCCTCCATGAGCGGGCAGCCGTAAGGTCTGCAAGAGTCAGAGGGCGCCGGAGCCAGACCGCAAGAGCCCCGCTTCGCTGGGCTTGAAGGAGCAAGTCGTAGATACAGGAAACGTATTAATATTCTTATCGCGGGTGTGTGCTGCGAAAAAGTGGTAACACTTACGCGACTATAAGAGGGGAGGAAACTGATGATGCAGATGGGAACTTTTTCACGACGGGATTTACTCTGCACGATTGCCGGAACACTAGTGGCCAAGCCCGTGTCGCGGGCTTTGGCAACCCCCATGCCAGAAGCAATGGCCGGCGCCGCGGCGCTGCCCGCGGCCAGGGCGAAGTACGCGCTGCCGGCCGGATGGATCGGCAACCACAAGGCGGTCTACGACCGGAACGGCATCCTGCAGCCCTGGATGGCCTGGGGCGAAGCAATCGACCGCGAGATGGAGTGGTACCAGAAATGCCCCTCCGAGCATGGCTACCCGCGCTTTGTGGTGATGACCTTTATGAACTGCGATTTCGAACCGGTTCAAAAGCGCAATGACTTTATCCCGGCCATGCAGAACGGCATGGGGATCATCTCCTATCTGAAGTACTACAACTCGCGCGGCGGCCGCAATGCGAAGTGGCTCCGGGTGGCCCGCTCCATGGGCGACTATCTGGTGCGTGACAGCCTGACGCCCAATACCGGCAAGTGGCCGCGCTTTACCCGGTCGACCGGTTTCCGCGAACGCTTTCCGCAGCCGCCCGACTGCGGCTGCCAGCGCGACCGGCCCTATGAGATTGAGCCGGACAAGGGGGGAATCGCCGGCTACGCCCTGGTGCGGCTGTACGAAGCAACCCACGATAGCGCTTACCTGAAACAGGCGCTCCAAAACGCGCGGGTCCTGGCCGCCAACCTGGAGCCTGGAAGCCAGAATGCGTCCCCCTGGCC
>CAYWMN010000254.1:4133-5270 GCA_964459065.1 uncultured Acidobacteriota bacterium | reverse complement strand
GTGTCGGCATAAAGCGGGATGGGAGACTGCTGCCGGAAGAAATAGGGGCGAACGTCGTCAAGGCCCAACACGTGGTCGGCGTGGGCGTGGGTATAAACCACGGCGTCGACGCGCTCAATCTGCTCTCGCAGGGCCTGGGATCGAAAATCCGGCGTGGTGTCAATCACCACGGTCCGCCCCGCGTATTCCAGCAGCAGCGAGGGGCGGGTTCGCTTGTCGCGAGGGTCGGAGGACGTGCAAACAGCGCACTCGCAGCCCACGATCGGCACTCCCGTGGAGGTCCCCGTGCCCAGGAAAGTCAGTTTCATGTCTGCTTGGTTTCCTGCCGCTTCTGGACTTCCACGAAGCTCATCCGGAGTTCGTAGAGAACCTCGTCGAGGAGTCGGGCTTCTTCTTCGGAGAGATTGCCGTGGGTTTTTTCCTGCAAGACTTCCAGCAGATCGATGGTCCTGCGGCCGTTGTTGATATCCGGCGCAATATGCTCGCCGCCGGGTCCGGGAAGCATTCCAAGTTGAAACATGGCCGTGGTGCTCAGGTAGGATACCAGCGTGGCAAACCGCGCCGAATCTTCGGAAATCGCGGGCTGGGACTCTGCAACAGTTGAAGGCGGGGTTTCCGGCTGAACGGACTCCGGCTGTTTCGAGGGCTCTTCACGCTGGGCCCCGCCCTGCATCCGTTCTCCTTCGCTGGTAAATGACCGCCGATCCACAACTTTGAATCCGGAAGATTCGACTTTCTCCTCTGCCATCTCAAACCTCACTTTTCATGCTCAGGCGTTTCTAACCCCTGAAACTTTGGCTGGAAAATTCTAGTTTAGCAACAATCGCCTTGCCCAACAAGAGACGGCCCGGCCGGCTCTTGCCCTGTGTTCCACAGACTTGTTAGAGTATTCATTCGGACGCCGATAGCAAAGTTCAGTGTGGGGAGGCGCAAGTTGGCGGGAGAGTCTTTACCAAAGCTGGTGGAGTTGATGGCTCTGCTGAGGAGCCCCGAGGGTTGCCCTTGGGATAGGGCTCAGGACTACGACAGCGTGAAGGGTCTGCTGCTGGAAGAAGCCTATGAGGTGATCGACGCGCTTAACCAGCGGGACTTTGAGGGAGTTGAAGAGGAACTGGGCGACTTGCTCTTCCAGGTGGT
>CAYWMN010000254.1:0-4033 GCA_964459065.1 uncultured Acidobacteriota bacterium | reverse complement strand
CTGGAAGCGCATGAATTGGGACTGCGGGCTTCTGAAGCGGGTTTTGACTGGGCCAAGGTGGATGACCTGCTGGATAAAGTCGAGGAAGAAGTTCGGGAACTGCGCAGCGAGCTTGCCGGGAACCCTCAGAACGGCGACCGGAAACTTGAAGAGGAACTGGGCGACCTGCTCTTTGCGGTCTCGAACGTGGCGCGCCATGTTCGCTCGGATCCGGAAAGTTGCCTGCGCTCGGCGAATCAGAAGTTTCGGAGGCGTTTCCAGGCGCTCGAAGAAGAACTGGCTAAAGACGGGAAGACGATGCGCGGCTGTACGCCCGAACAACTCGACGCTGTTTGGGAATCGGTCAAAGCTCGGGAACGCCGATAGGTTGCCCCATCCAGTCCTGCCTTCCACCAAAGGGCCGGGAAGTTGTCGATCACGTGGAAGAGGAATCCGGGCACGATGCACCCCACTAATGCATTCGAGTCAAAATCAGCCCGGCATAAGCTGGGTGATTCACCTGAGGTTTTCTGAGATGGACGGCACGGCGGCGCCGATTCTGAGTACACTCGGACGCGCTTGCCGCATCTAAAATTCCTGGACAACTTTTAATGATGGCCGGCCAACCTCGTGGCTGGGACGATCTTCCGGGTCGTGCCCCTCTGCCGCGCGAACCCGATGCGGCGACCGCCGCCAAGGCCGCCGGCCCGGTTGCAAGCGGACCTTTCGCGCACTGCGAAGGCGAGCGTGCGAAAGGAGCTTCTTGAACGCCGTTGCTGATGTCTCTGCCGGGCCCCCGAAGCCCGCATCCCGTTGCCGGCGCCATCGCCTGATGCATCTCGGAATGCTGGCCGCCGTTTCCTGCTGGGCGGGCAACATGGTGGCGATTAAGGAGGCGTTATTCGGCTTCAGTCCGCTGGCCTTGGCGCAGGTCCGCGCGCTTTTAACCGCCGTGTTGTTTGGGGTCCTCTTTCTCCTGTTCCGCCGCGGTCCCTGGCCGCGCCTTTCGCGCCGGCAGTGGCTCTATTTTGTGCTGATGGCGCTGTGCGGGATCACGTTTGGGCAGATCCTGTTTATCCGCGCCATATTCCTCACCAGTGTCCCGCACGCGGCGCTGATTGTCGCGATGGGGCCGATCATGGTTCTGATGCTGTCGGTGCTGATGCGGCTTGAGCCGCTGACCTTTCTGAAGGGGTTGGGCATGGCGATATCCTTTTCAGGAGTTGTGGTGCTGACCCTGGCAAGATCGGGGCCCGGGCGTTCAGCCCATTGGCTGGGCGATGCGATCCTGCTGCTGCAGATTTTCATCTTTTCCTACTACACCATCCTGATGAAAGGCGTGGCTGACCAATACGACGCTCTTACCCTGAACACCCTGGTGTTCGGATTGGGCGCGCTGCTGATGATTCCGGTGGCCGCAGGAGCTGTTTGGCGCGTCAACTGGTCTGGGGTTCCTGCCAAGTCATTTCTGGGCCTGGGGTTTATGGTGGTTTTCTCGTCCGTGGTCGCCTATCTGCTTTTTGCTTACGCCTTATCGGGGCTGACGGCCTCGCGCGTGGCGGCTTTCAATTACATTGAGCCGATTATCGCCACCGCGCTCGGAATCTGGCTGCTAGCCGATCGGGTCAGCCCGCAAGGAATTTTCGGCGGGGCGTTGATTCTTTTGGGAGTCTATTTTACCGAGCGGGAAGGAAACGCCAGAACTGAAAAGCTTGGGCGGGATTCCAGCGCGGCGGTTGAAGACTCGGCGGAAGCCGTTCGTAGCCGGCGGCGCAGTTAATAGCCCCAGGGCGTCACCGGCCGGGGGCGCCGCTGCACGGGCACGACGAACGCCAGAATAACTCCCAGCAAAAAGCCTCCGACATGCGCCCACCAGGCCACGCCCGCGTGCGTGGCGGATTCAATCGCCAGCATTTGAAACCCCGCAACAAACTGGATCAGGAACCAGTACAGAAGAACCAGCACGGCCGGCAGGCGAACGGTCCAAAAGAAGAAAAAGAGCGGGATCAGCGTTGTGATGCGGGCGGTGGGGAAACTGATCAGGTAGGCGCCCAGAATGCCCGCGATCGCGCCGCTGGCGCCGATGGTAGGAACGTGCGAGCCCGCGTTAAAGACGATGTGCGTCACCGCCGCCCCAAAACCGCTCAGGAAGTAGATGGCGAGGAACCTGCCGTGTCCGTAGCGATCCTCAACGCTTCGCCCGAAGACGAAAAGGAAAAGCATGTTGCCGATCAGGTGCAGCCAGCCTCCGTGGATGAACATGGAGGCGAAGACGGGAATCAGGAAGACGGCCCAACTGCTGATGATGATCCCGTGAGGCGTGGTGTAGCGGGCGGGAATCAGCCCGAAGATGAAGATGAACTGGTTGATGTGGGCGCCCAGCATCAACTCATAGACGAAGACGGCGGTGTTGATGACAATCAGGGCCAGGGTGGCAATCCAAAAAGTCTGGCGCCGGATGTGATCGTTCAGCGGAATGGGAATCATGCGGATGGCATTCTAACCCGGCCGCTCTGTGGGCCCAAGCAAATTCAGAAACCGCAGGGGAAGAGTTCCTGGCCCGATTCCAATCCTGGCCTATGCCTATGATCCGGGCGCGGCCTCGGTAACGTTGACCTCGGTTCCCGGCCTTCGATATACTTCTGGCAGCGGAAGCGAGGGTGTATTCCCGGCCGATCCTGAGCCCCAGTTCTTTGCGACTTCCCACGGAATGAACTTAAGCGCCCTCCCATAGGTTTAAATGAAACCTGCTGTGTTGACTAAAGAGTTGGCCTCGATTGTGGGGCGCGAAGGCGTGCTCTCGAATCCGGAAGACCTGATGCTTTATGAGTACGACGGTCTTTCCGCGCTTCGCACTCCAGATGCAGTTGTCTTTCCCACCACCACCGAGCAAGTGGTCCGGCTGGTGAAGCTGGCGGCGGAACGGAAGGTTCCGATTGTGCCGCGCGGCGCCGGGACGGGGCTGAGCGGCGGCGCGGTGGTGACGCAGGGCGGAATCGTCATCGGCCTGGCTCGCATGAAGAAGATTCTGGAGATTGATCTGGCAAGCCAGCGCGCTCGCGTGCAGCCGGGCGTTGTGAACACCGATCTTACCCTCGCCGTCGCGGACGACGGCTACTACTACGCGCCTGATCCCTCCAGCCAGAAGGCCTGCACGATCGGCGGCAACGTTGCGGAGAATTCCGGCGGGCCGCACACGCTGGCCTACGGCGTAACCACCAATCACGTGCTCGGTTTGGAAATGGTGCTGCCCGACGGCGAGGTGATTCGCACGGGCGGAAAATGCCGGGACCTGCCGGGCTACGACCTGACCGGCCTTCTGGTGGGCTCGGAAGGCACCCTGGGAATTGTGACGGAGATTACCGTCCGCTTGATGCGCAAGGCTGAAGCGGTGGAAACCCTGGTGGCGATTTACGACCGCGTCATGGACGCCACCCGGACCGTGGCGGCGATCACGGCGGAGGGCATCACGCCGGCAGCGCTTGAGATGATGGACGGCTTCACGCTTCGGGCCGTCGAGCAGGCCACGCACGCCGGCTATCCGATGGATTCGGCGGCGGTGTTGCTGATTGAAGTCGAGGGACTGGCTGAAGCCGCCGTCGAGGACGCCCGGCAGATTGAAGCCGTGTGCGTCCGGAACAACGTGCGGGTGGTGCGGCGGGCCAAAACGGCGGAAGAGCGCGCCTTGCTGTGGAAAGGCCGCAAGAACGCCTTTGGTGCGCTGGGGCGCATCAGCCCCAACTTTTACGTTCAGGACGGAGTGATTCCGCGCACGCGACTTCCGGAGATGCTGGAGTACATCGCGGCCGTGGGGCGCAAATACGGCCTTCGAATCGGCAACATCTTCCATGCCGGCGACGGCAACCTGCACCCGCTGCTGATGTTCGACGCTCGCGACCGCGACCAATCCCAGCGGGTGGTGAAGGCGGCGCAGGAAATCATGACCCGGTGCGCTGAACTGGGCGGCTCCATCACCGGAGAGCACGGCGTGGGCGTGGAGAAGAACGAGCTGATGCCGCTGATCTTTTCGGCGGATGATTTGGAAGTTCAGCAA
>CAYWMN010000253.1:0-5282 GCA_964459065.1 uncultured Acidobacteriota bacterium | reverse complement strand
CCGACTCGTGATAGGGCAGATGGATCTTGAGCAGATCAAGATGTTGGTCGATCAGCCGGTTCCCAAAATGAGCTCCGAACAGATTTGGGGTGTTCGGGGCGATTTCAGCAAGGGCGCGCAGGAACAAACCCGCCTTGCTCAGCCTGTTCTTGTAGGGTGAGTTTTCAAGAAGCTGGAGCGCTTTTTGATCTGCCCTTTCCTCGTCTTGTTTGCTGCGGGCAAAATCGAACTTCTTCAAAAGCTGCTGGTCGGAAATCATCATGCGGTCAAAGAAGGCGTACTTGGTATCGACGGTATCGCCCAGGGCAATGTGGGCAAGTTCATGAGCCAGGACCATGGCCAGGCTGGCCTCATCCGGCAAAACGTCGATGAGGCCTTTGCTGACCACGATCGTGTCGCCGATGGTCAGGGATTCCAACGGATAAGTGAGTAGGACGCGGCACCGGACCGGGGGGAGATTGGTCAGATGGTTGGTGACGATAAGATTGTTCACCACGGTTTGCAGGACCTTGTCCACCGGTCCCGGCGGGGCGAGCAATCCGCCTTTGGTCAGTCTGCGAAGAACATTATCTTCAGCCTCGCGCCGCCAGTCGCGCTCGCTTTGCAGCGGAGAAAGATCGTGGGACGTTGCGCTGGCATCCTTGACCGGTGCTTTGGAATCGACCAGGATGCGGGTCAATTGCTCTTCGGGCGTGGTGGCCTTCAACTCATAGCCCCACAGGCGAGTCTGGGCTTTGAAGCCCAGGTGGGGAACGCCGTACTTGGCCAGGTCCGATTCCTCGCTGTAAACGTAAACCGGAAGCCAGAGGCCCGGCTGCAGGTTTTCACGCCAGCTGTCAAAGTGGAATATGAAGGACCCGTGAGAGGTGTAATCGCCGTTGAAGCGAACGATGTGGTCGTTCTGGTCTTCCACCCAGATGCGGCCTTCAAAAAGCCCCCGTGCGCCGGTATGGCGGCGAGGCCGCACGTTGAACACCAGGCACCGAACCGCACCCAAAAATTGCCGGCCGACAAACACAAATTTGTAGTGCTGCAGGTCGAAATGTTGCGGATCAACAAAAATGGGATTCGCAAAACCGCCCGGCTGAAGCTGAAAGGAAAAAATCCGAAGAATCGGCCTGTAGATCAGAAGGGATTTCAGAATCTTGTTGCCTGTTTCCGGGGGAAGAAAGGAGCGCTCGATCAGGCCGTTTTTACCCATTTGCAGCCGGCCCAAGGCATAGTCATCGCCGACAATTCGGGTGGCGCCGTTCTTGTCGGTGTGAATCTCCTGAATGTAGGTCTCCACGCGCGGGCTATAGCGGCTGAAGTTTTTGACCATCTGCTGTTCCTGCGAGACAATCCTGTTTAAAACATGGCGAACCACGCTTGATTCCTGTGCCGGTGGTTGCGCTCCTAACGGCGCGGCGCTCACCAAAACCGCGCCGGCCAGAACGATCAGGATTTGCCTTATTGCCCTCATACTTTCCCCCTAAGACCCACAGATTTAATATGCCAACTGAAAGATGATATGGATCGTCGCCGCGGAGCTGATCGGGCGGCCGTTTCGCTCGGCGGGCTTGAACCGCATCCTTTGGGCCGCCTGGATGGCCGCCTGATTCATGCCGTGGCCGAGCCCCTTGACAACGCGGAGAACATCCAACTTGCCCGAGGCTTCGAAATTCACACTCAAAATCACGTCGCCCTGAATATGGAGTTTTCGCGCTTCGGCCGGATAAACCGGATCGGGTTTTGACAGAATCACGACCGGTTTATACGCTGCGGTGGCGGCGTGCTTTCGGGGCGCGCTTGCCCCCGCGACCGCATTACCAAAGCCGGACTGGCGGACATTGCCGGACGGCCCTGTCGCGTGTCCTCCCGCGGCATTGCCGAAGCTGCTCTGCTTGACTCTGCCAGGTACGGAATTGCTCCGCGCGCCTCCGACGGCGTTGCCGAAGCCTGCGCCGGCCACGGCGCCGCGAACTCCCTGTGAGCCGCCCGTCCCGTTTCCGTGTCCGGCGCCGGAAGGCAGATCAAACGATCCGAGCCTGGCAACCTCGACCGGGTGGTTGTTGGTAGGATTCCCCGGGACGCCATTGGCAACTCCAAAACCACCCGTTTGAACCTGGCGCAGCGGTCGCTTGACTTTTCCCTGAGCTGCGCTGCCCGGCGTAAAATCGCCGGTCCGCACGGGCGCGAGCGGTCGTCTTGCGGGCTTTTGCGGCAATCGTACCGAGGCGAAGGTTGGGGGCGCGGGCGCCGGCGTGGGAAGTTCAATCCTGGGCTCGGTGATTTTGGGAGGCTGTAGATGCGCCAACTCCGGCTTTGGAGTTTTCCTGCGGCGCACCGTGGGCATGATCGGCTGGCTTTCCAGGTGCGCAACCGGCGGTTCCTTTACCATGACCGGGGCCTGTTTCGCAGGCGGCGACTCCGCCAGGCGGAACGTCAGAGTTTGTTGCTTGATAAACTTGGTGACCGGCCGGTGAGGCATGTCCATCAGCGCGAGGACGATCAATGCGATGGCGACCGCTTCGAGAGCCGGACTAAGGCCCATCGCCATCCAGCGCTGCTTCCGCTCCGCAGGGCTCGAATCCAGCAAATTGAAGTGGGGAACGCCCCGGGAATGGGAGCCGAGAGCTGCCCGCTGGTGAACAACAGGTTCCTCAAGCGGCAACCGGGTAGGGGGAGGTGTGCGGCCGGGCTCGCCAGTCTTTAATCCGTTAACCAATCCAAACGACCTGATCTAATCTATTTCCCCGGAAAAAAACGCTTTGCCCCCCCGATACAACTAAACCACGTTAACCTTTAATGGAATGTTTGTCAACGCCGCATGCTCAGATGCCTTGACGCCGTTTGCGAACGGCTGAAGCTCCCGGAAGGCTACTTCCGTCGGCGAATTTCAACGATGATTTCTTCGCCTTCTTTTAGCGGCAACTCCTGGTGGAGGTTTAGAAAACCCTGTTGGTATGTTGCTGAAGCCCGCAGGGGTTCGGAGCGTGGAGAACCCGGCGTAGCGGCCGCAGGGGAGGGCGCATTCCGGCCTTTTCTTTGGTCCAGCGCTTCGTTGACCAGGCCGTCGGCTTCGCGGTTATGTTCGCGCAGGACATGCTGGATGGAAAACGAATCAAATTGTTGGATCAGCTGGCGGGCGTGCTGGTGCAGAATCTTCAGGTCCGGGTTCCTTACCTTGTATTGTCCGGTAATTTGACGGGTGAGTAATTCCGAATCGGATATGACTTTCAAGCGGGTGTGCCCCGCTTCAAGAGCGTAGTTGAGGACGCCCAGAAGGCCTTGGTACTCGGCCACATTGTTGGTGGCGCGGCCCAGAAATTTGGAGAAGGAAGCGAGGAGTGCACCCTCGGCATCGCTCACGACAACGCCATAGGCCGCCGGGCCCGGATTGCCGCGCGATCCTCCGTCAATGTGGGCTACGACTTCTTTTGCCACGAATCCGTTACCAGACATAAAGGAGTTGAGGTCTTCAGGGATGCAAAGGTTAACTTGGCAAGGCCGCCGGCTGCTCACCCGCCTCCGGCGAAGCCGGAAGACGTTCGACCCAGTAAAGAATTCGGGCGCAGTTTTCGCATTCGCACAAAGAGTTGCCGGCGCGAACTTCATTGTAAAGCTGCGGGCGCAGGATCACATTGCAGGCGGTGCACATACCGTTGCGAACTTCCGACAGCGCCACCCCGTCGCGACCCTTGCGCACCAGCTCATAATGAGCCCGGATGCCTTCACCAATATTTTCCGCCAGCTTGCGCCGATCTTCGACCGCTTCTTCCCGCTCTTCGTGGGCGGCCTTGGCGAGAGATTCCAAGCGGCTTTTTTCTGAAGCCACGCGCGTTTTCTCGCTTTCCAGCCTTCCCGCGGCCTCCTTGAGCAGATTCTGGAGCTCTTCCGCCTCAAGCATCTTTTCGAGCATACTGTCTTCAATGCTGCCGATCTTCGCCTCTTCGCCCTCGATTTCCTTGAGCATGGCCCGGTACTGCTCGTTGGTTTTCACCTGGAAGAGTTGGTCCTTGTGCTTGGAGATCTTTTGCCGGATGACTTGAACCTCGCCTTCCATGTCCCGGCGCTCTTTCTGGCTGGCGCTCAGGCGCTGCTGGTGTTGTTCGTGGGCGCGGACAAAATCATCCAGTTGTTTTTCAAGGGCTTTTATCTGTTGGGGGAAGGCATCGATTTGCGAGGCAAGGCCGGCGACCTTTTGGTCGATTCTCTGGAGCTCAATTAGAGCTTTGAGTTCGGAGTACACTTCTTCTCCTGGTTTCGTTCTGGCTTATCCGGTGCGGCGGCAGCCTCGCCGGTGGAAAAGGATGTTAAGTCTACGTTCATCATTTCGGCAATAACCCATTCTCGCATAAATTCCCGATGTCAGCAAGAGAAGAGCGCGGGCGGAAGGCCGTATTTTAGGGCTGCGCCTCAACCCCGGCGCTGCGAAGCGGGAATTGGCGACGAACCCTGGACCGGCTGGTTTGACTAAGTTTGAGCCGTCAGAGTACCATCAATTATTTAGGTCAATCAGGTGGAAGCAGCGTGAAGGTCAATCTCCTGGGATCAAGATGTTTGACTCATTAGTTATCACACTCCGGGAAGGTGTGGAAGCCGCCCTGATTGTCGGGATCGTTCTCGGCTATCTGAAGAAGGCCGGCCGCGAACAGTGGACCCGCTATGTCTGGTGGGGGGTTGGCACGGCGGTGGCCTTGAGCGGAGCCGTGGCCTACTTCCTGCAAAGATGGGCCATCAGCGAAGACGCCTACGAAGGCTGGATGATGCTGGTGGGCGCGGTGTTCGTCAGCTCCGTGGTGGTCTGGATGATGCGGGCTTCCAAAGGGCTCCGGCAGGAGATCGAAAATAAGATTTCGACGCTTTCGATTAAGCCCAGCCGCGCGGGTGGCTGGGGGATTTTTGTTTTTGTGCTGCTGATGGTGGCGCGCGAAGGCGCCGAAACGGCAATCTTTCTCAGCGCCGTGTCGTTGCAGACGACCGAACTGATGAATTTTATGGGCGCGGTGCTGGGTTTGATTCTGGCCATTGGGCTGGGCGTGGCTTTCTTTAAGGGAAGCGTGCAAGTCAACCTGCGCAAGTTCTTCAGTGTCACCAGCCTGGTGCTTTTGGTGGTGGCGGTGCAATTGGCTGTTTCGGGCGTGCACGAACTTTCCGAGGCGCAGATTCTGCCTTCCGGGCCGCGTGAAATGGCCATCATCGGCCCAATCGCCAACAGTGAAGCGTTTTTCTTTGTCGTCATCATTGCCCTCTGCCTGTTTCTGGTTCTTGCCCAGAAGATCCGCTCCGGCTCGACTTCT
>CAYWMN010000252.1:0-5285 GCA_964459065.1 uncultured Acidobacteriota bacterium | reverse complement strand
AAGAAGGGCTATGATGCTAGTCTCTTTTTTAACCTTGGCGGCCGGCCAATCGCGTGCCGGGGGAAGCGACAGGGGCGGGAATAGGGAGCGAAATAAAAAAAGAATTCTTTTTTGTACAAACGAAGCTAGGAAGTTGTTGAAAACAAGAGGCCGTGTTCAAAAAAATAGTAAAAACGAAGCTAAAACGAAGCTGGGAAGTTATTGAAAATACGTGGGCCGAAAGTGAACGAAGCTAAAGCAGACTGAATCTCGTCCCTGCTAACATGTTGAAAACAAAACGACACAAAAAACAGGCCAATCGGGTCAGCAGGAGCTTCCAGAACCGGTTTGCCAGGGCGCAGATCGGGGCGCTGGGATGGGGGCAACGCGGCTAGCCCAAGGTGGGGCGAATGGCGCCAGGCAGCCGTTCCCGGCCGGGATGCCCGGCGGGGCGAGGGCGCGCGGCGAGAAAGGGCATTGCAAAAGGCTTTCGATCCGCGCTAAGATGCAAGGCAGTTTGGGGCGGAGGGACGGAGTTGTTCCCGCCGGGGACGCAGCTTTAAGGACATGCTATGTTTTGGGAAAAAGAAAAGGCAAAAAAGGCGCAGGCCGGCGTTCCAAAGATGACCTCGTCTGCTCCCCAATACTCCGAAACTCCTAAGGTGGAAAACGTTATGGCAGAAAGCAATCGACGAGACTCCGACATTCCCTCCGGCCAGGTGCAGGCCATCATTGGGCGCTCCATTGTGATGAAGGGCGAACTCTCCGCAAACGAAGATCTGCTGGTTGACGGCCAGTTTGACGGATCGGTCAATCTGCAGGATCACTGCCTGACGGTGGGCTCGAATGGGAAGGTCAAGGCGGAAATCGAAGCCCGGCGGGTGGTGATTCTTGGAAGCGTCGAAGGCAACATCAGCGCCCGCGAAAAGATTGAGGTTCGCAGGACGGGCCATGTGGTCGGCGACCTGACTTCCGGCAGTATTGCCATTGAGGAAGGGGCGTACTTCAAGGGCAGCATTGATATTCTCCGCGAGCCGCGGCAGGAAGAACAGTCGCCCATCACGGCGCCGGCCGCCTACGAAGTCGACGAGTGAATGTCCGCTGACAAGTCCCGTCATCATTGGGGACCGCTCGCGCTTTCAGGAGGAAGGTTCGGCGTTGCGTCGCCGAAGGCGGGGCTCCAGCCTGAATCCCCGCGCCGGGGTTACCGTCCAATTATCCGACCCGCCGGTATTGCCATTGAAGACCTACGAAGCTTCTAAGACGGACTCTTCAGCCTCCCGCAGCATCGTTTCCAGCCAGGCCCTTCGGTGGATATGGAATTACCTGCAGGACGTCGAAGACCCTCGTATTCTTGATTGCGGCTCCGTATCCGTGGCGACAGTCCGGGTGCTGATGAGCCGGAAGGCCAAGATTTACGTGGGGGACATGCTCGGTCCGGTGCAGAGGTCCGATCCGGCCTACTGGCGCAGCCAGAACGACCAGATGGTTTTTGCGCTGGATGAGTTTCTGGCGCTGCTGCCTGAGATCCCGCCGGAGTCCCTCAGCCTGATTTGCTGCTGGCACCTTCTGGATTTGCTTCCTGCAGACGTGTTGCCCGGACTGTTGAGCCGCCTGCTGGGGTTGTTGGAGAAGGGCGGAATTCTCTACGGCTTTCTCCGCGAGGCCAGCCTTGCCGAAGGAAAGGACGGGCGATGGTCGCTTGAAAGCCTGACCACGCTGGGCGTTGAAGCAGAATCGCAAGGCCGGTTTCCTTATCCGGCGGTTTCCAACCGCGAGGTGGAAAATTTGACCGCGGATTATAGCCTGAAAACCTTTCTGACCCGTTCACACCGCAGGGAAATCGTGGTCCTGAAAAAAGGAGATGTTTGAATGCTGACACGGGAAATACGAGCGATCACTTTGGTAGCCGCCCTGGGAATCGGCGCGGGCATTGCGAAAGCGCAGCAGTTGGGAACGGAGGCTCTCAACAGCTTCCCCGCGGGAACAGCTCAGGTGCAGTATACGCGCCCGGCTGATCTGCGGAAGCTGCCGAATTATGCGAGTCTTCGGCAGCATTATATGGGACCGTGGCTCAAAAAGCTTGAAAGCTCGATGGCCAGGCTTGGCATCAAGGAAACCGACGTGAACGCCTTGATTCTGGGATGGACCGAAGCCGCACCTGGCGCCGCGAAACAGCTCTATGGGCTTGCGACGGGGAGCTTCAATTCCCAGGCGCTTCGCGCGAGCGCAGCCGAGCGGCACATTCCTCCGCAGAAGATCGGAGGAAAGCCGGGCTACTGTTTGGGCGCCGGCCTTGAGACGCAGTGCGTGGTGATTTTAGGCCCCAGCCTGGGAGGGTTTGGAACCCTCAGCACCTTGAGCCAAATGATGGACGTGAGGAACGGCGCGCGTCCCAGCCTGGAAACCGATTCGGGCGTTGCGAAGATCATCTCGAATCTATCAACACAGGCTCCGATCTGGGGCATTGCCACGCACGGGTCCGTGGCCGAATGGTTCCAGAACTGGTTGCCGACGCAAAACGCCATCCAGCTGGACTGGGCTAAGGTTTTTCAAAACGTGCAGACGTTGAGCTATAAGGTCATGCCGGGCGCGAACGTACAGCTCAATATGGAGCTTTATTGCAAATCTGCAGAAGACGCCGGAAGTCTGCAACAGGTTCTGCAAGGACTGAAACTGGCGCAGGAACTGGCCTGGCAACACCAATTTCCCAACCAACCGAACCCTTTCAGCGGCATGGCGGTAGCGCAAAACGGGGCTGAGATCAGCCTTCAGCTGACCGCCAACTATCAACAATTGAGCGCTGCGGGCTCGATGGGCGCGGCGTCGCGGGAGCACTAGGTACGGAGGCGATGGCGCCTCGGCTAGGTCAGAGCCTGAACCGTGAGTGAACTGTTGAGACGGATGCGGCAAGGGGTGTTCGGAGGAACGTTAACATTGCCGCCGCGCACAAAAAAGACTTCATAGCCGACAAACGCCGCGGCGCTGGCCGGTGCGGCCACCGAGAGTGCCACAGAACTGGCAACGGCGACTCGCGCGGCGGTGAGGCTTCCCACCGTTAAAAACCCGGTGAGAAAACTCTTCCAAAGTTTCTTATGCCGGCCCTTCAGCTGCCCTTCGGAATCAAGCTGAGCTTTCAAATTCTTCACGTTTGAAAGGCTGGCAATCACGGCTGAGACCGGCACCTCCTGGCCGGTCGGCAAGGTGATGTGATCAAAGCGGAAAGATATCTTTCCAGCGCGCCTCATTCTGCGGGCGGGCTGGATTTTGGTGATGTGGCCGTCAAACATGGTTCCAGCGGGCAGGGCCAGGCGGCCGCTCACATACACGGGCTTGACAATTTCTGCCACAATGGGGTCATTGACATGGTTCACCATCGTGTGGAGGCCGGTCAGCACACGCGCACCGATGAGGGTTTCAGCCGGGACCGTGAGGGTCGGGGCTATCGCCGTTCCCACAGCCGGGCGCCCGCGCAGCGCATCGCGATGAAGCAGCACAACGCTTCCGTGAAGCGCCAGCCCTGGGAAAGTGGCCAGAACAACAACCGCCAGGCTCATCATCAGTCTTCGCATATTCGCTCCTTGTTCCCCAGGTGTTACCCCTTGCGGTGGCTTGCTGCACAATCTTAAGACATGCCCTATGGACAAATCCGCCTTTGATGACGCCCAGGATTCGGGCAGTCCTGTGAGGGCCTCTCTGAACCTGAAGTCAGCGTGGACTTGGTTATTCCACCGGGGTCTGCAACAGGGTACACGAACCCCCTTGCTCCTTGAGAGTGTAATGTGATTACGCCGGAAAAACAATTAAAAATCAGTCGACTTTGGTAACGTGGTCGGCTTGGGGACCTTTCTGTCCATCCACGATTTCAAACTCGACCAGATCACCTTCCTGGAGTGACTTAAATCCGTCGGTCTGGATGGCCGTATAATGTACAAAAACATCGGACCCGCTGTCCTGGCCGATAAAACCGTAACCCTTGCTATTATTGAACCATTTAACCGTTCCTTGAAGTCTTGCCACTGGATCCTCCATATAGCCATGAGAGGGCGCAGGAAGTACCCTAGCCGCTCTGGCCGGCAAATAAAAAAGCCAGGAACCCTTCCGGACCCCTGGCATCGCTTATGATGAATAATTTTTCGGTACGAACACCGTGTACACTCCTATCGGCTTAGTATAGGGTCGCGAATCGCGTTGTCAAGCGAATATTGACGTTTCGGTAGGGGTTTGTATTTGATTATTGACAGGGCCCGAAAGCGGCGTTTATCCGCCCGCAAACCGCTTCCACAGCAGGCCGACGAGGGTTTTCCCGTCCTTGAGTTCTTTATCGGCAAGCAGCTTTTGGATTTCCTTGGCCGTAAACTCCCTCGTCTCGATGCGTTCATCGGCTTCCGGATTCGCCCCGATGTAGGTCAAATCCCGCGCCTCGACAAGGTGCATGCGCTCGGTCAGGAATCCGGGGCTGGAGTAAAAAGACAGCAGCGGCTTGATGGAACGCGCGCGGTAGCCGGTTTCCTCCAGCAACTCCCGGCGCGCGGCTCTTTTGACGCTTTCGCCTTCCTCCAGCGAACCCGCCACCAATTCCCACAGAGCGCGGCCGGCGGGATAGCGGAACTGCCGAACGAGGAGGATTCGGCCGTTGGGAAGATGGGGCAGAATGACGACCGAACCGCGATGCTCGATGACTTCCCGCGAGGCTTCGATGTTGCCCGGTTCAATGATGCGGTCAAGCTTGACTCGCAACACCCGTCCGTTGTAAAGGGTCTTGCTGCTCAACAAGCGCGCGTTTGATGGCATAAGAGTTTTCCTTGGTTTATGGGATTATTCAGATTCATGCTACCACAAGTGAATATGGCTGAGCGCGCGCAGACTCCCGGCGGAAGCGCCCGCGAGCCGGTCTGTGGTTTCCGGGCCGGGCCAGAATGGATTTCTGAGAGGCGAACAGGCTGATATACTGTGGGGCTGACGGCGGGTTGGGGCTGTCGGGCGCCATTGTTATTGTTATGGAAGGGTGAAATATGAGGCTTTCCGCCCTGATCGTTGATGATGAAAAGCCTGCGCGGGACGAACTGGCCTATCTACTCAAGAACTTCCCGGACGTAGCCGTTGTCGGGCAGGGTAAGAACGGCGTGGAAGCGTTGAGCTTGATTCGCGAACTCAAGCCGGACGTCGTATTCCTGGACGTGCAGATGCCGGGGTTGGACGGTTTTGGCGTAATCAAGAAGCTCATGGATCGCAGGGGCAGCCCGCCATTCTTTGTTTTCGTGACGGCTTACGATCAATACGCCGTGCGGGCTTTTGACGTGAAC
>CAYWMN010000251.1:0-5306 GCA_964459065.1 uncultured Acidobacteriota bacterium | reverse complement strand
CGCCTCAACAGCTCCCTTCATCGGCAACAGCGAGAGCAGGAACCGGCCCTGTCCCGGGATGTAAAACCCGAACGCCGAGTCAAGATCGTCCATACCCCAGATGCCGCCGATGAAATGCGAAAGATCACCGACTACGACGTTATCTTTCAAAAGCAGTGGCCTGCCAAGCCGAATCTCATTGGGAATTGGTTCAAGCGTCCCCAAGATCGGCATGTGATCCATCCACACGCCTTCCAAGGTGAGCGTGCCCACCCCCGGCACATCGAATTTCGACTGCTTGCCCGGCTCGAACCACACATCCTTGGTGGAACTGCCCTCGCTCCGGGGGAAAACGGGCTTTGCCCCGGACATATAGGTGGTCGTATAGATCGCAAGCCGGACGCGGCCGCCTTTCCGCGTAACGAAAAATACCCTGTATGCGAGGAATCGCGACCCTACTTTGCCGTACCAGGTGCAGGGGAATTGGTGCTTTTCCAGCGTCGAGACCGCGCAGTCCGTCAACAGATTGCCATTTGGACCTGTTGTACTCAGCAGGATGACGGTTCCCGTAACGTTCGCCCGCGCCCTACTTACGACGAAAGCGGACGCGAGGACTATGACACACGTGATTAAAGAAGCAAAAACGAGTCTCGGAATGCGCATAGTTCCCCATCCCTTCTGCCACCAAGTGGTGACGCGGTTCGGCGGTTTCGCCCAACTGCGAGACGGCATGGTATCGGCCAGCTCGAGGCTTGCGGCACGGCGCAACTCCGCGCCGAGAGCGAGATAATCACGTAGCCGTGCCTGGCAGTCAGGACAGGTAGCAATGTGTTGCGCGGCTGCGGGCGGAATCGTTTTGCCATCGCAGAGTGCCGAAACATACTCTGTGGCATCATTGCAGACCATGACGACCTCCTGAGTGCTGACGGTCTATGCACCAAATCGCGCGGAGAGCTTCGCGGGCGGCAAACAGCCGAGACCGGACCGTGCCCACGGGTACGTCAAGGATCAGGGCCAGTTCCTCGTAGGACCGCCCTTCGACTTCACGAAGCCAGAGGAGCGTCCGGTGTTCGACAGAAAGGCGCCTGAGGACTTCGGTGACCATGGAAGCAGTCTCGACTCGCTCGGGAGACGGGGGATCGAACTCGAGTTCATCAGCTGCTTTCTGTTTGCGGCGCCACTCGGCGGCCTGCCTTCGAGCAACACCAAAGAGATAGGCGCGAGGCGAG
The DNA here is from genome assembly GCA_964459065.1 of uncultured Acidobacteriota bacterium. Lineage (GTDB taxonomy): Bacteria > Acidobacteriota > Terriglobia > UBA7540 > UBA7540 > JAMCXS01. The sequence continues at coordinate 4,098 of CAYWMN010000251.1, read as the reverse complement.
CCACGTTCAGGGTCGAAACGGTGCGGGCGATGCCAGATTTGGGTAAAAGTTTCCTGCATAACGTCTTCAACCGCTTGTTCGTCGGCGAGAAGATGCCGGAGGAAGACCCGCAAGCGTGGAGCAGTTTCTCGATACCACACATCGAATGCATCTGCGTGGCCGTTGGCGATCCTCTTCCAGAGCTCCCGGTCGTCGAACAATTGGATCTCCTAGCTGTACTTTCAGTCTCCTACCTGTACTTAGGGAAAACGGCGAAAAAAGTTCGGGCCGGCGATTAATTTATCGCAGAAGGGACCACATGTGCAGCGAGCAGGTAGATTCTCTCTTGAAAATCAAGGGTAAGTTTTCTCCTGAAGGTGCAGCAAACTTTTCTTTTCAGCATCAGGCGGCGGCCTCCCTTGTGGGAATTTTGGCGGCTGGCGCATACATCGCGACGTTGGCGATGCGTGCGACGAATGCGCGGGAGGTTTGATGTGATCCAAACCAAGAGCCACGACTATGCCTGGAACAAGGGCTGGATCAAGTTCGAGGCGCCGAACGCGCAGACAAAACCCGTAGACTCTCTGCGAAACGAGAGTCTGCGCTACCGGCTTAAATACCAGGGGGAAATTATGAATTACGAGTTACGAATCCTGAATTAAGGACAACGCAACGCACGAGCGCGGGAAGACCGCAGCATCGCGGCTACCACTTCAAAGAAAGCCGGGCGGTGAGGACACCGCCCCTACAGCTAGAGGCCGCGGGTCGGGCGATCCGCGTCACCAGCTTAGCGGTACAGCACCGCGAGCATGGCGAGGTAGTTATCGATGAGCAGGCCTTCGTAGCCGTGGGCGGTGCCGTCCCAGGCGCGCCAGTCGTAGGTCATGCCGTTGGGTCCCCGGCCCTGGAAATTGCCGGCTTCGTAGCCGCCCAGCAGGGGAAACAGGATGGCGTCGGCCTGCTTCGCCCGCCCGAGTTTGTAGAGTGCGCGCAGAGTGTAGTAGACGTAGTTGCCCGAGGCGCCGCCGTTTTCATAAACCTGGAAAGCGTTATAACCGAACCGGGGATTGTGATCGACGTAGTCGTCGGGGTGAATGGGAACGAGATTGCCCGGCAGGCCGTACTGAAAGTTGGTGTAGCCGACGGCCCGAATTTTGGCCAGCATGTGATCCATGATGCTGTTGGCGAGCTTATTGGGCACCAGGCCGTAGGTGATGGCCACGCCGCTGACGAACGTGAAGTAATAGTCGTGCAGTTTGCCGTCGGCGCTTTTCCAGCCCGCCAGAACGCCGGTGGCAGGATCATAGAAAGTTTTGACGTAAACGGAACGGATCGCCTGCGCTTTGGATGAATACAAGCGCACGTCGGCGGGGCGCTTCATGCGGCGGGCCAGCTCCGCCATGCCGCGCAGGGCGTGGTAGGCAAGCGCGTTGGAATAGGCGTCTTCATGCCCAAAGCCGACGGTGTCCCACCAGTTGCCCGGACGGATTGTAATCTTTTGAGACCACGAGCCGGAGTTGCCGCTGGCCGGATACGCGAGCAGGCCGTTCTTGTCCACCATGGCCAGCACCTTTTGGGTCCATTGCCGGAGCCCCGGGTAATTCAGCCTGAGCCATGCGAGATCGTTCGAGCCGCTCACGTAATCGGAAGCCGCGACAAGCAGCGAGGGATTCGTATCGAGGAAATCATAGGGCACCTGGAAATTATTCCGGTATCCCGCCTGCCCGCAGCCCTTTTTGCCGCTCAAATACTGGTCAAGCGTTTGGCGAACCAGATCAAGCGCGGTGAGGCCTTTGGCGAGCGGCGGCGTGTGGAGCGCCATCGTCGCCGGAAAGTAGAGGTTGAGCGCGCAGGGGTCGCTCGCGGAATTATTGGCCAGCATGTGCACGCGGGGATTCAACTGGAAAATGTTGAGGAAGTTGCGCCGGAAACCGTCAAAGCGAGGGTCGCCGGCAAGCTGCGGCCCGCCCGGGTAAATGTCCACCACCCGGAGCGTGTATTCGACCACCGGCCTGGACGCGGACGCCGGCGGAAACGCGACCCGCACGTAATCTTTGTGATGATCGCGGCCAAAGCGCTGGGCGTCATAACCGAGCGAGACGCGGCTGCCTTTGGCGAGCGTGATGCGGAACGTGCCCTGGTCCGGAAAATGGAGCACCGCAGGAAGGCGGACGCTCTGGTCCGCGTTTTCCATCCCCAGCAGCGTGGCGTGGGAAGCCCAGGGATTGAAAACCGCCACCAGCGGCCGGGGCGGGCTCGCGGCGTTGTAGCTGGAGCGGATGCGCAACCGGCGCCGGGAAAATTCAAACGTCCAGACGGGCGGCGCGGTGGGCGGAGCGCCCGCGGCGCGATATTCCACGCTGTCGCCGCTGCGCCGCACTTTGAATGTTCTGTTCGCGGGCGAGGGAGGACGAACCAGGTTCGTCCCAAGCCGGCCGTTGCCCAACGAGTCCACGGCCAGCGCAGCGAACCCCGGCTGGCCGCCGGCCAGCGCAACTTTAAAGTAGGGGGACTGGTAATGGAGCTGCGCGGGCGGTGTTTGCGCCGCAGCCGTCCGGACCAGCAGAAGCGAAACAAGAGCCAGTATCGAGGTTTTCACAAGGCGATGACGCATCACTCCCCCTTGACCACCGCAGAGTTTGCCTGCGCGAGCGATGCAAGGACGCCGGGCCTCCGAAGGGCTCAGCCGCCCGCCATCGCTGGCCGGTCTGTCATTGAAACAAAGCGAACTTACTCTAGCACAATTGCGGTGGTAACGCGCCGGGGCCGCCAAAAGGATTGGAGCCGGACGAGGATCGTGCTAATAATCATCGTGCACCCTGGGTGACATTGGAAGCTCATCATGGAGGAAGTTTGCACGGTTACGGGTTATCGGCCCTGTTGGGCGTGATTGAAGGATTAACGGAATTTCTGCCGGTGAGTTCGACGGCGCACCTGCGCATTGCCGAGGCGCTGCTGCACGTGAGCCTGCGGAGCGGCTACTGGAAGTTCTACACCATTGTGATTCAACTGGGGGCGATTCTTTGCCTGCCGGTTTATTTCCGCGAACGGATTATCCAATTTGTTGCCACCTTTCCGCGCGGCGAGCGCGGCGACCGCACGGTGCTGACGCATCCGCTGAGCCTCACCTGCGTCGCGTTTGTGGTGACGGCGATTCCGGCCCTTCTGCTGATCAAGGTGATTGGAAAAAACCTTGAAAACCTGGAGGTGATGGGCGCGTCGCTGGTGATTGGCGGCATCGTGATGTGGGTGGTGGACGCCCGCATGGCGCGAAGCGAACAGGCCGGGCCGGGCGCGGCCTCGAGCCGCATCCACACCTGGCACATGGAAGGCATGAGCCTGGGGCAGTCGGTGTGGATCGGCGCCTGCCAGATTCTCTCGGCGGTGTTTCCGGGAACCTCGCGCTCCATGTCGACGATTGCGGCGGGGCAGCTGGCCGGCATGTCGCGCGCCTCGGCGCTGGAGTTCTCCTTTTTCCTTTCCATGCCCACCATGGTGGCGGCCACCGGCTACGAGTTGCTGAAGTCGCTGCTGGGCAAGGGAGAAAATCCCGTGGGCGTCAGCCAGATCAGTTTGCACGGCTGGGCGCTGGTGGCGGTGGGCTTTGCGGTCTCGTTCGTCGTGGCCTACGCCGCCGTCGCGTGGTTTATGGCCTGGGTGCGCACACGCGGCTTTACGCCTTTCGCCATCTACCGGATCGTCTTTGGCGCGGCCGTGCTGCTGTGGACGCTGAAGATTGTGGGGTGAGCACAGGAATTCCAAGGGTGGGGCGCGGCGCCTGAAGGGCGCTTTGCGCAACTTCGCTGATATGAAGGAGTGCCCCAATGGATGAAGCCAAACCCGGGAAATCTCACTTGCACGCCGTCGCGGCTTCTGAGCGCGTCCTGTCGGTGGACGCTTTGCGCGGCTTTGACATGTTCTGGATCGCGGGCGGTGCGCCTTTTGTGCTGGAATTCTTCAAATTGTTTCGGAACCCGCTGCCGCTTTGGCTGGCCGGTCAGTTTAGGCACACTCCCTGGATCGGGTTTGATTTTTGGGACATCATCATGCCGCTCTTTCTTTTTATTGTGGGCGTGGCCATGCCATTCTCCATCGGCAAGCGCGTGGAGCGGGGCGAGG
>CAYWMN010000250.1:0-5313 GCA_964459065.1 uncultured Acidobacteriota bacterium | reverse complement strand
CGATCTGCCCTGGCGGGGCATCGTCACGCGGGACGGCTGGAAATACGCCTGCCTGCCGAATACTTCCTGGCTGATGTTCAACCTGAACGAGGACCCTTACGAGCAAGTCAACCTGGCGCACTACAACGAATATCGCACCGAACGGCAGAAGCTGATCGCGCGGCTGAAACAGTGGGTCAGTGACACCGGGGACCGGTTTCCCGTGCCGGACAACTGATGGATGTGCCTGCGAGCAAGCCATCCGATATGCCCGGCGGATTGGTTGATGAAGCCTGGTCGTGGTTAAGGAAGGGCATCCGCTTCCAGGGTGGGAGTGCGGTCAAAGCGGACCTTAAGAATTGTATAGGGCGGCAAGCTCACGTCGCGGCCGCGCCGGGTGAGCCAGTAAACGCCTGTGAAGCCCAATCCAATCAAGCGCGCGGTTCCGGCGGTTGAAGCGTCGGTAGCGGTAGAGATGAACGCTTCCACAATAAGCTGATAAGTGTCATCGGCCACCTTGGAAAGTCCGTAGCCCACGCCCAGCTCAATTAGGAGGCGCTTCTTACCCGGGCTTCCACCCTTCAGGCGGCCTTCCGAACTGACGTGCAGCTGGGAACCTTGATCCACCCCAACTTCCGCCACCGAAGCCGCGATGGGAAGGCTGGTTCCGGCAGGCAGCATCACGTGATCGAAGGTGAGGTACAAAGATCCGGACCGGCTAAGCCTGCGAGCCGGTGTGCGCTTGGCGACATAGCCTTCAAAAACCGTGCCTTCCGGCAACGTCACGTTGGAAGGCAATCGCAGCGGCTCGATCAATAGGGCCTTGAAGGGCTCTCCCGTGCGGCTTTTTGAGGCGCTGAGCGAGCCTACAAGCGCCAACTCTGCCTCCGTCCCGGCACTCGCTGTTTGGATCTGGGGAACCGAGCCGCGAAGCCGTGCAGGCTGCGGCGGTAAGCCGGGATTCTGATCCACCACCACTTCATAGGTGGGGCTCTGCGTCCTGGGATGTCGCTTCGCTGGCTTCGCTTTCTTTGCCGCAGTCCTTTCGCCAGACTTCAAGCTTCGTTTGACTTCGAGGGTGGCGTGCACGTGCTTAACTGTGGAAACGGAAACCACCCGCAGGCGCATTCGAGCCCCGCCGGGCAAAACGACGTCGGCAAAATCGAAGGCGGGATATTTCTTGTACTTGGGAAGAAAGTACTGGACGGGCCAGGGCACGACAGCGAAGGGCTTTCTTCTGCGGCGCTCAAGGCGCGAAACAGCCATCGAAATCCCACTGCCTTGCGGAATGGCGAGCCGCGTGCCGAAGTACACATTATGCAGCACCTTGCCCTGCAAGGTGTCGCCGGGCTTCAGGTGGGAAAACTTTGTGGTGCCCGCGAACCGGGCCTGCACAAACGCTGGAGTGAGGGTCTTGCGACCAGCGGCGGACGCGGCAACGAGCGCTCCTGGCAGGACGCCCGCTAAAGCCAAAATAGCTGCGGCCCGTTGCACCCTTGTTTTCATGGTTAGTTGCCTTTTCATGCCCGGCAGGTTTTCGCGCTTCTGTCCTTCAAAGTGCTGGCCACACGCCATTAGATTCCGACTGGAGTATTCATCAAAATACACTGAACCACCAATGTGCGCAACCAAGCCTTTTCTATTGAGAGCGCTGCTTGGCGGCCGTTCGCGGGATTCAATCTGCCGGCCGCAGCGCCCGGATTTGTGTTTCCAGCCGCTCGAAGCGCGAGAGAGCTCTTTCGACCGCGGGCGCACCCGCTTGCTGCGCGGCTCGAGCGTGGCTTAACGCCTGCTCCGCGACGCGGGTGACTTCATGCAGGAGCTTCCGGATCTCGGCTTCCAGGCGGTTGCGGCTTTCCTGCACGCGGTTCAGGATGTCGCTCTGCACGCGCGAACTGTTCATTTCAAGAAGATGGGTGAGAAATTCCGCCGCGTCCTTCTGGATGAGGCGGTGCGCCCCGACGGCTCCCAGCGCCAGATCCGCAATCCAGCGCAAAGGCGAGGCGGGCTCAGCAACTTCGATGAGGTCGCGGAAGACGAACCGGGAGCGAATCTGGAATGCCGGGTTTGCATCCAGAGCGTGAGGCATGCGCGCCAGTTCTCCCACTCCCGCTGCTGCCAACTTATTCAGGAAATCGTTGCCGATCTGAATAAATCGCCGCTCGACTTTCGCGTACTCGGTTTCGGCATCCGATTGTTCAGCCTCAAGCCACGGCAAAACCAGCTCCCGGACAGCCTGCTGGGCTTGGTGCATGATGCGCCGCCGGTAAGCAGGGCCCGCACCGCGCGGCTGGGCTTCGAGGGACGCCGCAAATTCCTGGTTGGTCTGCGGAATTGCGGACCGCAGGAAGCGCTTGCGGCGGGCCACAAACAGATCGGAGAGCCTTTGCTGTTCAGCTATAAAAAGGTATCCGAGTTCGTGCATGGAGCGTTCCGCAGAGCCGATGGTTTCCCGGATCGCCGCCACCCGGCGCTCGGATTCCGAAACCGGCCGGCAAAGGGCCTGGCGCTCCTCATTTACGATCGCGAGCAGTTGCTCCGAGAGCCTCTCGATGCCGCGTTCGCAGGCCTGGCGGATAATCTGAAAACTGGAATCGAGCGTCAGCCGCTGCAGGGCTGCGATGAGCTTGTTCCAATCCCGCTCCGGTCCCCGGCTTTCCATCCTCTCCAGGGCGCTGACCTCGAAAAGGGGCCCGGCCGGCCTGTGGAGCCGCTTCTCCAGCAGTTGGCGGGTGAAGGCGGCGGCCGCTTCACGCTCGGCATCGGTTGTGCGGTCTGCTTTGTTCAAAACCAGGATCATTTCAGGGACCTGCCGCCCGACGGCCTCCAGCAGCTTCAATTCTTCTCCTGCCAGCGGCGGGTCGGCTCCAACCACCACCAAAGCCGCGTCGATGCGCGGGAGAAAGTCATGGGTCGCGGCCGTGTTTCCTGCAAAGACCGACCCCAGGCCCGGCGTATCCACCAGACACATCCCATCCTTGAGGAGCGGAGCCGGCGTATAGACTTCCACGCCTGCGATGTCTTTTGCGTTTTCGGGATTGTGCTGCTCGGATACATACAGCTTGAGGTCCTCAACGGGTATTTCCTGCCAGGTCCCGGTCCGGGGCCGAATGCGAGCCCTGCGTTCAGTTCCAAACCTGACCACGGTCGGAGCCGCCGTGACAGGGATAAAGCCAGAAGGCAGTATGGGATCGCCGATGAGGGCATTGATCAAGGTCGATTTTCCCCGCTTAAACTGGCCGATGCAGGCGAGAAAGAACCTCCCTTCTGAAACCCGCTCCGCCAGATCGTGGGCCTCGTCGGCAAGACGGTCAGCGCCCAGTTCCCTGGATAGTGCTTCGAGGTTTTGAAGCCTGTGGTTTCCCTCGGTCGGGTGGGTGTGTAATTCCATCTGTTTTGTTATCGAATGGCAGGCCGGGATGATAAAGTGAGATTCCCTTCCATCGGTTGCCGTATCTCAATCAAATTTAACCTTACTCCTGGAGGGCCGACGCCGCAATGGCGGCAGGCAAATGCGGCGATCAGGATTTGGAGGGCGATTGAGTTGAAGGCGCGGTGAGAGGCCCAAACGATGGCCGTTGGAAGGCTGGTGAGTTGGGACCGCTACACCTTTTGTTCGGTTTCGGCGACGTGTTGAGGCTGGGCCGGAACGGGCATGTGGCATTGCCCGTCGAAATATCCGCCGGGTTCGACGATGAGCGCGGGGGTGTAAATATCGCCCAACACCACACCGTGGGCCTTGATTTCAACCTTTTCAGTGGCGTGAATGGATCCTTTGACTTTGCCGGCTACACTGACCAGCCTGGAGTGAATTTCCCCTTCCACTTCACCAAGCTCCGCAAGAACCAGGACACCCTCACAGTGGATTTCCCCTTTCAGGTGGGTGTTCACTCGAAACATGCCGGAAGCGATGTTCAGCCTGCCTTCGACTTCCACTCCCGGCTCGAGCAACCCCACCAGTTCATGGTCGATCAAGTCGCTGGGCTCTCGCCGACGCAGCATATCCCGGAATCTCATCGCCATCAGGCCTCCCGTTGCGCCGCAGGTCGGTAACGCGGCTATTATTGAAGAGGTACTGTTATATATAATAATATAATATATTAATGTATTAACTGATCATAAATGCGATTCAGGTCGTCCGATGAAAAGTAGCTGATCTCGATCTTGCCGCGCTTTCCGCTGCCCACCACGCGCACGCGGGTTCCCAGAGCGCGCTCGAGCTCCAGCACCGCAGCGCGAAGGTTGGGATCGACGGGCGGCGCCGGTTTGGCTTGATCGGCCTGGGGAGCGGCCGGCCGGGGTGCGATCAGGCCTTCCAGCTTGCGGACGGAGAGCTCTTTTTCGACCACCATGCGAGCAAGTTTCTTTTGGGCGTCGGGTGGCGTGACGGCCGCAAGGGCGCGCGCGTGGCCTGCGGAAATCTTGCCTTCCATCAGCAACTTTTGAACTTCCGGGGCCAGGCCGAGCAGGCGCAGGGTGTTGGTTACGGTGGAGCGGTTGATTCCAAGGCGCTCGGCGATCTGCTCGTGCGTAAGGTTAAAGCGCTTCTGGAGCTGGTCATAGGCGCGCGCCACCTCAAGAGGATTAAGCTGCTCGCGCATGATGTTTTCGGTGAGAGCAAGCTCCAGCGCTTCGTCGTCGGTGATGTCTCGAACCACCGCCGGGATGGCTTCGATGCCTGCTCGCGTGGCGGCGCGCCAGCGTCTCTCACCGGCCACCAATTGGTAGCGGTCGCCGGCAGGGCGGATGAGGACGGGCTGAAGAACGCCTGTGGCGCGAATGGAGTTGGCGAGGTCTTCCAGGGCGCTTTCCGACATGTCCGTTCGCGGTTGGAAAGGGTTGGGATCGATAAGGGTAATCTGGACCTGTTCGAGCCCTCTGGCGGGAGTGGGTGCTTCGGTTTCACGAAGCAGAGCGTTAATCCCGCGCCCCAATGCCTTTCTGGTCATGGCTTATAACCTCTTTGGAAAGTTGTAGATAGCTTTCAGAGCCGCGGCAATCCGGGTCATAGCTGATGACCGGTTTGCCATAACTTGGGGCCTCCGCCAGGCGAACATTCCTGGGAATCATGGTGTTGAAGACCTGATCGCCAAAAAAGTCTTTAAGATCGTCGCGAACCTGATGTGAAAGGTTGGTCCTTTCATCGTACATCGTCAGCAGAATCCCCTCGATGGCAAGCTTGGGATTATGGACGCGCCGAACTCGGATCAGCGTATCCAGGAGTTCTGAAACGCCTTCGAGGGCGAAATATTCGCACTGGATGGGAACGAGGACGGAATCGGCGGCTACAAGTCCATTGAGAGTGAGCAGATCGAGCGCCGGGGGGCAATCGAG
>CAYWMN010000249.1:0-5314 GCA_964459065.1 uncultured Acidobacteriota bacterium | reverse complement strand
AGCCAGGCGCCGGAGCACAGAGTATCGCGGATAGACGACAAAACGCTCGAAGCCATCGTCATCGATCCGGGCGACGAGGTCGAACGCGTCCAGGAGATTCTATCGCGGCACAACCTGAAGGTGAAATACATCGTCGCCACGCACGCGCACATCGACCACGTGGGCGGGATCAAGAAGCTGCATGATTTGACGGGTGCTCCGGTGATGATGCACCACGACGACCTGCCGCTTTATCAAAACCTGGCCGCTCAAGCGGCGTGGCTGGGGATTGAGCCGCCGGGCATAGCCGAGGTGGATCAGTTCCTGCGGGAAGGCGACGGGCTCAAATGGGGATCGCTCGCGCTCGAAGTGCTGCACACGCCTGGACATTCACCGGGCAGCCTTTCGCTGCACCTTGCGGCAAGCGCCACGGGTGACAAGCCGACGCTTTTTGCCGGCGACACGCTCTTCCAGGGCGGCGTAGGCCGCTGGGACCTTTGGGGCGGATCGGAGGAGCAGTTGATGCGCTCCATCCATGAAAAGCTTCTGCAACTGCCGGACGAAACGCCCGTCTTTCCGGGGCACGGCCCCAGCACCACCATCGGCCGGGAGAGAGAGTCGAATCCTTATTTGCGGGAATAGCCTCGCGACTGCGGGAGGATGCTCCGGCTACTTCAGCAGCGGCAGGATCGCTTTGAATTCAGTAGTTCCGCTCTTGCCCAGCAGTTCATAAATCATCATTTCCGTGGAGCTGATCACGGCGCCGGCGCGCCCCATGCGGTTGATCCCGACCTGGCGGTTTTCCGGAGTGCGCGAAGACGTGGCGTCTTCCGCGACCTGAACCTCGTAGCCCGCGTCGAGCGCGGCCAGCACCGTCTGAGCCACGCAGACGTGCGATTCAACTCCGGCCACCAGCAGCGTCTTACGCTCCGGGGAAATCTCCTTGAGCCGCTCAACAAACTTTTCGTCACCAAAACAGCCGAAGCTAATCTTGTCGAGCGGCGCCACTCCCGCAGCCGCCAAGTCGATTTCCGGCACCACCGGTCCCAGGCCATTGGCATACTGCGTGGTGATGATAGCGGGAACCGAAAGGATCTGGCTTGTCTGCAATAGCAATGCGGTGTTCTTGATCACGCGATCGGCCTGGAAGATGACGGGCAGCAGTTTGGTTTGCAGGTCGATGGCCACCAACACTACATCGTTCGGATTGAGGAGCGGGCCGCTTTTTTCAGTCATCGGAATCCTTTCGCGGATCGGAAAATCAATAACGAATTATAGCAAACGCCGGGGTGAGCAATTTCCGTGGCGGTTTGAAATCATGCCCGCCGCCGAGCCTTGACGTTCAGTCGCCAGGAGCATTCATCTTGTGTATGATGGGCACCTTACACGAGACCTCAGAATTCATGCGAGGCGGAGGCGATGATGGCGAAGTCCCGAGGGAAAAACGGAGCCGGGCGAGGGCGCCGCAAGTTTTTGAAGACCATGACGTTGGGCGCGGGTTCGCTGGCGCTGCCCATCAAATCGGCAACGGCCGATTCGGCGGGAGGAGCCGTGCCGCCAAGCCCTGCGGCGAGCGAACGCATCACCTATCCCCGGGTGTTTGAGGGAAGCCGCCGCAAGATGATCGGCTTTCCGCTGGGCGGCGTCGCAGCCGGCAGCCTGGAACTCGGCGGGCGCGGACAACTGAAGGAATGGTGGATCTTCAACCGGCCCGACAAAGGCCGGACGCCGCAATACGCCTTCCCGGCGATCTGGGTTAAGACCGCCAATCGCAAGCCGGTGGTTCGCGTGTTGGAAGCGCAGATTCTGCCGCCCTACGAAAGAAATCCCAGCGACCTCGGCTCGACGAACGCTCCCGGACTTCCCAGGCTCAAGAGCTGTAAATTTACAGGCGAATACCCGATGGCCCGCGTGGACTTTGAAGACCCGGAGCTCGCCGTCGATGTTCGGCTTGAAGCCTTCACTCCCCTGATTCCCCACGAGCCCGATGATTCCGGGCTGCCGCTTGCCGTGCTGCGGTACCACGTCTCGAATCCCGGTCCGGCCGCCGCGCGCGTCTCCATCGCTTATTCGATCGAGAATCCCATCGGCACCGAGCGCGATGCGCACGCCAAACATTCAGGCCACGGCCGGCAAAACGACTACCGCAAAGGCCAGGGAGTGGAAGGCTTGCTGATGCAGAATCCTTTCCTGCCGCACAACGACCCGCAGGCCGGCACGCTCGCGCTTTCGCTGCTGGGTGTTGAAAACGGCCAGGTGACTTATCTGCGGGGCTGGCCGACGGCGCCCTGGTGGCAAAGCCCATTGCTCTTCTGGGAAGACTTCTCGGCCGACGGCCGCCTGGGCCCGGAAGCGGCCTCGCGCACTCCGGTGGGCGCGCTGTGCCTGAGCCGCGAAATTCCGGCCGGCGCAAAAGCTGAATACACCTTCCTGCTGGCCTGGCACTTTCCGAACCGTACGCCCCGGCGCTGTGGATGGCAGGCTCCCAAGGGCCACGAAGATGATGTGATCGGCAACTTCTATTGCACGCGATTCAAGGATGCCTGGGACGTGGCCGCCTACGCCGCCCGGCGGCTTCCGGCGCTCGAAACCCGAACGCGCAAGTTTCTGCAGGCCATCCGCAACACCACGGTTCCGGACGCGGCCAAGGACGCCGCCATGGCGAACCTTTCCACCCTGGCCACGCCCACGTGTTTCCGGACGGCCGACGGCGCCTTCCACGGGTTTGAAGGCTGCGTGGACCATTCGGGATGCTGCTATGGAAGTTGCACGCACGTTTACGCCTATGAACCCTTGACGGCGCACGTCTTCCCTTCCTTCTCGCGCTCGATGCGCGAGCAGCAATTCGGTTTCTTGACCGACGCAGAAGGACGGATGGACTTTCGCGAGATGCTGCCTTATGGAATCGAGCACATGGGAGTGGCGGCCGCGGACGGGCAGATGGCCTGCATTGTGAAGCTCTATCTCGACTGGCGTCTTTGCGGCGATACCGAATGGCTGCGGGGCCGGTGGCCGGGCGCAAAACGGGCTCTCGAATTCGCCTGGATTAAGGGCGGCTGGGACGCAAACCGCGACGGGGTGATGGAGGGCGTGCAGCACAACACGTACGACGTGGAGTTCCTTGGCCCGAATCCCTTTTGCGGCGTCTGGTACCTGGCGGCGCTGCGCGCGGCGTCGGAAATGGCGCACGTGCTGGGCGAAGAGCCTGACGCGAACGAATACCAGCGCCTCTTTGAGCGCGGCAGCCGCTGGATTGACTCGAACCTGTTCAACGGCGAGTTTTATATCCAGAAAGTCACCGCCATCGCCCGCAAAGACATTGCCAAAGCGCTGCTGGGCGGAATGGGATCGAGAGACCCGGAGCACCCGAGCTTTCAGGTTGGCGACGGCTGCCTTGCCGATCAGTTGATGGGACAGTACTTTGCGGAGCTAGCGGGCCTGGGACTGCTGCTCGACCGCGATCACATCCACAAGGCGCTGGGTGCGATTTACGAGCACAACTATAAACGCACGCTGGCCGATCACGCCTGCGTCCAGCGGGTTTATGCGCTTAATGACGAAGCCGGGGTGGTGGTTTGCGACTACCCACGAGCGCACAGGCCGCAAACGCCCTTTCCTTACTTTGCGGAGGTCTGGAGCGGAACCGAATATGCCGTGGCGGCCTTGATGGTTCTGATGGGCAAGCCGGCCGAAGGCATGGAAATTGTCGAAAGCGTCCGCCGGCGCTTTGACGGTGAAAAACGGAACCCGTGGGACGAAGCCGAATGCGGTTATCATTACGCGCGGCCGATGTCCAGTTGGGCGCCGCTGGTTGCGCTCGGAGGCTTCCGCTACCACGCCGGGGAAAAAAGCGTGACGATTAAACCCGCAACCGAGCGTGAACATTTTTCTTCCTTCTGGTCTACGGGAACGGGCTGGGGCGACTTTACTCACGACCGCCGGCGCAACAGCACGCGCTTGGTGCTATCGGTCACCGAAGGAGAGCTTGCCTTTCGAACCGTCACACTCCATAGCCCCAAAGGAACTGCGGCGCCTTCGGCCGTCCATTTACAGCAAAATGCCCCACCGCATGAAATTCGGCGAAAGGGCGACGAAATTACCTTTATTTTTAAGCCTGAAGTTGTTTTAAAGGCCGGCGATCAACTTGTTTTGCCGCTATAGAGGACTAAACGGCGGTGCGCGGCTTAGGTCCAAAGTTGAGCCTAACTGCCGGGCTCCGATTGCCATTTTCCGCTATTAGGCCAATAATAAAGCATTGGGGAAATGATGCGGAGCGTGGACGCTCAGCCCGGCGCAGGGAATTATTTCCCGCAAACGAATTCATTATAAAGAGCTTGAAATATAGAGCGAAGACGGACCTGGAGGATGAGCGATGTGGGAGTATGACCAGCAAATGAAATTAAAGATCGGCCTGGCCGAGATGCTGAAGGGCGGCGTCATCATGGACGTCACGACCGCCGAGCAGGCCAAGATCGCTGAGGAAGCGGGCGCCTGCGCCGTGATGGCGCTGGAGCGCGTCCCGGCCGACATCCGCAAAGAGGGTGGCGTGGCGCGCATGGCGTCGATCAAGATCATCAAGGAAATCATGAACGCGGTCTCGATTCCCGTGATGGCCAAAGCGCGCATCGGCCACTTTGCGGAGGCTCAGGTGCTCCAGAACGTTGGCGTGGATTATATTGACGAAAGCGAAGTGCTGACGCCCGCCGACGAGGAACACCACATCCTCAAGTGGGGGTTCAAGGCGCCGTTTGTCTGCGGCGCGCGCAACCTGGGCGAAGCGCTGCGGCGCATCGGCGAGGGCGCGGCGATGATCCGCACCAAGGGCGAAGCGGGCTCCGGCAATATCGTGGAAGCTGTCCGGCACATGCGCGCTATTACCGGCCAGATGCGTTTGATTACGACGCTGCGCGAAGAGGAGTTGATGGCCAAGTCCAAGGAACTGGGCGCTCCGCTTGACCTCGTCAAGTGGGTGGCCGCAAACGGCAAGCTGCCGGTGCCGAACTTTTCCGCCGGCGGCATCGCGACTCCTGCGGATGCTTCGCTGGTGATGCAGCTGGGCGCCGAAGCGGTGTTTGTGGGCTCCGGGATTTTCAAATCGTCTGATCCCGCCAAGCGCGCCAAAGCGATTGTCCGCGCCACCACGCATTACAACGATCCCGCCGTCGTCGCCCAGTGCTCGGAAGAACTGGGAGAGGCCATGCGCGGCATCGACGTTTCAAAGCTTGACCCGAACGAATTGCTCCAGACGCGCGGGTGGTAACGAGTATTCATTTGACCGGGAATCTTATGGACGGTCGGCGTGAAATTTCGAGATCTGATTCGAATTATCGAGCGG
>CAYWMN010000248.1:0-5386 GCA_964459065.1 uncultured Acidobacteriota bacterium | reverse complement strand
GGCCTTGCCGCGGTGCTTCCTCACGGCTTGAAATGCGGGGCGGTCTCGGGATGGATGCTGTTCTCGTTGGGCATCCATGCCGGCATCCTGCAGAGATGGCGACTTGAGCCCGGCCTGTGGATGCTGTCGGCTTTCCTCGGACTCGTGGCGGCAGCCATCTACATTGCAGCGCTAGCCTATCGGTACTATAACGATCTTTGGATTGTTACGAACCAGCGCCTCATCGATTCCCTCAAGAAGACGCCGATAAACCACGAAATCTCTTCCACCGACCTTTCTTCAATTTCCTTCAACGTCAAGATAACGCGGTCCTCCGCCGGGGCGCGCTCGAGCAGCTTGGAAACAAAATCGCCGACCGCCAGCGATTCTTCGTTGTTGAGGCCGCCCGGCTCCGGACTTCGGGCGGTCGACTCGATTTCGCGCTGCCCCTCCTCAGACATCTCCCAGAAGTAACTGACCCGGGAGGAACGACGCCGACGCAAGTAATCATAGCAGTGGTTCACAGCAATCCGATTGAGCCACGTTCCGAAACCGGACTGGAAATTGTAGCTTGAAATCGCTACAAAAGCCTTCATGAAGATTTCCTGGACGATGTCCTCGACATCCTCCCGGCGTCGCACCAGATGGAAGACCAGGTAAAAGATCCGCCGCTGATAGGCCTGAACCAGAGGGGTAAACGCCTCTACATTGCCGGACTGGCAAAGTCTGATCCATTCCGCCTCCCTTGAAGCCTCTGGTCGTGAATCTTCCATTCAGTGTCCATAGCTCGGCTTTCCTCTATTGATTGACGAGGATAGCGCGATGAAGGTTACAGGAAAGTTTAACTCTTATTATGGGCAATTTTGTTCGTCCCGAACATTTGTTGTTGACTAGTTTATCAAGTTATGAAAGAATCTTCACTATGATTATAGGGACACGTTTGAGGAAGATGCGCGAAGAGCGTAATCTTTCCCAAGGTGACATCGAAAAACGTACGGGACTGTTGCGCTGCTACATCTCCAGGGTCGAAAACGGGCACACCGTGCCCTCGCTCGAAACCATGGAGAGACTGGCAGCGGCCTTAGAGGTCCCTCTCTATGCCCTGTTTTACGACGGGGATCAACCCCCGGAACTCCCCAATCTGACGCAGCGTAAGAGCGCCGATGAGCTGGTGGCGGATATTCCAAACGATCGCGACTCACGGTTCTTCCAGAAGGTGAGGCGATTGATCGGACATATCAACGACCAGGATCGCCGGCTGCTGCTTTACATGGCGCAGAAACTCGCAAATCGCTAGACCGTTTGCTGAGGAGTTTGCACGTTCCATAGGGCGGAGGGGTCGTATGGCACGGAGGGGGTAGTGTCTCTTCACTCCCACTCAATCGTCCCCGGCGGTTTCGAAGTAATGTCATAAACAACCCGGTTGACTTCCCGGACCTCGTTGACGATGCGCGTGGCAATGCGCTCGAGAACGTCAGAGGGGAGCTTTGCCCAGTCGGCTGTCATGCCGTCATCGGATTTGACGGCGCGCAGAGCGATGGTGGTGGCGTAGGTCCGCGCGTCGCCCATCACGCCGACGCTTGAGACCGGCAGCAGGACGGCAAACGACTGCCACAGCTCGTCATAGAGCCCTGCAGCCCGGATCTCCTGCTCCACAATCGCGTCCGCCTCGCGAACCGTCCGCAGCCTTTCCCTGGTGATTTCTCCCAGAACCCGCACGGCCAGGCCCGGTCCCGGAAAGGGCTGCCGGCCGACCATCTCTTCGCTTAACCCCATCTCCCGACCTACTTCCCGAACCTCATCCTTAAACAGCTCCCGCAGCGGCTCCAGCAACCGGAACTTGAGGTCTTCAGGCAGCCCGCCCACATTGTGGTGGCTCTTGATAGTGGCCGCTGGGCCCTTGACCGAAACCGATTCGATCACGTCCGGGTAGAGGGTTCCCTGCACCAGAAACGCCGGGTGGCCGCAGGAGCGCGCCTCCTCTTCAAAAACCCGGATGAATTCCTCACCGATAATCTTGCGCTTCCGCTCGGGATCGGTGACGCCGGCAAGGCGCGTGAGAAAGCGCTCCGAGCTATCCACGGCACGGACGTTCAAGTGCGCCTGGCTGCGCAGCGCCGCGGTGACTTCCTCAAACTCATTCTTGCGCAGCAGCCCGTTGTTAACGAAAACGCACAACAGCCGGTCGCCGATCGCGCGGCTCACCAGCGTGGCTGCAACGGCCGAGTCGACACCGCCCGAAAGCGCGCACAGGGCGCTTTCATCTCCCACTTCCTGCCGGATCCGCTCGATGGTTTCCTCCACAAACGACCGCGGATACCAGTTGGGCCTGGCGCCGCAAACCCCTTCCACAAACCGCCGCAAAATCTCCGCGCCACTGGCCGTGTGCCGAACCTCGGGATGAAACTCCACCGCGTACATCCGCGCCTCAGGATTCTCAATGGCGGAGATGGCGTTTTCCGTGCGCCCCGTGACGCGAAATCCCGGCGGCAACTGCGCCACATGATCGCCGTGGCTGTTCCAGACCCGCAGCGGCGATTCGATACCCGAAAAAAGCTGGCTGGGCTGGGAAATCTCAAGCTGCGCAAAGCCATACTCGCGACGCTCGGCCCGCTCCACCTTGCCGCCCAGCTTGTAAGCCATCAGCTGCAAGCCGTAGCAGATGCCCAGCATCGGAAGCTTCATTTGGAAGACGCGGTCGTCGCAGGCGGGCGATGCCGGGTCATAAACCGACGACGGCCCGCCGGAAAGGATGATCGCCTGCGGCTCCATCGCTACCAGTTCGTCATACGGCAAATGGCACGGGACAATCACCGAATAGACATGCATCTCGCGAATGCGCCGCGCAATCAATTGCGTGTACTGCGAGCCGAAATCCAAAACGACGATAGGACGAATGTTTTCCATGTTTTAGTTCTATCCATTTTTTGATTGATTCATTGACTCATTGATTCAATGAAACAATGAGTTAATCAGAAAATCACTCAATCGTTCAATCACTTCACCACAATATTGATCAGCTTTTGCGGGACGACGATGATCTTGACGATTTTGCGTCCATCGAGATGCTGGGCCACTTTCTCATCGGCCTGCGCCAGTTGCCGAATCTCTTCCTCGCCGGTATCCACCGCCACGCGAATCCGGCTGCGCAGTTTGCCGTTCACCTGGACAGGAATCTCAAGCGCTTCTTCAGCCGCCAGTTCCGGGTTATAGGCCGGCCACTCGACGCGCAACGTGGGCTCGGAATACCCCAGGCCCTCCCACAGCTCGTCGGCCGCGTGAGGCGCAAAAAGCGCGAGGACAAGCACTAAAACCTCAAGTGATTCTTTAAGGACTTCCGGCCGAATCCCGCCCGCGGAAATTGCCGAATCCAGATCGGAAAGCTCGTTCACCAGCTCCATGCTCATGGCGATGTCGGTGTTGAAGTGCCAGCGCTCTTCCATGTCTTCGGTTACGTGCCGGAGCACCTGGTGCGCCTTGCGCAGCAGCCGGCGCTCTTCAGCCGTTAAATCTGGGAGACTGGTTCCCTTCCCGAGCAACGATTCAACCGGCCGGAGCGCGTCCGCGTGCGCGGCCACCAATCGGTAGACCTTGTTGAGGAAGCGGGCGGCGCCCTCGATTCCGGTATCGCTCCAGTCCAGATCCTTTTCGGGCGGTGCGGCAAACAGCATGTAGAGCCGCACGGTATCGGCGCCATAGCGCTCAAACATGGCCGTCGGATCGACCACGTTGCCTTTGGATTTCGACATCTTCGAGCCGTCTTTGATCACCATGCCCTGCGTAAACAGGCGCGACACGGGCTCGGAAAAACTCACCAGGCCGATGTCCTTCATCACCTTGGTGAAAAAACGCATGTAGATCAGGTGCAGGATGGCGTGCTCGATGCCCCCGATGTACTGGTCCACCGGAAACCAGTATTCCACCGCACGCTTGTCGACCGGCGCCGTGTCAAACTTCGGGCCGGTGTAGCGATAAAAGTACCAGGAGGAATCAACGAAAGTGTCCATGGTGTCGGTCTCCCGCTGCGCGGCGCCGCCGCACTTCGGGCAGTTCACGTTCACAAACTCCGGCACCTGAGCAAGCGGCGACCGCCCCCGGCCGGTCAGCTTGATGTCTGCTGGAAGCACCACGGGTAAATCCTTTTCCGGAACCGGCACCGTCCCGCACGATTCACAATAAATCATGGGAATGGGCGTACCCCAGTAGCGCTGCCGTGAGATCCCCCAGTCCTTGATGCGGTACTGGACGGTTCCCTTGCCAAAGCCTTTGGCTTCCGCGTCCCGCGTCATGCGTTCGATGGCCTGCTCAGACGGGAGGCCGGTATACGGCCCGGAATCAACGAGTTTACCGTATTCAACAAACGCAGCTTCAAGTTTTACTTGAGGTTCTCCGTTTGCCGGAACGATGACCGTGCGGACCGGCAGATTGAAGGTAGTGCAGAATTCAAAGTCGCGCTGGTCGTGGGCCGGGACGGCCATCACGGCTCCCGTGCCGTATTCGCTGAGAACGAAGTTCGCAAGCCAAATGGGAACCTTTTCCCCGTTATAGGGGTTGATGGCGGTAAAGCCGGTGGCCACGCCCTCTTTTTCAAGGTTCACTTCCGCTTTGGCGCGGAGGGAGGAATTCCGGATGCGCTCGGCTTCGGCCCGAAGGCTTTCCGGAGATTTTGACGCCGCAATCAGTTTTTCGACCAGCGGATGGTCCGCCGCCACGAATACCGCCGAGCAGCCGAAGATCGTGTCAACCCGGGTGGTGAAAACGCGCAGCGGCAGGTCAAGCTCCTCAATCCGGAAATCCACTTCCGTGCCCCGCGACTTGCCGATCCAGTTCTTCTGCATGGTCAGCACGCGCTCGGGCCAGCGGACCAGGTCCTTCATGTCGTCCAGCAGCCGCTCGGCGTAGTCGGTGATCTTCAGGAACCACTGCTCAAGGTCTTTTTCAATGACGGGAGTTTCTTCGTGCCGCCAGCAGCAGCCGTCCACCACCTGCTCATTGGCCAGAACCGTCTCGCACTCCGGGCACCAGTTGACGCGGCTCTTTTTGCGGTAAGCCAGGCCGCGCTCATACATCTTGATAAAGAACCACTGGTTCCAGCGGTAATACTCCGGCAGGCAGGTGGCGATTTCACGCCGCCAGTCGTAGCTGAGGCCCAGGCGCTGCAACTGCTTGCGCATGCGGTCGATGTAGCTGAAGGTAAATTCCGCGGGCGGGCGCTGATGCTTGATCGCCGCGTTTTCCGCCGGCAGGCCGAACGAATCCCAGCCGATGGGATGCAGGACGTTGTAGCCCTTCATCGACATGTAGCGCGCCAGCGCATCGCCGATCGAGTAGTTACGGACGTGGCCCATGTGAATGTCGCCGGAAGGATAAGGCAGCATCTCCAGCACGTAATACTTCTTGCGGCCGG
>CAYWMN010000247.1:0-5559 GCA_964459065.1 uncultured Acidobacteriota bacterium | reverse complement strand
TTCTCTTTTTCCCGTTTGAGCTGGCGGTCGCGCGCGGCAAGCGCCACTTTGTATTGTTCCAGCAGGTCGAACTCTTCCGCTGAGGAGAGAACTTCCTTCTGGTCTTCTTCCCAATCCCGCTTGACGGTTCCGAAAACCGGCAGCTTGTGCTTCCGCCGGTACCAGACGTAATAGAGGAAACAAAGGGTGACCCAGGCGGGGCCGGTCACGCGGGCCACGCTGTGGGTAACCAGAACGATCAGGAAAACCGCCGTAATCGATATCGTTCCGATCGTACCCAGCACCGGAAAGTCGACCGGTCCGCGTTTGGATTGGACCCGCACATTGAAAGGAACCCGGTATGGCCGCGGGGTATAGGGGTCTGTATAGCGGAGCCGGACCAGGGAAATCAACACCAGCGTATAGCCCAGCGTGGCGCCGAAGGCGTACATATTGGCCAGGGTATCGATGGCGTTATGGGTGAATGAGGCGAGAACCACTTCCAGCGCGCCGATGGAAGAGAAAATGACGATGGTGCGGACCGGCGTGCCTCGGGTGGCATGAACTTTTTCAAACCAATCGCTGATGAATTCAAACTTGCTCATGGAAAAAGTGAGGCGCGAAACGCTCATCACCCCGGAATTGGCCGAGATCAGCAGCACCAGCGCTGCCAGAGCCGCCGTAAAGCCTTGTGCGAACGTTCCGATCCACGGCAGGTGGCTGGCAATCAGCGCCACGGACTGGCCGACGTTCTGCGGGTCAAGGAAGACCTGCCAGCGGACCACTCCCAGCGTGAGGGTGGAGATGGCGACGGCAAACAGGAAGACCGTAAAGATCAATCCCAGCGAGGTTCGAGGCACAATGGTGGCCGGGCGCCGGGTTTCCTGGGCGGCCTGGGAGATGGATTCAAGGCCTACGAAGGAGATGATGGCCAGCGAAGAGCCGTAAAGAAAGCGTTTGGTCTGAAAATGCGTGAAGGCGGCGCTCCACTGCTGGCTCACCAGATGCGGGTGCCAGACCAGCATAAAGCCCATGATGATGATGGCGCATTCGGTGAAAATGATCAGCACGCCGATGACTTCATTTAACATGCTGGCCTCGCGCATGCCCCGAATGTTGAGCCACATCAGCACGCAGATGACGGCCAGCGTCTGGAGCATCAGGCCCAGGTGAACATCGGGAAACGGACCGATGGGAACCCGCCAAAGAGCAACCTTGGGGAAAAAGTGGTCCATATAGGTGGAGCAGAAATAGGAGAACAGGGCAATGTCGATGGTGTAGTCGAGCAGCAGCGCGGAGCCGGAGATCAGCCCCCAGAAATCGCCGAGACCTCGCTGGGCGTAATATTGCCCGCCACCGGCCACCGGATAGGCCGAGGCCAGCTCCGTGTAGGCGAGTCCGATCAGGATGTAAACCAGACCCGCCAGGGCAAAGGCCAGCGGAGCCGCGCCCTGGGTGATGGCAAAGACCAGTCCCAGGGCCACGAAAGTGTCCGCGCCGACGTCGGCGAACCCCCACATGTAGGATCCCCAGACGGTCACGTCGCGGCGCAGGCCATCTTGCCCGGACGTTGGAGGGGACGGCGGTTGGCCCGAAGCTTGATTGGCTTGAGTCGCCATCAGAACTATCCCGATGGTAGTTTCTAACTCCTGCAGGCGGTAAAAGCTGCATGATGGGCCGCTGTGGATGATAAGTCAAGGGATGATTTAGCCTTTCCGCCGCGGCCGGGACTTGCGCCGGGGGCCCTCAGGACCTTGGAGGCGCGGTGGCGGCGGCCCGATTATGGCTTGCATCCGGCGGCTTCCAAAGGCATTAATAGGGAATCGCGGAAGCGGGATGGATCTTTACGAGGTGAAACATGGCGGTGACGAGGCGCTCGTTTCTGAAGTCTGCGGGGCTCAGCCTGTTCGGCGCGGCGGCTCCTCGCCTGATGCGCCGGACGGCATCTGCCTTGCCCGGCAAGAGGGCGGGCGGCCGAAAGGTTCTGGTGGTCCTGTTTCAAGGCGGCGGGGCGGACGGCCTGAACATGGTGATTCCCTTCGGAGAAAAGGATTATTTTTCCCTGCGGCCGACGATCGCTATTCCCGCGCCGCGCGACGCCCGCGCCCGGGATGGCCGAACCGCCATCGACCTGGACGGGTTCTTTGGGCTCCATCCGAGCCTGGCCTCAATGAAACCGTTGTTCGATGCGCGGCAGCTGGCCGTGATTCACGCCGTTGGTTCGCCGGATAACACGCGCTCGCACTTTGAGGCCCGGGACTACGCGGAAACGGCGACGCCCGGTGTGAGGTCGACCCGGGATGGCTGGCTGAACCGTTACCTTGAGGCTAATCCAACGGCCGGCGCCACGCCTTTCCGGGCGGTCGCGCTTGGTACGCGCCTGCCGCTCACGCTCAGGGGGCGGGCGTCTTGCCTGGGGCTCGATAACCTCACGGACTTCCGCTCTGCCGGCGTGTCGTCGACAAAGCCCGCCGGGGGAAACCTGGAAGCAATTCGGACGCTGCGGCGGCTTGCAGCGCACGGGTATGCGCCGGCCAACGGGGCACGGTATCCGGAGGGCCGGCTGGGCAATGCGCTGCAGCAGGTGGCCTGGCTGATCAAGGCCGGCGTGGGCCTGGAAGCAGCCTTTGTGGAGGCGGGCGGCTGGGATACCCACGCGAACGAGGGCGGCGTGGAGGGACAACTGGCGAATAACCTGCAGCAGTTGGGCGACTCCCTGGCGGCCTTTCATCAGGACCTGGGGCGCCGCATGGAGAGCGTCTTAGTTCTTACGATGTCGGAGTTTGGCCGCGCCGCGCGCGAGAACGGCAACCGGGGCACAGACCACGGCCATGGCAACGCGATGTTTGTCGTGGGCGGCCCGGTGAAGGGCGGAAAAGTCTATGGCCGCTGGCCGGGATTGGGCCCGGGACAACTCCACGAGGATGGGGGCTTGGGGGTGACGACGGACTTCCGCGACGTTCTTGCGGAAGTTGCCGTGCGGCACCTGGGCGCGCAGGATACCGGCCAAATGTTCCCCGGCTATACCGTTTCTCCGGCGAAATTCAGGGGCTTCCTGGGTTGAACACGCCCGGTTCGCCGCGGTCGGAATGTTTCCCGCCTCAATGAAGCCGGGTCGACGGCTTTTGACTCCGCTGATTTCCAGGATTGTGACCTGTAACCCGGACCTGCATTCCGCAAGTTTCAATATCCGCTTATCGGTTCAGGGAAGGCAGCCGATAGAGTGAATAGGTATTTGAGGAGGCGGAATGCGGAAACTTTTCACACTGATTCTGCTGGCGGGTTTCCTGGCGGTTGCGTCGCCGGCCGCCCAGGGCCGCTCCCGCAACATGGAAATTCTTAAACTTCGCCAGAAGCAGGAGCGCAAGGCCCTCAAGTTGAAACAACGGTATTCCAGACAATCCCTGAAAAACGCGTGGCTCACGCGCGCTGCGCGGTTGCAGATGAAGCACCAATTGCAAAACGAAAAACGGAAGTTGAGGGAGCGTCAAAAGGAAGAGATGCAGAAGCTGAAAGACCGCAACCGATTATGGAAAGCAGGCTGGGGCAAACTCTACCACTAAGAAGAACCGCTGGGCGCTTTTGCCCAAAAATTCTTCCCATCTTACCGCTAAAATTAAAGATTCACCCCCGGTGCGCCCTGCCGTTGCGGGTACAATTTGCCACGCTCGGGGCCGCGAGATCTGCCTGGCGAGGGGTAGGACGATTCCACCGTTTTCTCTAAGAAGTTTCTGATAGACTAAAAAATATCCCTGTGCGCAGGAGGGGCAAGATGAAGCCTCTGGTGGCCATGGTGCTGATTTTTCTAGCCTCGGCGCCGCCGGCGTTCTGCCAGCAGCGAAGGCCGACACTCGGCCCCAGCACCCCGACGCTCGGCGGCCCGGGCACGGGCAGGACCGTCAACCGAAAAAGGCTTCTGAGTGTGCGGAAGATTTATATCGAATCCATTGACCATAAGCTCAGCGAAAAGATCCGTGAGGATCTTGCCGGGTCAACCATGCTTCGGGTGGTTGATAAGCCCAAGGACGCTGATGCCGTCCTGCGCGGAACCTGCTTTCGATCCAGCCGCTTGAAACATCTGCACTCGGAAGTGTACCTCACCAAGAGAGTGAGCGGAGCCCCGGTTTGGCAGGATGTGGTGTATGTTCCATGGAATCCTCCGGGGCTCGGCAAAGCGGTCGATAAGTCGGCCGCTGAGATTGTGACGCATCTGTTCCAAAGCATCCGGCAAGCGCAACGTTAGCCGGCGCCCTCAATGGATCCATCGTCCCGGGCCTTATTTTCTTATTTCCCCCTGTCAGGTTTGTTGGGAGCTCTCCGCCCGTGGCCTGGAGGCGGCAAATGGAACGGACAAAGTTGCGCGGGGGCCCTTGTCCGGATTATATTCATCCCCTGGGATGACATGATCGTGCGTCGATTTGAGCCTTCCGATCTTCCGACTCTTTATGAGATTGACCAGAGTTGTTTCTCGCCGGAGATTGCGTATTCGCGCGAGGAACTGGCAAGCTTCATCAGCCACCGGTCTTCGATGACCTGGATTGCCGAATCCGACGGCAAGATTTCAGGATTTGTGGTTGCCAACCGCCAGCCGGACCGCGTGGGTCATATTATTACGCTTGACGTTCGCGAGGCCTGGAGGCGGCGGGGCGTGGCGACTTCTTTGATGGATGCTGCCGAAGCCTGGGCCCGAAAGGCCAAAGTGGCGTTGATCTGCCTGGAGACCGCCGAGGACAACCTGAGCGCTCAGAAGTTTTACGAAAGCCGGGGATACCGGAAGGCGGACAAGGTGGACCACTACTATTCCGACGGGCTGGCTGCCTGGGTGATGGTGAAGCGCTTGAGATAGCGAGCTGCCCGGGAGCAGGCTTGGGCGTAGCGGTTCAATCTTATTTTCCCCGCTGGCCTGCCGTTTACGGCTGTTCGCAAGCGGAACGGCTGATATAATCCTCGGCGCAGGGTTGCGGGAATTTCCGCCGGCAAGAGATCATCATGCCTGTCAAACTCACTCGCCGTGAATACAAGATCATTGTCCTGGCGCTTGCCATCGCCGCCGTGTCGATGGTGATCGGGATCAAATACTTTTCCAGGGCGTTTCCCGAGGCCTCCCTTCGCCTTCGAATCACCCGCTCCGAATCCGCGTCGATCGCCTCCAGGTTTCTCGACTCGCGCGGTTTTCACATCAAGAATTACCGGCACGCCGCCATATTCCAGTACGACGATCAAACTAAACTCTATCTGGAGCGCACCCAGGGCCTGGCCAGGATGAATAAGCTGGCCGGTGGTCCCATTCACTTGTGGCGCTGGTCCAACCGCTGGTTCAGGCCGCAACAGGAAGAAGAGTTCAGCGTCGACGTGAGTACCCAGGGGCAGGTTGTGGGATTTGACCATGAAATCCCCGAGGCGCGGGCCGGCGCTTCACTGTCTTCCGATGCGGCGCGCGAGATCGCGATGAAGGAGGTGCTGCCGATCGCGAACAAGCTCGACCCGGTCCAGGGCGAGATTCCGCTGGAGCTGCGCCAGCGGCTCGGCGAGCTCGGCTACTTCGGCATCCTCATTCCGCAGGAGTACGGCGGCCTCGGC
>CAYWMN010000246.1:0-5629 GCA_964459065.1 uncultured Acidobacteriota bacterium | reverse complement strand
TGGGAAAAAGCGGTACAGGTTTGGGAATGGCGGTTGTATGGGGGACCGTAAAAGACCATAAAGGCTATATTGACGTAAAAAGCACCGGGGGCAAAGGAACCGAATTTACGCTCTATTTCCCTGTCGTCCGGCAGGAGCTAACCCAGGATGCCCCGCTGTTATCCATAGAACATATTAGGGCCAATGGAGAATCTGTTTTAGTCGTGGACGATGTGGAAGATCAAAGGGAAATCGCCTCTGGAATGCTGTCGAAATTGGGATATTCGGTTGCATCCGTATCAAGTGGCGAGGAGGCGGTTGATTACATGGAGCACCATTCGGCAGACCTTCTGGTGTTGGATATGATCATGGACCCCGGTATTGACGGGCTCGAAACGTACAAAAAAATACTTGAGATACACCCCAATCAAAAAGCCATTATCGCCAGCGGGTATTCTGAGACAGATCGAGTCAGAGAGGCTCAGCGATTGGGTGCAACATCCTATGTGAAAAAGCCATATCTTATAGAAAAAATTGGGCAGGTGGTAAGGGATGAACTGGAGAAATAGATAGCTATAGTCTATCTATTTCCCCGTGCACCAGAGAATTATTGTGCCCCGTTCTTTACTGAGAATCCATTTACAAAAGGACAATTTATGCCGCGTGTTTTGTTGATCAATCCATCTAACATTCATAAAGGACTTGGCAATATTAGAGCAACGGCATGGCCACCGCTCAATCTTCCATATATAGCTGCTGTGACGCCGAGCCATTATCAAATAGAAATCCTCGATGAAAATATAGAACCTTTTGAATACCGGGAAGCCGACATTGTGGGTATTACAGCCTATACGGCATCGGTCTATCGCGCATATCAAATCGCCCAAATTTATAGAAAAAAAAGCATCCCTACAATAATAGGCGGCATCCATGCATCCATGATGCCTGAAGAAGCACTGCGCTATTGCGATGTAGTGGTTAAAGGAGAAGCTGAAAATATTTGGCCAAAGGTTCTCGAAGATTTCGAAGCCGGCAAATTGAAAAGACAATATGAAGGAACATGGGCAGATCTTGATAATCTCCCATCTCCGCGACGAGATATTTTACGAAACCCTTATTACCAATGGGGCAGCATTCAAACATCCCGAGGATGTCCTATGAACTGCACTTTTTGTTCTGTTACTGCTTTTAATGGAAGACGTTTTCGAAGACGTCCTTTAGAGAAGGTCATAGAAGAACTCAAACAAATACCACAAAATAAAATAATGATAACCGACGACAACCTAATCGGTTACGGAGAAAAGGATCTGGAATGGGCCCGGTCCTTTTTTAACAAAATTTTGGAAAAAGACATCAAAAAGATTTTTTTTGCTCAAGCCTCTATTGTTTTTGGAGAAGACCCTGATTTTGTTCGGCTGGCATCCAAAGCGGGATTAAAGATTGTTTTTATCGGCATGGAGTCCATAAATCCCAAAGCCTTACAATCATTTGGAAAGAAGGTTAATCTTAAACGACTACAACAAGATCGGTACCCAGAATTAATTAACAGAATCCGAAAAGGTGGAATCGCTTTTCTCGGAGCTTTTGTGCTGGGAAGTGATGCAGATAACATCTTATCATTTCATCATACGCTAAAATTTATCAAATCTTCTCGAATAGATATTTTACAGATTACCAAACCAACGCCGTTACCAGGTACGCAGCTCTGGGAGGAACTTATTAAGGGAAAGAGAATAATTAACAACAATTTCCCTCAAGCGTGGGAAAATTACCGTCTGACAAAAATGGTCTTCATACCGTTTCAAATGTCCATAGAAGATGTATATATGGGGTTTACCTATTTGAGAAAAATCTTTTATAGTTTCTGGGAGACGATAAGGAGAACTTTCTTTACGCTCATTGACACAAAAAGCTTGATCGCAACCATTATTGCTTATAAATTCAATTCATCCTATTTTAAAGCATTTAAAAATTCCGATCATTATCGGAAATATAAAAGTATCAATTTAAAAAATAAATTTGGTATCGACTAGGTGCGCCGTTGAGATATTTTTAATCGTTAATCAGTTCTGAATTAATAAATACTATGAAAATTTCTAAAATGAATTATTACAACTATTTAATGGAAAGCGACGAAGAGACGTTTCGTCTCGATTTGAAGACTGATGCTAAGATAATTGAAAGTCAGGCTCATTGGGCCGGTATAAAACCGGGTATGCGGGTTGGCGATTTAGGTTTTGGCTCCGGCAAAACTTCCTATTATCTTCATAATCTCGTGCAACCCAGCGGAGCAGTTGTAGGCGTCGATATCGCTGAAGATAGAATCAAATATGCAAAAAAACATTACAATAGAAAAGGAATAGAATATATTCGGAGGGATATCCGTGAACCCTTGGATGATTTGGGGATATTCGATTTTATCTGGGTCCGATTTGTCCTTGAGTATTATCGATCAGACAGCTTTAATATCGTAAAAAATATATCGAGCATTTTGAAACCCGGAGGCATCATCTGCCTGATCGATCTTGACTATAACTGCCTGAACCACTTCGGGCTTTCGAAAAAGCTTAAAAAGACTCTTTACGGATTAACAACGGCAATGCAAAAAAATGCTGATTTTGATCCTTATGTGGGTATCAAACTCTATTCTTTTCTATACGATTTAGGCTACCAGGATATCGATGTGGCTCTTGCCCCCCACCATCTGATTTATGGAGATTTGAAAGAAATCGATGCTTTTAACTGGAACAAGAAAATAGAAGTTGCCGTAAAAAAGTTAGGCTATGACTTCAAAGAATATAAAGGAGGAGCTGAAGAGTTCATTGAAGAATTTAAACATTTTTTTTCCGATCCTAGGAGATTTACCTATACCCCCGTAATCTCCTGCAAGGGACGAAAGGCACTGAATTGACAGTATCTATTCATATTCTAGCAGGCAATCCTTTTATTCATATTTAACAATTTGTTTCATATATTTTTCTTTTCAGTGAATATTTCACTAAAAGCTTGGATAATATCTTGTTTCTTTCCTGGATATTTCATTGCTAATTTCGATAATCTGTGCCGAATCGTTACAAACCTTTTACGCTTTGATGGAACCAGATCAAAGAGCATATCCAAGTTATCACCGTTATAAATGGGTCCGGAGTTATCAAGTTCGAGAAATGCCTTTTTTACTTCTTCCTTCGCTTTATTAGAGTCCATAGTGTTATGTTTCCAATTTTGCATATATCCTGTTAATCCATATTTTTTTCTGCTTTTATTTTCGTATATTGGGGATAATGGAGCTAATGTAAAAGGAAATATGGACCATGTTAAAATTCCGTCGTACTGAGGGTGTTCTATATTTTTTATGAACTCTCTCGTGCGAAGGGAAGATTCTTCTGTTTCACCTGGAAATCCAAAAAGAAAACAGCATGAGCAATTAATACCGGCAGCAAGTGATTTCCCTACAACTTCAGCATACAACTCGGGCGTGGCTTTTTTGTTCATGTTCCGTAATATTTGCGGATCTGCAGATTCCAAGCCCAATTGAACCTCTATACAGCCGGACCGTCGAAGCAAATCTATATTTACCTTTTTTAATGCGCTCGCCCGGATGAAACTCATCCAACGAATTTGAAGATCTTCGTCAATCAACTTTTTGCAAAATTGATTGAGATCATTCCTCCCAAGCCGGAAATTGTCATCTACAAACCTGACATATCGAACACCACGATTCGATAAAGTTTTCAACTCATCAACAATTTTATCTATGGATTTAATAAAAATATTTTGGCGGTTTTTCGTAAAATTGCAAAAAGCGCATTTATAAGGGCAACCATTGCTAGCTTGCATTGGGGCTACACCGGATTTGAAAATGGTCTCTGGAAGTAATTCCCAATCAATAAGAATGTCTCCAGCCTTAGGATTGTAGTCTACCTGCTTGTTGATTACATATTTTTTCCCCTCGAGATGAGCTAAATTGGGCAGATGATCTATCGAACGGTCCTGTTTGATCCTTCTTAAAGATTTACACAATGTCTCTTCACCGTGGAGACTAATAATATAAAGATCAACCAATGGTTCATTCTTGTTATCGAGAAAAAGATAATCATCTTTGGCTGACTCAGTATCGAAGTTTTGTTCATGAGACCTTTGAAGCAGGAGATAAGATAGATATATGAAGGTTCCACCGGCGATGATATAGATATCCGGCGCTAAAGAACGAATATCATCAACAAGTTTAAGAAGAAGCTGCTTGGAATGAATAAAAGTGGTAGAAATAATTACTGCCCGAGGTGACTGTTTAAGTAAGCGAATGAATTTATTTCTTTCTTCAAAATAGTTATTAATCATCTCAACGTCAAATTCATTTATTGTCAGGTAGTTATGGAGGTAAATTCCATTGAGTTTTGGGGCAGATGACCAACTCCTTTTATCATCTCCCTCGATCACAAAGTCAATGCGCCCTTGATTTTTTATCAAATTTGAGACAACCTGTATTAATGCAACCCTCCCTTCAATTTCTAGTCTAAGGGAACTTACACCCGAAAAAGTATCTGCATCGTAATCTGATATTATAATTGCATCTAGACTCATATTGATTTACTCGTCAATTATTTTGAAAGGTCCGTGAATTGTGGTTATGTTAAACTGACTACCAAGGCCATGTTTTACGTTGAATAAAACATGAATGTTATGGCATTTTTAATCATAGCCCCGACAAATGTTATATGTAAATTGATACATTACATTGTCTGTTTCATCAACAATTGTTTTTTCCCCAAAGGGGACAAACCAATCTTTATTATATTGCGAATCGCATACTGGCAAGTCTAAATCAAAGATACTTGGTTTTCACAATAACAAAATCATTTATAAAATATAACGGAACATATCAAAAAAGCTCAAAGATTAGGAGCAAAAGCCTATATTAAAAAACATATTTATTATAAAAAAGGTATAAAATATATTCGGAGGGATATTCGTGAACCTTTGGATGATTTGGGGGATGTTCGATTTTATCTGGGTCCGATTTGTCCTTGAGTATTATCGATCAGACAGCTTTAATATCGTGAAAAATATATCGAGTATTTTGAAACCCTGAGGCATCAACTGCCTCATCAATCTGGATTATAACTGCCTGAACCATTTCGGACTCTCTCAAAAGCTTCAAAAAACGTTTTATGGAATAATGAAAGCATTGGAAACGAATGCTGATTATGACCCTTTTGTGGGAATCAAACTCTATTCTTTTCTGTATGACCTCGGTTATCAGGATATCGATGTGAGCATGGCGCCCCATCATCTGATTTTTGGAGAAGCCAATGAAATAGACACGTTCAACTGGAAAAAAAGGTTGAAGTCGCCGTAAAAATGTCAGGCTATCAATTTAAAGAATACAAAGGAGGTTATGAAGAATTTGTTGAAGAATTTATGCGATTTTTTTCCGATCCCCGTAGATTTTCCTATACCCCCTTAATCTCGATTAAGGGCCAAGGCATTGAATTAAAATCATTTTAATTTATATTCAGATGTTAAGAATAATCCTTTTTGATTAATTCATCCAGGTACTTAAAGTATTGATCCGTATACTGCATGTTGAGGGCCCAAAGATGATATAGTTTTTCATAGGGTATGGAATTGTTTTCGACATAGCTGACCGGAT
>CAYWMN010000245.1:0-5734 GCA_964459065.1 uncultured Acidobacteriota bacterium | reverse complement strand
TTTCTTTTTATCCTTATTTTCAAATAAAGAATTAAGATTGTAATTCATAGTGACTTGTGCTTCTTTGAGAATTATATATCTGAATATATTCCGGGCATTCTTCCAATAATTTTTCATGCTTTCCCGAAGCAATAACTTCGCCTTCCATAAGAAGGATAATCTGATCGAAATTTTCTACCGGCGCAATTTTTTGCGTAATCGAAATTAAAGTTATGCCTTTGTAATTGTTCATTACGTTAGAAACAATTTTTTGTTCGGTTTGAAAATCAACTCTGGAAGTAAAATCATCAAGCAATAATATTTTAGGTTCTAATGCCAGCGCACGCGCAAGCATTATTCTCTGTTTCTGCCCGCCTGAAAGATTTGTACCTCTTTCGGAAACTATAGTTTCGAGCTTATCGGGGAGAGTATCGATAAATTCCTTTAACTCTGCAGTTTCTATTGCCTTTTCAATTGCTTCATCAGAAACCGATGTATTAAATGCAATGTTTTCTCTCATGCTGATGTTAAAAATTATGCTGTCCTGGAATACAATCCCTATTTGCTTATGAAATGATTCTTTAATGTATTCCTCAATATTTCTACCTTCAAACTTTACTTCGCCGGAATTTGGTTTTATAAGTCCGGTTAAAAGATATAGCAGTTGTGTTTTGCCTGCTGCAGTCGGGCCAATAATTGCCGTCCTCGAGCTTCCTTTAATTTCAATTGATACATTTTTAAGTACGGGTTTATCATTGTACGATACATTAATATTATCAAGTTGAATATTACCGTTTAACTGCACATCGAGTGTACCGTTATATTTTTTATCGGGTGAATTAAGTATGCCTTCAATCCTTTGATACGAGACGGAGGCCCGTGCAATTATATTACTCATAAATCCTATAATGATGATCGGAAAGACAAGAATTGCAATATAGCTGTTAAATGCCGCAAAATTACCGAGAGTCATGCTTCCGATTATTACAAAATGTCCGCCTAACGCAAGCACGGAAATTATAGCAAGATTAGAAGCAAATCCTATTACAGGTATTAATATGGCAAATAATTTAACAACTGAAATCCCTATATCTTTTGCCTCTGCACTGGACTCTAAAAATTTTTCATATTCAAGATACTGCGAATTAATTACGCGAATGATTGCGGATCCAAGAATACTTTCGTTAATTATTTTATTAAGCCGGTCTATAACCTCGCGGGCTTTTTTGAAAAGCACTCTTACTTTTTTTAGTACGATAAAAAACGTACCTCCGATAATCGGAATAATTGCAATGACGGTTAAAGCCAGCTTCCAGTCTATTGTTAAAAGAAGAACCACAGTTCCGATAATTAGAAAAAGAGAAGAAACTATAGAAGCTACCGCCTGCGACACAAACATTTTTATAGAATCTATATCTGAAGTTAAATTCGTTAATAATTTTGAAGGATTTGCTTCCTCGATAAAATCATAACTCTTCCCTGAAATCTTATTCGAAAGCTTTTCTCTAAGGTCTCTGGCTACTCTTTCCGATGTAAAAGTTTGAACAATACTTTGAAGGTATGAGAAAACAAATATTACCAGCGAAGCTCCCAGGAACTCAATTACAATTGACTTTAAATTATAACTTCCGCCGGTAAAAGAATCGATGCCGTGTGAAATAATTTTCGGTATAACTAAGTTCATCCCGTTGCTTACAAATACAAAAAAGATGAGAAGCAGAATCATCTTCATATATGGTTTTAACAATGAAGTCAGCTTAGGTTTAGGATTTCCGTTATTGAACTTTTTCTTCTTCATATTTTATGTTTATATAACTGCCGGTTTGAATGACAAAAATAATTAAATATCTTTTACTATTTTAATAAATATCGGTGAACTACATCAATCCGCCGGTAAATTATCTGTTCAATTAATTCAAAAGGAATTGATATCCTTTTTATGGAGACGGATTAGCCTGAAAAATATTTTATAAATACTAAGTTTTTTCATATTTAATCCGCCTTCGTCCGCTGGACTTCGGCGGACGAGAGCATTCGGGTAAAACCCGCCTGCCGGACGGGCAGGTTCCCCGCCGCTTGCGGCGTAGGATTAAAATCATCAATTAAGATACCTCACTGATTGCGGTGAGGTAATTCATTATGTGTGTTTTTAAGAGCACGAAAATTTTTAAAATGATATATTTACATATCCTTTGTTTAATAAACTATAAAATTGAAATTAGGAAAATTAAATAATCAAAATAAAACACTGCCTCTGGTTCTAATTTTCGGAATTGCAATGGGTCTTCTTGAAGCAATTGTGGTAGTGTATTTAAGAAAGATATTTTACTCAACGGGATTTAAATTCCCTTTGGAGATTATTCCGGGCCCGATTCTAAAAATTGAAGTCCTCCGTGAATTTTGTACTCTTATTATGATTTTGTCCGTAGCCTTTATTGCAGGTAAAAACAGGTTGCAGGTGTTTGCGTATTTTCTTTTGTGTTTCGCGGTTTGGGATGTTTTTTATTATATAGGTTTAAAGCTGATGATAAATTGGCCCGCCTCGTTCCTCACCTGGGATATTTTATTTCTTATTCCCGTACCATGGATAAGCCCTGTTCTTGCCCCAATAATTTCCTCTATATTCATGGTTGTTTTTTCACTCCTGCTGATATTTAAAGGGAAATATAATTCGAATTTTAAAGTAAAAATTATCGAGTGGATTTTTGTTTGGTTAGGTGCGTTACTAATATTTATTTCATTTATATGGGATTATACAAGCATAATAATTTCCAAATATCTTTTTGAAAATATTATTTTGCTTAATCCTAATAATTTCGGAGGCTTTACTACCAACAATATTCCCTCTTATTTCCCTTGGAATATTTTTATCCCCGGGATTCTGCTTATCTGTTTTTCAATTTTTTCTATATGGAAAAGGGAAATTTAACAGATTAAAATATGTGCAATTATAAAACTAAACAAAAACAAATATTAATTATCAAACTCAATTCTTATTTTCGGTTATTAAATTATCATTTATCGGGAAACTGTTATGAACATTAAAAGCACTTCAGTCCTAATATTCTCTCTGTTTATTATTTTTGTTTTCAATTTAACTTGCATAGCACAAAGCGTTGATAACCAAAAGAACCTTGTAGATTATATTCACCCGATTATCGGAACTCAAGGAGAGGGGAATGTTTATCCCGGACCGGTTGCACCGCACGGAATGATACAGCCCGGGCCGGATACAGATATGCGAAGCTGGGAAACTGCTTCCGGTTATGAATACAACGACAGCGTAATTATAGGCTTCAGCATGCAGCATCTAAGCGGCACGGGAATTCCTGATCTAGGTGATTTCCTTTTTATGCCTTCGGTAGGAAAGATGAAATTTGTTCCCGGTACCGTTAAGAAAAAATCTTCTGATGGAAGTGTGTATTATGTTCAGGATCCGGATTCCGGTTATTGCACGCCTTACTCTCATAAAGATGAAGTTGTTAAAGCCGGGTATTATTCCGTAAGACTGCCGGAACACAATGTGCTTGTTGAATTAGCGGCAACTGATAGAGCAGGCATACTCAGATTTACATTTCCTAAAACCGACAGCGCAAATATTATGATGGACCTTTCACATGTTTTGCAGTGGAAAGTTATTTGGTCTCGTGTACGAAGAGAAAGTAAAACGCTTGTAACCGGATTTCATCTGGTTCACGGCTGGGCTAAAGAAAGATATCTTTATTTTGCTGCAAGGTATTCGCGTCCTTATGATAATTTCGGAATAATGATGGACGGTAAAAGAGTTTTTTATAATACTTATAGGTTCAGAAGCAGGTACGAAGCATCCGGCGCTGATCTGCAGTATTACACAACTTATTCTACAAAGAAGAATGAAGTAATAATGGTTAAGGTAGGAATATCGGCAGTTAGTACTGCGAATGCGTTGGTTAATCTTGATAAGGAAATTCCCGGATGGGATTTTGATAAAGTTGTAAAAGATACGCGTGCAAAATGGAATAAGGAAATGCAGAAAATGCAGGTGGAAGGTTCCACAGCAGAAAAAGAAACTTTTTATACTTCGCTTTATCATGCTCTGCTTGTTCCGACAATTTATGAAGATGTAAACGGTCAGTATAGAGGCTTGGATGAAAATGTTCATCAGGCAAAAGGTTTTACAAATTATGCAATTTTTTCTTTGTGGGATACTTTTCGTGCAGAGCATCCTTTGTTTACTTTAATTCAGCCGAAGCGGGATGCCGATATGATAAATTCCATGCTGGCTCATTATGATCAAAGTGTAGAACATCTTCTGCCGATCTGGTCTTTAAATAATAATGAAACCTGGTGCATGATAGGCTATCATGCAGTTTCCGTTATTGCAGATGCAATTATGAAAGGCCTAAAAGGATTCGATTATGAACGCGCTTATGAAGCAATGAAGACTACTGCAATGAATCCTAATTACGACAATGTAATGACTTATGCAAAAATTGGTTATGTCCCATTCGATAAAGAAAATGAATCTGTTTCGAAAACATTAGAATATGCTTACGATGATTATTGTATTGCCAGAGTTGCAAAGAAGCTCGGCAAGGAAGCGGATTATAAATATTTTATGAAACGCGCAATGAATTATAAAAATATTTTTGACCCGGCCTGGAAATTAATGAGAGGGAAAGATTCTCACGGAAATTGGAGAACACCTTTTCATCCTCATGAATATATTGACGATATGAATAAAAGGGATATCACCGAAGGTACAAATTACCAGTATACATGGTTTGTACCGCAGGATGTTCAGGGTTTAATAAATCTGATGGGAAGCAGAAAGTATTTTATCGAAAAGCTTGATTCACTATTTGCTGAAAAGAAATCTGAAACAATTGCCACTGGTACTAATGATATTGCAGGTCGCATCGGCGAATACTGGCACGGCAATGAGCCATCGCATCATATAGCATTCTTATATGATTACGCCGGCGAGCCGTGGAAAACGCAAGAACTTGTCAGAAGAATTGAAACTACTTTTTACGGCAATAAGCCCAATTCACTTTGCGGGAATGACGACTGCGGACAAATGTCGGCATGGTTTTTATTCAATACAATGGGATTTTATCCTGTTGCACCGAGCAGCAATTATTATGTAATCGGAACGCCGTGTGCAAAGCAGGTAACTATGAAATTAGGAAATGGAAAAACATTTACAACAATGGCTAAGAATTATTCCAAAGATAATATGTATATTCAATCTGTAACATTAAACGGTAAAAAATGGGATAAGACTTACATTCCATACAAGGATGTTGCAAACGGAGGCGAACTGGTTTTTGTTATGGGCAGCAAACCCAATAAAAACTGGGGGACAGGAAAGGACAGTGTTCCACCGTCAATATCGAAAGACAAATAATATTTAGATGCTCGATCCTGGATTCTTGGTACTCGATTTCTTATCTGGAATCCAGAATCGAGTATCAAGTATCCGGAATCAGTTTTATGTATAATAACTTTAGACAATTAATTATTTTCCACTTTCCAGCTCAAGCAAATACTTTTTCCGCCAGAGTCCTCCGCCGTATCCGGTTAAGTTTCCATCTTTTCCTATTACTCTATGACATGGTATAACAATGGCTATTCTGTTATCGCCGTTTGCTTTGCCGACTGCTCTTACTGCTGCAGGTTTGCCAATCTGTTCGGCTAAATATTCATATGAGACTGTTTTTCCTAATGGAATTTTCTGAAGATGTTTCCAGACATTTTTTTGAAAATCAGTTCC
>CAYWMN010000244.1:0-5749 GCA_964459065.1 uncultured Acidobacteriota bacterium | reverse complement strand
GTTGCCGGGATCGGTGAAATTGCCGAGGCAATCCTCGCAGGTTCCAACGTCGGGTGGGACCAGCACGGACGTTTCGGCTTCAGCGGCGCTCGCCAGGATTCTGAAACTTCGCTCGCCGTTGGTTTCGACTTCAGTGACGGCTACGTCCGTGACTTGTGCAAGCGGAGGCGGCTGGCGGCGAAGGCCCTCCAGAAAGCGCGCCAGATCCGGCTCGCTGCCTTCAATTTCAACCACCACGCCGTCGGCCGAATTCAGAACAAAACCGGAGAGCCCCAGCGTCTGCGCCAGTCGAAAGACAAAGGGCCGGAAGCCCACGCCCTGCACGATGCCTCGCACGTGGATTTGCCGGCGTTTTCGGGTTGCAGTGCGCTCGAGTGGTGGCATGAGTGGCGCCCCAGTCCTTCCTCACTCCTGTCCTCAGTTTACCCTAAAAAGCATGAAGCAACCGGGGCGCTTGGGGGACGCGCCTGTGGGGTGCAAGCGCGCGTGGGAACTCGGGTGTTGAAGTTTCCGCCCGGTGCGGTACACTGGCGACTCAGGAGTTCAAACAAACTTGCGAGGCGAAGCATGACGAGACCGGCTGTGTGCTATGTGGGAGTTGATCTGGGAGGAACCAGCCTGCGGGCGTTGGCGGTTGACGGCGACAACAAAATTCTAGCGGTCAAGAAAGTTCGCACCCTGCGCACCGGGGGGCCGGGCCGGCTGATCAACAGAATCGCGACGCTGGTGGAAGGAACGCTCTCGGACGCCGGTGTCGCCCGCTCCCGGGTTCGGGCCGTCAGTGTGGGCGCTCCCGGGCCCATTGACCGTGTGCGCGGCATCGTTGAAGAAGCCCCGAACCTGGGATGGAAAAAGGTTCCGCTGCGCACCGAGCTTCGCCAGTTGTTGCGCATCCCGGTTTTTGTTGAGAATGACGTGAACGTCGGCCTGATGGGCGAGCACGCGCTCGGGGCCGGCCGCAGCGCCAGGAACGCGGTGGGGATTTTTGTCGGCACCGGCATCGGCGGCGCCCTGATTTTTGACGGAGCCCTTTATGAAGGCAGCCGCGGAGGCGCGGGCGAAATCGGCCACACGGTGCTTGCGGTGAACGGCCCGGTGTGCGGCTGCGGGCGCCGCGGCTGCGCGGAAGCGCTGGCCAGCCGCACGGCTATGGAGCGCGACGTTCGCGCGGCTATTAAATCAGGCCGCAAAAGCCAGGTGCTCAAAATCATGAAGAAGAAAAAGAAGGAGCGCATGACCAGCAGCATTATCGTTGCAGCGCTCAAGAAGAACGATGCGGTCATGAAACGCGTCATGGAGCGGGCTCAGTTTCACCTGGGCATCCTGACGGCCAACGCCGTGAACCTGCTCGATCCCCAATGCGTGGTGATCGGCGGCGGAATCGCCGAAAGAATGAAAGACGATTTTGTGGCTCCCATTCGCGAGACCGCTTATCGCTACATCCTGCGCGGGCCCGATCCCAAGGGCGTCAGGATTGTTTCCGGCGAGCTTGGCGACAATGCCGGGGCCCTGGGGGCCATCGTTCTGGCCCGGCGGCGGCTTGAGGCCTGACGCCCCTTGCATGACTTTCTTCCTTCTTACGCCGGACATTTTGGGATAAGGCATGGCGACGCAACCGAGCACAATTCGGACCGCCCCGAACGGCCGCGCGTGGACCCTCGCGAACGGCCTGGTGGAACGCGAAGTTCGCTTTGAACCCGACAAAGGTCTTGCCACCACAAGCTGGCGTTTGCTGGTGACCGGAACGGACTTTATGGAGCCGGCGCGCGAGGGGCGCGGCCGGGGGACCGAATTCTCATTCACGGCCGACGGTCGGGAGTTCCACGGCGCGGGCGGCAGTTTTGATTTTCTGGGCGCGGAAGTTGAAGCGATTGAGCCCGCGGGCAAAGTGCTCCGCGTGAGCCTTCAGGCGCGCGAGCAAAAGCTGCGGGTGCGCATCCAGTACGCTGTGTACGACGGCCATCCGGTCGTCCGCAAATGGATTGAAATCCGCAACCTCGCGGATGCGCCGGTCACCCTCACACATCTGATTTTTGAAGAGCTGAACCTGTCGCCGGCGGCGCCGGCCGATCTGCATCTCTGGGCGTATTACGCTGTCCAGCCGCGCGAACTTTTCATTACCGGCCGGGTGGACGACGCGGCGATCTTGGAACGCAATGCCAGGACCGGCGAGGGCCTTTGCCTGATGAACGAAGCCCGCGGCTGGCTGAAGCGGACGGAAACGCACCGTTGGGGTCTCAACTTCCGCCTGATGTGCGACACGGATCTATTTCCCTTTGAGCGCCGCATCGCACCGGGTGAAACCTACGCGAGCCCGAGGAGCTCCATTGCTTTTTTCATTGAGGGCCACTCGTTGCTCGATCCCCGGTGGGTGATTCCTTCCTACACCTCGAAGGTCTTGCACCGTGGCGGCTCAGCCTATCAGCCTCCCTGGATTTACAACACCTGGGTGCCGTTCCACCGCGGCATCAACATCGGCCTTGTAAAGGAACTGATTCCGGTTGCGGGCCGCATGGGATTTGATGTCTTTACGATTGATGATGGTTGGGAGGCTGAATACGGCTCGAACGCCGTCAACCTCCAGGCTTTCCCCGAGGGATTGGATGAAGTTCAGTCGCTTGCCGAGCGCAACGGCATGCGCCTTGGCCTGTGGGTTCCGCTCGCCGCCATCAGTACCCAAACCCGGGTTTATCGCGACCATCCTGAATGGGTTTGCCGCGACGCAAACGGCCGGCCCAAGTTCACCAATACGGCCTCGGGTTCGCAAGCCGTAATGTGCATGGCGACGCCTTACCGCGAAGCCGCGGCCGAGCGCATCAGTAGCCTCATCGCGCGCTATCACCTGAAGTACGTGAAGCTTGACCTCACCACCGTCTTCAACGCCTATGGCGAATCGCCCGGCTGCCATGCCTCGGGACACAGCCACAAGACCTGGGCCGAATCGCTCAGCGGTATTTATGAAGGAATGGCGGAAGTGACCGAACGCGTCTACCGCCGACACCCGGATGTTCTTCTCGACCTCACCTTTGAGCTCTGGGGCCAGAAGCACTTGATTGATTACGGCCTGCTCGCGGCGGGCGATCTCGACTGGATGAGCAACGTGGATGACACCACGCCCGAATCCGCCGGGCCGCTTCAAGCCCGTTTGCTGCTCTACCAGCGCTCGCTGGCCATGCCGGCCGAGGCCATGCTGATTGGCAACCTGCTGGCGGAGGCGCCGCCCATCGAGGAGCGGTTCTCAACCGCCATCGGCTCCGGGCCGCTGCTGCTGGGCGACCTACGCAAGCTGAGCCCGGCGCAGCAGGATTGGTACAGCGAAAAGATCCGGTGGTTCAAGCGACTGCGCGCTCGCACGCCCATCGCCGAAGGCTTTTTCCCGCTGGGGGCGTGGCTGCAGCCGGGCGCCGCAAGCTGGGACGGCTTTGCGCGTCTCAGCCACAACGGTGAAGGCTTGATCACAATCTTCAGAAACGGCTCCGGTGTGGAAAAGGTTCCGGTTCAGATTCCTGCGTTTCCCGACGGAGCGTTCCGCTTGCACGCGGTTATGACGGACATGCCCGCGCTTGAGGTTCGAGGCAGCCAACTGCGGGGCGGAATCTCGCTCGCCGTTGCCTCCCAACATCCGGTGGAGGTTTTTGAAGTTTCCCGCGTCTGACGCGCAAAGCCCGCCGGCCGTTCGGCCCGCCTTGATTGGCCCCGTGGCGTCTCAGGCCGCACGCTTACAGTTCATCCATAAACACAACATAAGCCTCGGCGCCCGGCGCCGCCCGAACCGAATCACGCGGCCGGCCGGTAAAAATAATCTGGAAGCTCTCCGCCTCCTCAAAAGGCTCGATGCCGGGATTCGAGCCGTCGTCGGCGCCGTAGGGTGCGGGTTCAATCAGCGCCAGCTTTTCCAGAATGGGACCGATCACCTCGGCGGCGGGCGCAAACGCGATTTCAAAACCGTCGGCGGCAAAGCGCAGCAGGGTTTGGGTCTCGCTGAAGCGCCAGGCCAGGCACGCGCACAAATCAACCGCTTTTTCAAACTGCTCCAGCGTTCGGGGCCGGGCGTCCCGAACCCGCCGGTCAAAAAACAGGCTCACCCGCCGGCCGTCTTCGCGTGTGAACTCGCGGACTTTCAGCTCGCGGGTTCTCGCCGTCGCCTTCCAGTCCACGTGCCGCGTTGAATCGTTTGGCTGGTAGTCGCGGATCGCGCACAGGTCGTTCCCGCGGCCTTTCAGGCGGCTTTCGGCCTCGCTGCCGGCGAGCGGCAGGATTTGTTCGAGTTCCTCGGTGGCCGTTACCTTGGGCAGCACCAGCACTTCCTGCCGGCTTTCAATGGTGTGCGTCTTGCGAAGAAACCCGAAAGGAAACCGGGTGCTCACCCTCGCACCCCGGCAGACGTAGCGGCCCCGGCGCGCAAACTGCAGTTCGATGCTCTGGCCTACGGTGGCTCCACGCGGCAGGTAGGGAATGTAAACAGACCGGAGGCAGGCAGCGCG
This sequence comes from uncultured Acidobacteriota bacterium, assembly GCA_964459065.1. Taxonomy (GTDB): domain Bacteria; phylum Acidobacteriota; class Terriglobia; order UBA7540; family UBA7540; genus JAMCXS01. The sequence continues at coordinate 1,265 of CAYWMN010000244.1, read as the reverse complement.
GTCGAGTTCCGCCCCTGCCCGCAAGCCGTTGCGAATCGGAACCGCCTCAATCGATACACTCAGCGAATACGAGGCAAAATACCGTTTGCGGTTTTTTAGTTGCAACCGGGCTGCGGCAGGCTGGTCTCGAAAGACGCGCTCGGGAAGCTTGATCTCCAACTCCAGCCCGGCAAGGATCATCCGCGAAACAACTCCCGAAGCCACAATCCCCGCCAGCAGCCAGGCCAGAATAATGAACAGCAGGTTGTTGCCGGTGTTGAGCGCCGCAATGGCGATCACCGCCACCAGCGCCAGATACACGGCGCCCTGCCGGGTGAATTCGTACTCCAGCTTTATCATCCAGCGGTCAAGCGCCGTGCGCCGGGCAAGGTATGGAATAACGCGGACAGCCACCAGCGCCGCCAGAATCAGGGATACGGAGGCAATGGCCGCCGCCAGCATGTATTGGCCGGCCTCCCGCAGGGAGGTGGCGTACAGGGCCAGAAAGAAAGCCACCCCCAGGCCCAATAGAGCCTCAAAGAAGCGCCGCCAGGCGGGGGCCTCCAACCGGGCCGCCCACCCGCGCGGGCCGTCTTCGAACTTTTGCGCCGCCTTGTTCTGGAACGATGCCGCCGCCATCGATAACTCCATTGTAGGACATCTGCCCAGTCCGAACCCGGGCGAATCCCGCATCCTCTTTATCACTTCGTCAAGGCTTTATTTCTGCTTGAAATTCGCGAATTGCGCCGCGCCCTCTGATACCATGAACCCAGCGCGTGAGGCCGGCCACCGGGCCAGCAGGCGTATGCTTACATCCCATTCAAGAGAGGATTTTCCCATGGCAAATGAAGCCGACCGAGAGATGACCAAGGAAATCATGATTGCCTACATCGCCCACAGCAACGCAGCAGGCGCGCTGTTTAACCCGGACAGCATCAAGGGTCTGCAGTTTGAGTCTGTTTGGGAGCGCATCCTGACGAAGGTCACCGAGTCCACCTAGGTTCAACTCCCAGAGGATCGCGAAGAGGAGCTCGTTTTGCGCTCCGCTGCGGCCTTTGACCTGGTAGCCGCGACACTGGTTTCTGTGTCGCGGGTTTTTTTGACGTCCCAGGCCCGTAGGGTCGATAGACTTTAGCCCACGGCGTAAGCCGTGGGTAGGTGAGCCCCATAACAATTCTACCCTCGCCCTCGGGGAGCCGGTGGCCGCGCAATGCGGCCGGGTGAGGGACCGCTCTGTAGCGGCGGTGTCCCCACCGCCGGATGTGTCATTCCGAGGAGCCCGTTCG
>CAYWMN010000243.1:0-5817 GCA_964459065.1 uncultured Acidobacteriota bacterium | reverse complement strand
CGTTCAGGATTATTCTCAGAATGCATCTCTACTGTCTGTTATAGTATAAGGGTGAACCTCGAGGTGCCAGGCAATCAGAGCCTGCGACACCGAGCTGTTGGGTGCTTGAAGTCGAGGGTCCCAAGGTTTTCCTGTGGTGCACCGGGGCTCTTCAGTTGAGTTAGTTTCCAGCCACCGTGTTGGGCAAACCACCCATCTTGAATCCCCATAGACCAGGAGATTATATGGCTAAAAGTTGCCAGACATTTCAGAAACGCCAGCGTGAATTTAAGCTTCGGGAAAAAGCCCAGCGCAAGCGTGAGCGCCGGCAAGAACGCAGCGAAAAGAAGAAGGCGCAAAAAGACCAGCCGGAAATGGAAGTAATTTTTACGTGCTATATCGAAATCGACTCTAATATCAACCTTGACCTTCTTCGTGAAGAAGACACCGAAGAAATCTACTAGTTGGCCCCTAGGTGTTTGAACGAAAAGCGGGCCGCTTTTTTAGAGGAGAGGTGTACGCACCAGAAACAAAGGCGGCGAGGTATGGTTTAAGCCGAGACGGCGTTGCCATCGGCAGGACCCTCTGCCGCCGTCCCGCCTCTGGCAAGCAGCGAAGCGACGAATTTCTTCTGGGGTCGAACCAGTCGATGATTGCGAACGTTCACTTGGCAGGCTGACATCAGGTCGTCTTGAGCGCCAAGACGGTGTCTGCGGCATCTGGCGCCCGGGCCGGTAATTTGACCCTGACTCCCCTTGCTGTCCGCGTAAAATCCAATCTCATTCCGCCATCGAGCATGTTGACTTCTAAGACTCGGGCATTCAGCCCGGAGACTTCCAATTCCCGCCCAGCAGGCCAATCGAAAACATGGAGGTAAACCACATCCTTTTTGGCCGTGGTTCTGCCGTAAGGAAGGTTCTGAAGCGGCCCCAGCGTGGTTCCATAGATGGAATCGCTGTTCTTTTTCATCCATCGGCCGATGCCCCGCAGGCGCTCCTGAAACTCCGGCTGAATCGTTCCCTCAGGAGTGGGGCCGACATTGAGAAGAAAATTACCGCCTTTACTGGCGGCGTCCACCAGGGTACGGATCAGGTGCGTGGTTGATTTGAAGGCGCGGTCGTTCTTGTTATAGGCCCAGGTGTGGTTAATGGTCATGCAGGTTTCCCATGCATGCGATTCGGCGTGCCCCTCGGCCGACGGGTTGTTCGGCTGAATAGGAGTGGGGCTGTGAAGAGCCAGGCCGTTGGCTGGAACCTGACGCGGCACAAACTGTTCCGGCGTGCCGAAATCTCCGGGCACGCCAATGCGATTGTTGACCAGTGTCCCGGGCGAGAGTTCTCGAATCATCCTCACGATATGGTATCCGTCATACTTTTCCTGGTGGCCAAGGCCGTCAAACCAGATGACGCAGGGTGAAGGATAGCGCGTGAGAAGTTCGCGGACCTGTAATTCCAAATAGTGCAGGTACGTGGGCCATACGGGGCGCGTGGGCTCGCCCTGCCAATTCTCCCGGGCAAGTTTTGTGGTGTCGCGAAAATCAGGGTGGTGCATATCCGGGGGCGAGTAATAGTAGCCGAGAGGCATTCCCTGCCGTTGGCACGCTTCGCCGAGCATCCTCACGATGTCTTTTTTGTAAGGGCTGTGGGTGATTTTGTAATCCGTATAGGAACTGTCGAACATGCAGAAGCCATCGTGGTGTTTGGTGACAAGAACCATGTAGCGCTGGCCTGCCTGGCGCGCCAGTTCAACCCAGGCATCGGGATCATACTTCACGGGATTAAAGCGCTTGTAAAGATTGACGTATTGATCCTGAGTAATAGGCCATTTGGGTTGCGGCCGCATGATCGGCCAGGAAATTTCAACGCTTGCCAACGAACAGGGACCCCAATGGATGAACATGCCGAATTTCGCTTCATGAAACCAGGCCATTCGCTGTTGATGCTGGCGCTCTCTTGCCGCATCGACGGCGTTGACTTCATCCCAACTCGATAAGGGTTTTTCCGCAGGTCGATGAACGGCCGGCCCCGTTGAGCCTGCGACGGCTTGGCTTGAAATAGCGGCAGCGGTTCCTGCCCCCATGGCACGAAGCAGCGCCCTGCGGCTGAGATTCCCATGATCGGTCTTGCGGCCCATATCGACACTCTCCTTCTTAACGATTTAGAGAATTGCTTTTATCATGTTGCGCCAAAAGCCTCAACCCTATTTTTAAATTATCGGCTAGCCGAGGGGGCACCGGTTGGAACCCGCCCGGCGCGGCGGTACACTTAGGGTTTCTTCGGCCTGGACCAAACGGGCCCGGCAAGGGACGTTTCTATCCGTCTTCTGATAGAAATCCGGCCTGCCTCAGCAAAAAGGGGCGCCGGATTTTAGGCAGTACCCATGAAAAAGATCCTTGTTTCCGTTTGCTTGTTGATCCTTCTGCCATCGATGACCTTGGCGGCAGGTTGCACGGACATTGCGAAGGTCGACTTTGCAAATCGCACGATTGTCATCGGCGGCAACGGGCCGGCGGCGGAGCAAATTTTCCACTTCCGCCATGGAGTTGCTCTGGAGTCCGAAGGCGGTGATAAAAGGCCGGACTGGCGAACGACCATAACGCGGGACGTGATGGTAAAGCCTGAAGCCACCAAAGGCATCCGCTTCCTGACGCTTTTTCGGGATCACCTCTCCGGATCAGGATCATGGACCTATCTGGTAGGCTTGGCGTGCTCCGGCGGGCGTGTTCGGCAGGTGTTTCAAGCCGGGGGAGTTTACATGCGGGTTCTCGATATTTCCCCTGAGCGGGTGCAGGTTTCAAAACCCGTTTGGAAATCCGTCGACCCTGTTTGCTGTCCTTCGGAATCGAAACAACTCCGCTACTCCTGGGATGCGAGAAAGCGCCACTATGTGCTGGCAGGTCCGAAGTGAATCGAGGACCTGGGGTGAAATGAGTCCCGGCCCGGGACCGTCCTTCACGAACCTCGTCTTAAGGGGCTTGAAGCGCGGCGTTCCCGACCCGCTCATAGTGGCACCCGGCTTCTTTTCCCGGTATTGCCGGAGTGGAAGACGGCTGTTTCAAGGTGGTGTCGAGAAAAGTGCGAATGCAGGAGCTTGCGGACGCAAGCCCGGCTCGGCCGTCGACGGGCCCAAGAAAGCCCGCCCATTCGAGGCCGGGACTGTAGAGCACCGCGACATCGGTAAAGTTAAAATGGCGGGTTCCCTTGATGTGGGTGTCCCAGCAGCCGGCAAAGCCCCGGCAAACTTCCTGCATCTGGCGCTGGATTTCAGACTCATGCTCCTTGATTCTGCGGAGCGAAACTCCCGAGAGTGTTTTCTGCACCCATGAGGGGCCGAGCGTCCAATCGCTCAAGAGAAACAGGAAAGGCCGCTTGATTCCTGTTTTGAGGACGCTCCCAAAGAGGTTTCCATTTATGTCGATGCCTGCCTTGCAGCGAGGGTCGGAAGAGCAGACTTCAGCGGCCACGGCGCCGCCAAGAGAATCGCCCATCAGCCCTACCTTGGTGAAATCCAGACGTCCGTAAAAGCGGCTCTTGGGATTGGAGTTCATTTCCTGGAGCCTGTCGAGTGAGAAGTGCACGTCGGCCGCCCAGACTTTCACGATGCGGTTGCCTGCAGCCTCGATGGCCTGCCTCGATCCGCGAGGGAAAGAGGCGGCGCGCAGGTGCCGCGCCACCCGCCCGTCGGGAAAGCGCACCACCGGGGCGCTGTAGGTATTGGTAATTCCCAGGACGACATAACCGTAACTGGCGAGATTTTCAATCAAGGACGTGTAATCACTGGGCAGATTTCCGAAGCCGGTGGAAAGAACCACGACCGGATACGATTTCCCTTTGCCTGCCAGAGGTGCATTTGGAACCGCATGGACCCGAACTTTGGATGGGATAGTCATGGGCCGCCATGGGAGCTCAGAGGCCCAGGCGGAGGGGATATATTCGGCTGGCTTCGAGCCCGGAGCCGGCGTAGCCGGATACCACACCCAGACCATGAGTTCCCGGTCCTTGCCGATGGATTTGGAGTAGGGATCGGTGCGGTTGGGATCCTTCCAGTCAAAAAGCGACCGGCCAACCGCATAGGGACCGGTCGGCTTCGGCAGAACAACTTGCTCCCGCTCTTTGAAGTGCAGCACCAGTCCCAGCAAACCGATGGTGGTCAGAACCAGCAGGATCATGACCAGGACGACGATCGATACGGACCGTACGACCCTTATCCCCGTTGCCAGGGGCTTATCCGCGGGTAACCCTGAAAGCTGAGGCAAACATTCCTCCCGTCGAAACGGATTTCTCGTGTGGGTTCAGGCTCGGGAGAGCTTTCCGATGACTTCCCCGCAGGTTCTTTCTTCCTCATCCTATGGCCTGTTCTTAATCAAGTGCTGCGACGTTGCGCAGCAGGCTGCGCGAACCCTGATCAACCCATCGTCATTGATGCCGGTACCCGTAAAACCATCTTGCTGTTGAAGAACCCCGATTCCAAACGCTATGGAGATTTCCACTTGGAATGAAGACTTCATCGCCTGGACCCAACATCGCGCGTGCGCCTTCGACTTCAAACTCTATTTCGCCTTCTTGAACCAGGACACGCTCGTCGGTGGAATGGATGAAATCGAGCCAGGCCTGGCCGGGCTCGTCAACCCACAGGTTGCATCCGAAGCCATCCTGCTTCCAGGCCTCTGCGACCGTTTTCTGATCAAGCGGCCTTCCGCTTGGCCATCGGGTGATCTTAAGTTCCGGCATCTCCTCTGTGCCTTTCCGGCCAATTGTACCAAGAGCTCGAATTGGGATGCCAGGCGGCCGGAATCGACGGGGGTATCGCTTGAGGTTGAAAGCTTTCCCGTCATTGGGAGCGGACCGATAACCCCTTGCCGCCGCCTCGTTCTATCTCAGCATTCCCTGGACTCGCAGCCAATTGGCCAGCAACGTGGGCCAGATTGAAAGCGATGAGTAGGTCTGCGCAAGACCTACGCCATGAGGCCCGCGGCGAAAAATATGCAGCTCGGCCGGCACGTGATGCTTGCGGAGCGCCAGAAAGAACAGGACGCTGTTTTCAGCCGGAACCGTCCGGTCGGAGTCGGTTGAAAACAGAAACGTCGGCGGCGTCCGGGAAGTTACCTGAAGCTCGTTGGACAGGGAGCGAACCAGCTTCGGATTGGGGTGAGGACCCAGCAGGTTATGCATGGAACCTTGGTGGGTATAGGGCGTGGTGAAGGAAATCACCGCATAGGAAAGGATCATGAAGTTCGGCCGGTCACTCGCACGATCAATCGGGTCCGCCGCATCCTTCATTCCTTCGTCGAAATGAGTGCCAACGGTGGATGCCAAATGCCCGCCCGCGGAGAATCCCCAAATTCCGATGCGCTGCGGCGAGATTCCGTAGTCCGCAGCGTGGAAACGGACAAACCGGACGGCCCTCTCGCCATCTTCGGTTTCCGCCGGGTAATGGTAGCGCGGGGCGATCCGGTACTTGAGGACAAAGGCGGCGATTCCCAATGAGTTGAGCCACTTCGCCGGCTGGATGCCTTCTTTGTCCGTGGCCAGAAAGTGATAACCTCCTCCCGGGCAGACCACTACCCCCGTGCCAACCTCTTTCGACGCTTTCGGCAAGAAAACCGTCAGAGTCGGCTGGTCTGCTGCTGTATTGCCAATCGCTCCCGGCGCGCCGCCGGGCCACAATAGCTCGACTTTTTGTGCCCGCGCGTTTCCCGCGGCAAGCAGAACCATGACCATGCAAAATAACGCTGCGGAGAACTTCATGATTGATCCTCCCCTTGGAATTTGATGCCCGGAGGATTTTATCCGAAACCCGGCGGCATGGCCTCAAAAATCGAAAGCGGGTGCGGGCGAT
>CAYWMN010000242.1:0-5827 GCA_964459065.1 uncultured Acidobacteriota bacterium | reverse complement strand
CGAGGTGGTCGTAATACTCCTTCAGGACGGCGATCACTTCCGGCTTCGAGAACTCTGCCGGAACCGGTTTCCCCTCGCTCATCAGCTTGCGAAGCAGGGTTCCCGAAAGCAGAAGCCTTGCGCCACCCTTGTAGTTGCCGTCTTCGTCGATGACGGCCTTGCTGTCATGCGGGCAGGTCTTCATCGAAGCCATGCTCTTGCACTCGAAGCAGTAGAACGTCCAGTCCATGCAGAGCGGCTGGATCGCCAGCGCGCCGGTCGGCACCTCATGGAAAATCGTATGGGCATCAAACGGCCCGTAATAGTTGCCGACCCCGGCGTGGTCGCGGCCGACGATCAGATGCGAGCAGCCGTAGTTCTGGCGGAACGCGGCATGCAGCAAGGCTTCGCGAGGTCCCGCGTACCTCATTTCCATCGGATAGCCGCCCTGGATCACGCGGTCTTTGCGGAAGTAATTGTTCACCAGCGCATCGATGGCGCGCACCCGGACATCCGCCGGGATATCGCCGGGCTTCAGCTTGCCCAGCAACTGGTGGATGTAAACGCCGTCGCAGACTTCGATGGCGATCCACGCCAGGTAAGCGTGCGAGTTGTGCATGGGATTGCGCAGTTGCAGCGCCGCGACCGTGCTCCAATTCCGCTGTTCAAAAAGTTTGCGGGCGTCGGCGGGAGTTTGATAAATCCCCTTAAACTCTTCCGGGAAGAACGATTCCGACACCGCCTTGACGGGACCGGCCAGGTTCACGGCACCCTGGTTCATTACTTTTTGAACTCCGGGGTGCTCCGGATCAGTCGTCTTGAACACTTCTTTGCATTCGAGTTCCTTATCGATGCTGTACTTCTCGGCAACCTTCATGGTTCCCATCAGAGTGTTGGTTTCAGTGTCCCAAAGGGCCACTTCCTCTCCAATGGATATGGATTTCGCCAGCTCCTCAGTGGCGGAAAGAGTGATCGGGATGGGCCAGAAAAGGTCTTGCTTACTGGGCAGTGCGAACCTCTCGCAGCAATTCTTCCAGTCATCTTTTCCCATAAAGCCATCCAGCGGCGTGAAGGCGCCGATTCCCATCATGATCAGATCACTGGTCTCTCGGCTGGTCATGGGAACCTTCTTCAGGCCTCCGGCCCTTTGGGTTTCCTCCTTCCTTTCTTGCCCGCTCAGAAGCAGCGGTTTCAGTTCGGGACTTCCGTGGGGTGGTACAAGTCGACTCATGTTAGATCTCCTCTCGGTATGGACGTATTCGGTTTTCCGTCCGGGTGTTTATTTGACCTCGCTGGCCTTGGCGGGCGGCAGCACGACCAAACGTCCCGCTAGTGCCCGGCGACGGTAGAGTAGGTTTTCCGCGTCGGAAAAATTCAGTTTCCCTTTGTGGCATTCCGCGCAGCGGGCGATTTCAGGCTTGTTCTCCTTTAGGGCGACTTTGGCGTGGCAGCCAATGCAGAGCTTGTGCATGGCGTCCACGTACGAAGGCGCCGTGTAAGTCTTGATCTTGATTGCAGCGCCGGCAGGAACCAGGTGCTTGTGGCAATCGACGCAGGGTTTGACGTGTGCAGCGCTTCGCGAGTATCCCCGGGCGTGGCATTCCACACAGGCAAGATTCGCGCCCGTCGGAGATGCGTGCCACGCGTGCCGGAAGGCATCACTCGTGGTGTACATATGCTGGTGGCACTCGTAGCAGCCGGAGGCCTGGTCGCGAGGCATATTCATGTGATGGCACAGAACACACGACTTCGAGCCTCCGTTGCGTTGAATCTCCTTATAGTGGTAGAAAGTCACTCCCCAACCTGTCAGGTCGCCATCCAGGTAGAGAACGCCTTGGTGGCTGCCGGGCGACTGCGGCAGTGCCTTCTGCGCCATGCTTGCCGTGAGGTAGACCACGTCCCCGCGTGCCCGATGGACCGGAATCGGTTCAATCCCCTGGCTTGCGGCGTGGGGATTGCCGAGGAAAAAGAAGCCAACGCCCGCTGCAATAACAAAAGCCAGAGAGTACTTAACGCGGCCGGCAATCACCGGCGTGCCCAGCCAGGTGAAACCAACCTTGTTGAGTTCCGGCAGCTTCTGCGGGTCGGCATCCGGGTCCGCGGGCCTCTGCTCCCAAACCTTGAAATGCTCGATCATGAAGAGGAAGACCAGCGTTGCCGCCGCCACAATCCCCAGGCTGATTATGATTTCGGTCCATTCGGGGAAGTAAAGCCTGTTTCCGCGGCTAAGATCGGCCAATCCGCCCACGTCGATGCGATTCAGCACGATGCCCACAATGCCGATGGACACGGCAACCCATTGCCAGTTTGTCCGTTTCTGAAATTGCGGAGAGAACAAAAGCACGAGCGGGAGGACCACCATAACCGCAATTTCAAACCAGAAAAGCTTGACCTGCCACTGCCCCCCCAACAGGTAATGCAGTTGCCCGCGAAACGCCAGATCGCCAAAACGAAGGACCAGGTAAAGGACCAGGATCCAGCGCGTTGCGACTCCCAGCGGACCCATTAAGCGGGTTTCGGGTTTTCGCCGGTAGAGGTAGGCGGTGAAATGGCTTTCAAAAATCACCATCAGCAGCCCCAGGCCGACGGCTGACACGAAAAAGAGAATTGGCAGAATCGGCGAATACCACAGCGGGAACAGCCGATAGGGCATGATCAGAAACAGAGAACCCAGTGAAGACTGGTGCAGAGTCGAAAGCGCGATGCCCAGCACCACCAGTGGAATGCGGAACTTGATGAGGAAGCGCCGCACCCGCGCCAGCGCCGAAACATCTTCGGCGGGCACGGGAAAGAATTCCAGGGTCAGCACGGTGAGATAAAGCATCACGCACCAGCCGACTTCAAACAGCGGTGAGTGCGGGTTCCAATAAATCATCATGTGCCAGATGTGCCAGGGCAATCCGAGATCGAACAGCAGCCCCACCACCACGGCGACGTAGCCAAGGAACGCAGTCAGGACCGCGGGCCGGACGATGGAATGGTATTTTTCCAGTTTGAAAATGTAGACAGTCGCAGTGACGACAAAGCCCCCGGCGGCCAGTGCCACGCCGCCCATCACGTCAAAGCCAACCCACAACCCCCACGGCGTAGCATCCGACAGGTGGGTGGTCGCTCCGAGACCGAACAGAAAACGAGCGGTTGCAACCGCCGCGGCCAGGCCCACGAACGTCCAGAGAATCAGTTTAAGCCGCGCGACCCTTTCCATTTATTCCTCCGGACCTTCCTTACCTTCCGATTTCTCGCCAGCGTGCTCAGCCTGGAGCTTCGTGCGGCGGCCAATGACCCAATACAGGCCTGTCATTGCCATGCCCATGCCAAGAAATGCGAACGGGACGGCATCCATTGCCACGCGGGTTCTTTGCGGAAGAGGCTTGTCGCCAAAATGTTCTCCGTAGGTGAGGAACGACAAGTCGATGTCGGAGATGTAGAGCACCGAAGTTCCGCCGACCTCATGTTCGCCCCAGACCCGGTTGTGATATTTGCCGGGATTGTTTCGGAGGCGCTGGTGAGCTTCGGCAATGAGTTCATCGCGATCGCCAAAAATCGTAGCCTTGGTTGGGCACACTTCGGTGCAGGCGGGCTGCCGGCCGTATTTCAACCGCGTGTCGTAGCAAAGAATACACTTGCGAACGTAAGGCACCACGCTGCTCCACTCATAGCGGGGAATGCCGAACGGGCAGGCCATCATGCAATAACGGCAACCGATGCACTTGGCACTGTCGTAGACCACCGGGCCAAGCTTGGTCTTGTGCATGGCTCCCACCGGACAGGCGGAAACACAGGCCGGCTCCAGACAATGCCGGCATTGTTTACGCACAAATTTGTCGTCGGGTCTGCCAATCACCGCAGTCCAGTTCCGTGCGGAAAGCCCGTCATTCGAGTCCCAGCGGCGGGGGACATCCTCCTTCAGGTGATGGGTTTTCTTGCAGGCCAGCACGCACTCGCTGCATCCGATGCATTTGGTGGTGTCGGTCAGGATCGCTGCTTTCATTTCGTGATCGCTCCCTTCGTAGCTGGCTCCGTTACCTTAGGCTCCGTGGTAAGCCGCGCATTGGGCAACCAGGTGGGGCGGTCGGCAAATCCTAAAGTTTCGGCAACCCGGTCACCGGCCCCCGCCGGGAATTTCCAGGCGACGCCCGTCACCAGTTGCGATAGAGGCGACAGCACGCAGTGCGCGAGTCTGGTGAAAGGAATCATCAGCAGGATGAGGTCACCGGCGTAAATATGGACCAGCATCATTTCCTGGTAGGTTCGCGGGCCGATCACGGCGTTGGACGCAAGATAGCCTGTAACAAACGGTGTCATAATCAGCAGGGGCCAGAGGTAATCCTGAAACTTGCTCAGCTTTCGCGCACCGGAGTGAAGCGCCCTGCCCAGGAAGATCGCTGTTCCTGTAACGATCACCAGCAGAGCCAGCCAGTTCGCCACGTGATGGGGAAGCGCCGGCCAGCCGAACCCCACGGCGTTCCGCCACAGCAGGACGTGAGAGGCCAGAAACAGCGGCGTCACGATCATCCCGATGTGAAACAGAAATGAGATGGCGCTGTAGACCGGCCGTTGTCTCCAGAGCCGCCCGACAGGAAACAGCCAACCCACGGTCTGGCGGCGAATTTCCTTCCAGGACACGATCTTGTCAGAGTTCCTTTGATAGGCTTCCCTTACGCCCAGCAAGGTGATCAGGACAATGCGCAGCAACCCCAGCACCATTAGTGCAAAGCACAGGCGGAAGAGCGGGCCCCGCGCAAAATCAATCCATGCCGTCACGACTTGCCTCCCGTTGACAATGAGACTGATCCATCGGCCGATGCCTCCGATTCTTCTTGAGGCTTGGGATCCGGCGGAAGGATGATGGCTTTGTAGATCAGGTCATGCAGGCCGACGATTTCACACTCCACGCCCTGATCTTCCACCAGCTCGCGCAATTGCTTCTTGCAGTTAGCGCAGGGGGCAACACAGTAGTTGGCGCCTGTCCTGCGGATCTGCTCCGCCTTAAGCCTTCCGCTCACCATGGTTCGGAAGGGCCGGACCTCATCGATGGAAACCGTCCCGCCTCCGCCTCCGCAACAGAGATTGCTGCGGCCGTTCGGACTCATCTCCTCGTAGTCCTGGCAAAAGGCCTTCAGCACTTCGCGGGGCTGATTTACAATCCAACCGGTTCGCGCAAAGTTGCAGGGGTCGTGGTAGGTCACCCTTTCAGAGACGATCTTCGGGTCGAGCTTGATCTTTCCCTCTTTCAATGCCTGCTGCGTGTACTCCATGATGCTGATCACCGGCAGTGCGTCTTTACCGCCGCAGTAGGTGGGATAGAAGTATTTCGCAGTTCGCGAAGCGTGGCCGCATTCACCCATCAGGATTTTCTTAGCCTTGAGCCTTTTCGCCTCCGCCTGGATCTTCTGGAGGACGTGCTCCATGATCTGGTCACTGTAAAAAAGTCCGTAATTGATGCCGTCGTAATAGCCTGTGCCGATCGTCCAGCTGTCACCCGTGGCCTTCATGACGGTCGCAATGCCCTTGAGGGTTTCTGCTTCCATCATGTAGTCGGAGACCGCTGTGAAGAAGATGTACTCTGCGCCCTCCTGATCGATCGGGAAAGGTACGTGAACCCCTTTTTCGTCCTGGATGTCTTCCGTTAGGAACTCCAGCGTGTCGATGAGCGCGGGAACTGGAATCGCAGAGGTATTACCCGTGGCACCGATCAACTGCTCCCGGGTACTCACGACAAGCGCCCGTGGCGCAATGCCAATCTCGGAGAGGATGTAGCGGCCCAGGTGGGTGATCAACGCGTGGTCAATTCCCATGGGACAATCAAAGTGGCAGCGGCGGCAGGCGGTGCAGTTGTAGTAAGAAT
>CAYWMN010000241.1:0-5838 GCA_964459065.1 uncultured Acidobacteriota bacterium | reverse complement strand
GGGGGACGGCGCACGCATCAGAAATATCCCGGACCGACGAGCCGCTCGATTCTCTTCTTGATGGGCGGGTGCGTGGAGAACAGGTTTGAGAACATTTGGCGCCCAGTGAGCGGCGCGCAAATATACAGGTGCGCCATGGAGGGCGAAACCTGCATGGGCACGCGCTTGGACCACTCGTCAATCTTTTTGAGCGCCCGCGCCAGGCCCTGAGGATTCCCGGTAATGCGGGCTCCGGTCGCGTCCGCCTCGTACTCCCGCGAGCGCGAAATCGCCAGTTGAATCAGAATCGCGGCCAGCGGAGCCAGAATCATCATGGCAAGCGCCGAAAGCGCTCCGCCTTCGCGGTCTCCTCCACCACCGCCGAAACCGAACATTTCACCCCAGAAAACAATCCGGGCAATCAGCGTGATGGCACCGGCAAGGGTGGCCACGATGGCGCTGGTGAGGATGTCGCGGTTCTTCACGTGGCCAAGCTCATGGGCCAGCACGCCTTCAATCTCATCGTCGTCACAGATCTGAAGGATGCCCTGAGTGACGGCCACCGAAGCATGGTTCGGATTACGGCCCGTGGCAAAAGCGTTCGGGGAGTCGGTGGGAATCTTATAGATTTTGGGGACCGGAATTCCGGCCTTCGCCGCCAGCCGCTCGACAATCTCGTAAATGCGCGGGTCTTGCTCGCGCGAAATCGGCTTCGCCCCCGACGTGGAAAGCGCAATCTTGTCCGAGAAGAAGTAAGCGCCCATGTTCATGACCCCGGCCAGAACCAGGGCAATGATTACCCCGCGCTCGCCGCCCCACAACTGGCCGATGGCCAGGAACACGCCCGTTAAGCCCGCCAGAAGGATCGTCGTCTTAAAGTTGTTCCACATAACTCAAACTCCTGACCTGCTGCAATCCTATAATTATTAGATGCCGCCATCGGCCTTGCGGTTCCCCGCCAAACGCGTCTCGATGCCGCTGCGGCTTCGGGGTGGTTCATCGCTCGGTCGGGTAACCTTGCTGCGCCCAGTCGCGGCCGAAATTGTGGGGGATATCAAGCACCTTGAGCCGCGTGAAGCCCATGCGCTTGGCCGCCTCAAAGGCCGGGCGAACATTCGGGCATTCCTGCCAGGGGCAGCAGCCGCAGTAAATCACAATCGCCCGGTTATGCGGCACGCCGGCCAGGCATTTCTTCAGCTTGGCGATGCCGCCGGGCCGGAAAGCCGGCCCGCAATACTCGGAGCCGGGAATGTGACCCTGGTCATAAAGACGGCGGAATCCCACCTGCAAAAGCAGGGGCTTGTTTGTGGATGATTTCAGTTCCCTGGCAAGCGTAGCGGGCTCAACCACCTGGCTCGGCGTCCAGGGGTTTGAAGCCGCGGAAGCTCCAGGGTTGCAGGCAAGGCAAAGCGCCCCCAGAGCCAACGCAGAAACAACATAAAAGCCGAAACGACGCCTGTATTCAATGGATAATCTGTTCATGAATAACATACTAGCACGCCCCTCAGGCCGAGGATAGAGCATCCCCCAGGGGCGGCATCAAGCCCGATAACCGGTCGCAGGCCGGGACATTCGGTCAACCGAAACGCGCACCCGGTACCGCCGGCGGGAGGAATGGTATAATTTGGCCTCGGAACCAAGATTCCAGGGAGGACGGGATGAACGCTGGCAACGGCTCGCCGCCGCGCTTTGAGGCGGTCTCTTGTTCACCCGGCTCTCCCATTCAACCTGCCGCCTGCCGACAGCGACGGGGCAAAGCATGAAGCCGTTTGACGGATATCATCTGACCACGCGCCGCCTGCCGCGGTTCTCCTACCGATGGCCCCGCTATTGGCCCATCGCCACGCTGGTTCTGGTCGCCTTGTGCGTCGCCGTCTTCATTCTGGAAACACTGGCGGGCGGCTCCCAGCACCTGGGCGTCCTGCTGAATTTCGGCGCTTCCTACGGCCCTTACCTCCGGCAAGGCCAATACTGGCGGCTGGTGATGCCGATGTTTCTCCACATCGGCTGGTTTCATCTCGTCGTCAACCTGTACGCGCTCTACCTGCTGGGACCGATCCTCGAGCAGGTTTATGGTTACGGGCGCTTTTCCCTCATCTATGTCGGCGCCGGCATCACCGGATCGCTGCTGTCCATGGAAATGTCCAACAACGTGGCCGCCGGAGCTTCCGGGGCGATTTTCGGCGTGGCCGGAGCCATGCTGGTCACCGGATACCTGCATCCGGAAGTGGTGCCCTGGCGCTGGAAGCTCGCTTTTGGCTGGGGCATGGTGGTTCTGATTGCGCTCAACTTCGTCATCGGCCTTTCCCTGCCGCACATGATTGACAACTGGGGACACCTGGGCGGCTTGCTGGGAGGCATGGCGCTGGCGGGACTGATTCCGCCTCCCCATGCATGGCCGGCTCGCGCCTGGATATTCTCCAGGCTCCCACAGCAGATCGTCGTGCTCCCCATCGCCATTGTGGGTGTGGCGATGTTTGCCACCGCCGGCCATTACCGGGCTTCGCTTCAGGCGACCCGGCTGATCCGGCAGGGAATCGAGTTCCGCAATCATCACCAGGACGGCCGGGCGCGCGAGCTCTTCAAACAGGCCGAACGCCTGAACCCGAATGATGAACGCCCTTATGAAGCCGTGGCCTCGCTTGATCTCAGCCGGAACCGTACGGCTGAAGCGATCCGGCAATACCAAACCGCCCTGCGGCTGACCCCCGGTTCTCCGCAGGCAGAGCTGGGATTAGCCGTCGCCTATCAACGGCAGGGAGACCCCGGCAAAGCGCAAAAGTACCTGGAGGCGGCGGTGGGAAAAAATCCCAAATCCGCCGGCGCGCAGCAGGGTCTGGCCGATCTGTGCGCCGCTCAGCACTTGTATCCGGAAGCCATCCAGCATTACCGGGCGGCTTTGCGGATGAAGCCCGGCCTTGCGATGGCCCATAACAATCTGGCCTGGCTGCTGGCAACCGCCGCGAACCCGCGGTACCGCAATCCCTCGGAAGCTCTTCAGCAGGCCCGGCAAGCGGTCAAGCTGACGCACTGGAAACAGGCGGAATATCTCGACACCCTCGCCGAAGCCCTTTATCGAAACAGGCAATATCAGCAGGCTGTCCAGGTTCAGCAGAAAGCCCTGGCAATCGACCCCGGCAACCAGGAGATGCGCAAGCACATGGCCCTGTTCCGCAAGTCTGCGCGGATGTGATGGCGCTTTAAGTCCCCTGCCCGTTTCGTTCGCACGCCCGCCTTAGTCGGTGCCTGCAATTTTTCCCGCGCGGCCCGTTTTTTTCAGATACCATGAATCGACTGCTTGCCGGGGCAAGCCATTCAAAAATTGAAGGGGTGGGGTATGGATACATCGACTCAAAATGAGGCGCCCGTGCGGCCGGACGGCGGAGCGCCTCCGGCGCCTGACAAATTGTTGCAGCTCGGGCTGGGATTTTGGAGTTCCAAAACGCTGCTGAGCGCCGTGGAGCTGGACGTTTTTACGCAGCTTGCCCAAGGACCTGCACGACTGGACGAGCTTTCTCAGTCGCTCGGGTTACACATGAGAAGCGCCGCGGATTTTCTTGATGCGCTGGTGGCGCTGGGAATCCTGGAGCGCCGGGACGGCCATTACTCGAACTCCCGCGAGGCGGATCTCTTTCTCGATCGAGCCAAGCCGACTTACGTCGGCGGCATACTGGAAATGGCCAATGCCCGACTCTACCACCACTGGGGCTCGCTCACCGAAGGGCTGCGCACCGGGCGTCCCCAGAATGAAGCCAAGCAGGGCGGCGAACCTTTTGCCGCGCTCTATTCCGATCCCCAGCGGATGCGGGGCTTTCTGCAAGCCATGACCGCCATCAGCATGGGCGCCGCCAAGGCCATCGCCGCAAAATTTCCCTGGAGCGAATACAAGACTTTCTCCGATATCGGCACGGCGCAGGGCGGACTGCCGGCGCAGATTGCCCTCAAGCACGAACACGTCGAGGGCGTCGGGTTCGATCTGGCAGCCGTGCAGCCCTATTTTGAAGAGTACGTCCACTCCTTCGGGCTGCGGCCGCGCCTGAACTTCCATGCCGGCAACTTCTTCGAGGACCCTCTGCCCGAAACCGACGTTCTGGTGATGGGGCACATCCTGCATGACTGGAACCTGGAAGAGAAACTGACGCTCCTCTCCAAAGCCGCCAAGGCCTTGCCCAAAAACGGCGCGCTGGTCGTCTATGACGCGGTGATTGATGACGACCGCAGAGCCAACGCTTTCGGCCTGCTGGCCAGCCTCAACATGTTGATCGAAACCCAGGGAGGGTTCGACTACACCGGAACCGACTGCTGCGGATGGATGAAGAAGGCAGGCTTCCGTGAGACTCGCGTCGAGCACCTCACGGGTCCCGATTCCATGGTCGTGGGCATTAAGTAGAACTTCAGCGGGTAACACGAACCGCCGGTTTGGGGCCGATAGCGCAGACCCCACAAATTGGGGTCTGCGGCTTTTCTGTACGCGCGGTGTCCTCACCGCGCATGTTTGTGCTACCCCGACGCAGCTCCGGCCTCCGGCCGGCATCGAAGCGCCGCGGATGGCGAGATTTGCCCCAACCCAAGGAGCGTCCATGTTCACTGGTTCGCAGAAAACTGACCCCATCGCTCGCAATAATTCTTCTCCAGCGCCGATCGGGCCGTTCAATCCGGCTCGAAAGCTGGGGTGGGCCCTGGTTCTGATGCTGATGATGGCAAGCGTTGCCGCAGCCTGGCCGCCCGGCAACCGCGTGCCGCCCATGGGGTGGGAGCCCTGGAATTTCGACCACTGCGGCAGCCGGTACCAATGGGGCGCTCCGTACTACCGGAGGCTGGCGGATTTTTTTGCCACTTCCGGCTTACGGGATCTCGGGTACACATATCTGACCATTGAGTGCTACGACCACGACCGCGACAAGAACGGCCAAATCGAACCGAACCTGAAACTATTCCCTCACGGGTTTCGCCCCGTCACCGCCTACATTCACCAGCGCGGACTCAAAGTGCGGACTTATACGGATGCGGGAGTCAAGAAATGCGGCCGCACTTTTTTTGGCGCGGGCTCTCTGGGACACTATCGCGACGACGCCGCGCGGTGGGCGCAATGGGGCTTTGACGGAGTGAAAATCGACTGGTGCGGCGGCAAGGCGGCGGGCCTCGATCCCAAGACCCAATACCTGCAGTTTGCGGAGGCGATCAAGGCGACCCACCGTCCTTTTATTATTGAAATCTGCTCCTGGGGCAGAGGCGATCCCTGGCTGTGGGGAAGAAATGCCGGCACCTTCTGGCGGACCGGCCCGGATATCGACAACTGGGATCACAAATCCACGATCGGCGGCTCGTGGGGCGGATTGATGAGGAACCTCGACGCCAACCAGCATCCTGACAGCAAAGATGTCGGGCCCGGCAAAGGCTGGAACTATCCCGACATGCTCGAGGTGGGCGTTCCGGGCGGCCTCAACCCAACCGAAGAGCGAACCCAGTTCAGCCTGTGGGCTATGGTGGCCGCGCCGCTCGTCCTCGGCAATGACGTCTTCCACATGCCCCGCTACGCCCGGGCGATTATCACCAACCAGGAAGTGATCGCGATCGATCAGGACCCGCTGGGCCGGCAGGCCCGTGTGGCAAGCCAGTCGGATGACGGAAAACTTCAGGTCTGGGCCAAGCCGCTCAGCGGCGGTTCAAAAGCCGTCGCCCTTTTGAATCGAGCCGCCGCGCCGCACCAGATCACCCTCCACTGGAGCGGCCTTGGAATTTCCGGCCCGTGGCGCGTCCGCGATCTCTGGCAGCGCCGCAACAAGGGAACCTTCCGGAAGCAATACACCGCCCGCGTCCCGGCGCACGCAACGGTGCTGTTAAAGCTAGAGCCTGCGC
>CAYWMN010000240.1:0-5891 GCA_964459065.1 uncultured Acidobacteriota bacterium | reverse complement strand
TTACTTGTAATTTGATTTTTTGAAATTTCTCGCCGGGCAGGGACCTCAGCCAGTTGCCGAAATTCAAGGCGCGTTGCACCCTGAATACCTGCAAAGGGATGATTGGCGAACTCCGTTGTCGCCACATTTTGTTTCCATCAAGCAATCGAACCTGGATATAGCCAGGCAATGAAATTGTTTCCCGCCACTTTTTAGGAGACTGCCAAATCAGAGTGTAGGTCCCCTCGATGTTGCCGTGTCGGGTGTGGAAGATCGTAACGTCGCCCTGCAACCGGAACGGCGGGCTGCCCTTCGCGCGAATATCCGTCAGCTTCAGCGCGCGCAGCATCAAAGCTTTCGGCTGAGGCATCGGCTTGCTTGCCAGAACAGTTCCGGGAATCAGACTGGCGAAAACAAGCGCTGAGACAACGCCCTGCCGAAGGCTCTTCATCTGCTTTCCCTCCTCAAGCTGCGTGATGTATAGAACATGACAACGGTATATACAACCCACGGGCTTCAAATGCAAGAAGGTGATTTTCTAATGGGGCTGTCCGCTGTTAGAAGGGTGCCGCGGCTTTTGCAAAGCTTCTGTAGGTTTCTCTAACTGACTGCCAGCCATTACAGGGTTATTTCCTGAACTCGACGGCAACCAGAATGCCCCTGTGGGGGTGGTCTTTGACGTGGTTGTAGTAAACGCGAGCGTACATTCCCTTGGCCCGCTTGCAGGGGTTCATGACGCCTTTGGGCGTGAAATTGATAGCGCTGAAGTCGACTTTAAAGTAATTGTCCGTGTGGAGGCGCAGGATTTCGTCCGAGGCGTCGAAAACCATGTCCAATGCCCGGCCTTTGCACTCAACACTTTTGACCTGGCCGTCGGCCATATCATCGGCGACCTCCTGTGTGGCGGCGGGCTTGCTTATCCCGGCCGCGCGCGCAGCGGAAGCAGCGTTCGCAAACGGCGAGAGAAACATCAGCAGCAGGAATGCGGCAATGAAGGAGGCTTGAAGTTGAAAGTTTTTCATGGCGCAACCCTCCTATTATATTCACCCAGGTCATGGATTGGGTCAAAAATAGTGCGACGCTATCCACGCACTTTCCTTGACGAAATGCCCTACAATAACAAAATCAGAGATACGGATTTGGGGTGAAACTTGAGTCTTGAGTGAGGGTCACAATGAAGAGGCGGGACTTTCTGGCAAGTTCGCTGGCGGCGTCGGCTTTGGCCGGGCTGGCGCGAGCCGAATCATCCGGCGGGAGGGATCGAATGGCTGCCCGTGAATTTTATGAACTGCGGTATTACCTGCTGCATCGCGGCCCGGGCGTGAACCTGACGCACGATTATCTGCGCGAGGCGGCGATTCCGGCTCTCAACCGCGTTGGCATCAAACCGGTCGGCGTGTTCAACGTGATGATTGGTCCGGAGAGCCCTTCGCTCTTCATGCTGATTCCCCACCCTTCAGCGGAATCGGTGCTCACGGCGTGGGAGCGAGTACGCTCGGACCCGGAGTATCTCAAGCACGGCGCGGATTTCCTGAACGCTCCCGCGTCGAATCCCGCTTTCGTGCGGGTTGAGAGCGAGCTGATGGCGGCTTTCGCGGCGCATCCCCGAAGTCCGCCGCCGCCGACCGGGCCCCGGGTTTTTGAACTGCGCACCTACGAAAGCGCCACCAAGAAGGCCAACCTGACGAAGATTAAGATGTTCAACAGCGGCGAGATTGATATTTTCCGGCGCGTCGGCTTCCATCCGGTCTTCTTTGGAGAAAAGCTGATCGGTCCGCGATGGCCGAACCTGACTTACATGCTGGCCTCAGCCAGCGTCGAGGAGCGGAACAAGCATTGGGCGGCTTTCGGCGCCGATCCCCAGTGGAAAAAGCTCAGTTCCATCCCGGAATACTCTGACCAGCAAATTGTTTCCAATATCACGAACTATCTGCTGAAGCCCGCGCCGTATTCGCAAATCTGATCTTTTGCGGCACCGGCGGCTCGAAGCGAGCCGCCGGGAAACCATTTGGATATCTTTTCCGGAAGACGTATCATCGACCCAGATGGGAACCAGTCTGAACAACTCTCTTTCTGTTGGGGCGCAGTCATCAGGGGTAAATGTTAGCTGATCAAATGGAAACCGACGCTCCTGCAATTCGGGGCGGACGCGGAGAAAGGAAGGCAGCATGCGGTACCTATGGGCTGGAATTCTGGCAATTACCTTCTGTGCCACGACCTTCGCGGCCGAGGGCGGTGAAGTTCAGCGGCTGCACCGGGCGGCGGAGATCGTCAGCGAGATTATGAAAACGCCCGAGCAGGGCATTCCGCGAGACCTGCTGGACAAGGCGGTCTGCGTGGCCGTGATTCCTTCCTACAAGAAGGCGGCTTTTGGGTTTGGGGGAAGCGCCGGCAAAGGCGCTCTGGTTTGCCGCCGCAACGGCAACGGACCCTGGAGCGGTCCTTCCATGTTTACAATGGGCGGCGCCAGCATCGGATTCCAGATCGGAGTTTCCGCCACAGATATCGTCATGGTGATTATGAACGCGCGCGGCGCGGAAAAACTGATGCAAAGCAAGAGCCAGCTTGGAGCCGACGCTTCCGTGGCGGGCGGTCCGGTTGGCCGAACTTCCTCCGCAGCTACCGACTTGCAAATGCACGCCGAAATCCTTACCTATTCACGGTCGCGCGGGCTGTTTGCCGGAATCTCGCTCAAAGGCGCCGTGCTTAAGCAGGACGGCGACGCCAACATGCGGCTTTACGGCCGGAAGCTGAAAGCGAAGCAGATATGCCTGGAAGGCGAAGGAGGCGTGCCGGCCGCGGCCCGGCCGCTGGATGAGGTGCTGACCAAATACTCCCCGCACGGCGGCCAGAGGCTCACCAACTGAACTTGCCTTCGCGAAGGGAGCGATTCCAATTAAAAAGGGCGGGACCTAAGGTCCCGCCCTTTTTGGTTTCCACAGGATCTGCGATGGCCGCAGTCCCGCAACAGGCTATTGGGGCGCTCCCTACTTGATGGCGCCGGCATAGATGTCCATGATCGTCCCGAGAAATTTGATCGCCTCGGGCTTGGACCGCTGGAAAGAGTTCCTTCCAATAATCGATCCGAAACCACCGCCGTCGCGAATGGCGCGGGCTTCGTCAAACACGTTTTCGTCCGCAGCCTTGGCGCCGCCGGAGAAAATGACAATGCGCCGGCCGTTGAAGGAGCTCTGGACGACGTGGTGAACGCGATCTTTGAGGGTGCTGACGGGCACTTTGGCGGATTCGTAAACTTTCCGGGCCGCGTCCTGTTCAAGGTGGTCGCTGGGCAGCTTGACTTTGATGATGTGAGCGCCGAGTTGCGCGGCGATTTGCGCCGCATAAGCAACCACATCGATGCCCGTCTCGCCGGCCTTGCTCAGGTCTGTGCCCCGAGGATAGGACCAAACGACCACGGCCAGGCCGTTGCGCTTGGCTTCTGCGGCCAGTCCGCGAAGTTGTTCGTACATGGTTCGCGAGTGGGACGAGCCGGGATAGATGGTGAATCCGATGGCCGCGCACCCAAGCCGCAGCGCATCCTGGACGCTCCCGGTGACGGCGGAAAGAGGATCAGGCTCGCCGTGGAGAACGTCGTGGTTATTCAGTTTGAGAATCAGGGGGATTTCTCCGGCGTGGCGGGCCGCTGCCGCTTCCAGGAATCCGAGCGGGGCTGCGTAGGCGTTGCATCCCGCCTCGAGCGCCAATTCAAAGTGATAATTGGGATCGTAGGCCGGGGGGTTGACTGCAAAGCTGCGCGCGGGGCCGTGCTCAAAGCCCTGATCGACAGGCAGGATAACCAGTTTGCCCGTGCCGGCCAAGCGCCCGCTGTTCAGTAGACGCGCAATATTGGTTTTGGTCCCCGGATTGTCGCTTTCATACCAGCTGAGGATTTCCCGCACGCGCTCGGTCATCCGGGCGCCTTGCGTCCCCTGTCCAGAATGGGGAAGAGTTTCAGTTGTTGCCATGCTATTTAAGCCTCCAGAAGAATATTCTTGTAACCTTTCAGGGTACAAGCCCTGGGGATGGGAAGCAAGGGGAAAGAATCTGCCGCGATTGGGGAGCCCTGATTGTACGGACCTCGTGATAAGTATAGGGAGCCTCCGGCTCGCCTCGAAAAAAAATATGCGATGGGTAAACGCGGGGCGGTCTGCTGTAGTATATTTAGCGAACTGCAAGGCCGTTTCAATTTGAAGGAGGCGTGATGAGCAAAGATTCTGAAGTCAGCCGTCGGACGTTTCTGAAATCGGGAGCCAAGACCGGCGCTGGTTTGGTGGCAATGAGCGGGCTCGGCTTGGTCGGCGCAACGGGAACAGTGTTGGGCGCCAATGAACAGGTTCGCATGGCGGTGTGTGGTGTGCGAGGTCGGGGCTTTGACCATATCAAACAGTTTTCAAAGCTTCCGAACGTCCAGGTGGCGGCGATTTGCGACGTGGATGAAAACGTGGCGCGCAAGCGCATGGCGGACATGGAAAAAATGGGGCTTCCCAAGCCCAAGTATTACGTCGACGTCCGGAAATTGCTGGAGGACAAGTCGATTGACGCCATCTCAATCGCGACCCCGGACCATTGGCATTCCCTCATTGGGATTTGGGGCTGCCAGGCTGGCAAGGATGTTTATTGTGAGAAGCCTTGCTGCCACAACTGGTGGGAAGGGAAACAGCTGGTGACAGCGGCGAACCGTTACAACCGCATCGTGCAGCACGGCACGCAGAGCCGTTCAATGCAGGGCGTTATTGAAGCGATCCAGAAAGTGCAGAACGGTTCTATGGGGGATGTTTATCTGGCCCGGGGTTTATGCTTCAAATGGCGGCCAAGCATCGGCCATACTCCGAACGAGCCTGTTCCTCCGGGAGTCCACTACGACTTGTGGACGGGGCCTGCTCCGCACGAGCCTTTTACCCGCAATCGTTTCCACTACAACTGGCACTGGATGTGGGATTTCGGAAGCGGAGACCTTGGTAACCAGGGAGTCCACCAGCTTGACATCGCACGCTGGGGCTTGGGGGTTAAATTCCCCAACCGGATTTCCGCGATCGGCGGCAAATTCATGTTCAAAGACGATCAGGAGACTCCGAACACGCTCAATTGCGCTTACGAGTATGATATGCCGGACGGTAGCCGCAAGATGCTTGAATTTGAAGTGCGGGGCTGGATTACCAATCACGAGGCGGAAATCGGCTTGGGCAGACATGCGAATGCCGGGATTCCGGCGGCCGGCCTTAAATCCACAAAGCCCAGAACTCACCACAATACGATTGGAGATATCTTTTACGGCTCGAAAGGCTACCTGGCCATTAGCGGTGATAGTTACAAGACCTGGATGGGCGAAGGACAGGAGCCGGGCCCCACTGGAAACGGCGGCGGCGACCATTTCCAGAACTTTATCGATGCCGTCCGCTCCCGAAACAAGGCTGAGCTTCATGCTCCCATCGAAGAAGGTTTCATCTCTGCAACCTTGATCTACCTGGCCAACGCTTCTTACCGCCTGGGACGAACGCTGCAATATGATCCGGATACTCAGCAGGTCGTGAATGACGATGAGGCTAACCGGTTGCTGCGCGACGCCGACCGCGGTTACCGAAGGCCTTTTTATATTCCGGAGCAAGTTTAAGACCGGCGGCTAGGGTCAACATCGGCCGGAATATTCTTGTGTTGCTCTTGGCTTGAGGAAATGCGGGACGGGTGAACTTGCAATTGACCCGTCCCGTGCTATTTTGGGGACCTTCGTTGAACGGCCGCCAACTCCAACCGAGGAAAAAACCTCATTGTTATTCCGCCACCTTTGTTCCCTCGGACGGCCACGTCAATCTTAGGATTGCGGCGGCGGCCGTGTAACGCACAATGTCCACGCTGTCGGTCATTTCATTCTTAACCTGAGGCAGAAAGGACGGATCGCCTCGAACGGCAATGGC